>DATEMS010000045.1:0-88121 GCA_035275465.1 Rhizomicrobium sp. | reverse complement strand
CGGCTGACCGCTCTCGTCAACGCCTACAACAACACCCCCAGAAAATGCCTTGACTGGAATAGCCCAGCAGAGGTCTTTCTAAGCCAACTGTTGCACTTCGAACGAGAATCCACCTTCCCGCTTTCGCGGGAATGACAATTTTTGGGATCGTCCAGCCTAAAACTTCACGCGACCTTCCGCGATGTCCGCATAGCGCTCCGGCGTCAGGCGCTCATATTGGCCGCTGTCGGGGTCCAGAAAAAAGAGCGGATCGGCGATCGCGGCCGGATCGAATCCCTCGCGCACCAGATCCACCTTGCGTTGCTTGAAAGTGCCGGTGACATCGATGCGCGGCGACAGGCGCAGGAAAATGGGCCGCGCATAGGAGGCCAGCCTTTCCTTGAGCCGGGCCGGCAAACCGGCCAGCTGGAAATCGCCATTCACCACCAGCGATGCCATGCCGGCGCGGCCGTCCACGCCCGCGACCGTCACGCCAAAGACATTGGCTTCCAGGATGCCGGGCACCGCCGCCAGGACTTCGCCCACCTCGCCGGTGGAAACATTCTCGCCCTTCCAGCGGAAAGTGTCGCCGATGCGATCGACAAAATAGAAATAGCCATGGGCGTCGCGCCGCATCAGATCGCCGGTGCGAAACCACACATCGCCCTTGGCGAACACATCGCGCAGCATCTTCTTGTTGCTGTCGGCCTTGGCGGTGTAACCCTCGAACTCCCGGCCCGCGCGGGTGGAAATGCCGCCCAGCGCTTCGCCCACCTCATCGGGAAGACATTCGACGCACAGCCCGTCCGGTCCTCGCACCGGCATTTCCTTTTCCACGTCAAAACGCACAATGCGGCTGGGCAACAACCACTCCAGATAATCGGGTACGCGCCCCACCGCGCCAATTGTGCCGTCATAGTTCAGCATCGAAACATTGCCTTCGGTGGCGCCGTAAAACTCCACGATGCGCGGAATGGCGAAACGTTCCTGGAACTGGCGCCAGATTTCCGGCCGAAGGCCATTGCCGGTGATGGCGCGTATCTGATGGCCACGGTCCAAATGGGACGGCGGCGCGTTCAACAAATAGCGGCACAATTCGCCGATATATTCAAAAATCGTGGCCTGATAGCGGTGGACATCGCCCCAGAATTCATGGACCGAGAATTTTCGCTTCAGGATCAGCGAGCCGCCGGAAAAAAACGCCATGCCCACCGCGCAGACCCCACCGGTGGAATGATAAAGCGGCAAAGGATCGTAGATGCGGTCGCTCGCGCGCGGCCGCAAGGCCCCGACAAAACCGCTCATCATGAACAGCATGCGCATATGGCTGAAATTGGCCGCCTTGGGCAGGCCCGTGGTGCCGGAGGTATAAATCAGAAAGGCGCGCTCCTTCAGGGTGATGCCAGCGCGCGCTTGATGGCCGGGCGGCGCATCCCAGGCTTGCGCCAGCGCCGCTGAGAGGTTTTCGCCGTCCCCTTCTACCCACAAAGCCGGCGCGGTCTCGAACGGCGCGGCGCGGAAATTCTCCGCCAATTCCACGCCCACAATGGCGTGTTTGGCGCCGGAGATGGCGATGGAATGGGCCAGCGCCGCGCCCATGAGATTGGTGTTGATCAGCGCCACCTGGGCGCCGGCTTTGAACAGGCCCAGCCAGGCGCAGATATAGTCCGGCCGATTTTCCATCAACAGCGCCACGCAATCACCGCGGCCGATTCCCTGCGACAGCGCCCAATGGGCGTAACGGTTGGCGCGCGCATTCATTTCGGCATAGGTCCAGCGCTGGCCCAGATAAAAGATCGCCACATTGCCGGGCCGCCGCTGCGCCTGCTCCTCGACGATGTCCACGATGCTGCGGGTCGCATTGGGCTTGACCAGACGCAGCAGCCACAGGGTGCGCGCGATACTGGTGAGGTAGATATATTCGCGCCTGATCGCGCCCCAAAGACCCAAAGCGTATCTCCCGATTCGCGAGCTTGAGCCGGGCACCTGTTCTAATCAAGATGAGGCGATGGACGAGATCTTGGACTTGCGCGGCTTGAAATGCCCTTTGCCAGCCTTGCTGGCGCGAAAAGCGTTGGCGCGCTTATCCCCTGGTGAGGCCCTGACCGTGCTGGCGGACGATCCCATGTCGGTGGTGGATATTCCACATATGTGCCATGGCGAAGGCCACGCCGTGGATAGCGTGGCCTCGCGCGGCGGCTATAGCGAATTTATCCTCCGCAAATCCTAGAGCGCCTTACGCAGGATTTGGCTTCGGCGCCGCGTCAGGCCCAATCCGCGTGATCACCTCACCCGCATTCAAAGCCCGCGGCTCCTTTGCGGCTTGCTCCGGCGTCAGCAGGACAATCTCGGCATAGGCTTCGTAGTTGGTGCGTACGACCACATCCACCATCGGATCATAGGCAAAGCCCCAACCGCCCCAATAGCCAAAGCCGCGGCGATAATAGCCCCAATAGGGATCCGGGGGCCCATAGGGCACCGTCTGATAGCTGTGGTTGGCCTTGGTGTTGCGGGTGTCGAACACAAAGTTGGTGTAGCCGGCGGCGCGGGTCACTTCCGCGGCGCGCAGCAGCAGATAGCTTTCCACCGTCTCCCGCGGGGTGGCCGTGTTGCCGGTAAAGGTGATGCGGTAGCGGTTCTGAGTCAGCGCCCGGTCGGTATAACCGGTCCGCTGGCCTTCCAGGCGCGGGGCATAGGGCGAAGGCGTCATACAGCCCGCGAGCAGCAACGCCGCCAGGGTTAAGGGAACCGCCCGGGCCAAAAGGCGGGGGATGGGATAAGGTCGAATCATGACAAGCTCCTGTCCGTGCCCCTCACGGTCCTTGATCTTAATATGGGAACGGTAAGAGCCAAATCCCAGTTTCAGGCGCCTCTTTTTAGACCGGTTAACCGGTAAGACCCCTTGCAGTACCTTGATTTTATGAGGCTTCCGGGGCTGATCGGTTCATTTTGCACTGCACCCTCTTGCTAAAGGACGCCGGGCAGGAGAAGTTCGCACCGCCGGGGCCTAACCGCCGGTCAAAGGTCCAAAATGGGCCGGAACGGCCGGTTCGCCGGTTAAGAAAAACAAGCCTTGTGGGGGCCTGAACGATCGCCATGCACGATCTTTCCCAATTCCTTCAATTTGCCCTTTGCATCGTTTTGATCTGCGTCTGCACGCTTTCGGTCCAGCTTGCCGGCCTGGCTTGGGTGCGCGTGTTCCGCAAGCGCCCGCACTTGAAGCATGCGGAACTGGATGACGCCGATCTGCCGCATGTCCTGGTGCAATTGCCGGTCTGCAACGAAGGCCCCTTGGCCGCGCGCGTGGCCGCCAGCGCCGCGCGCATGCAGTGGCCGCTCGACCGCCTCACCATTCAATTGCTCGACGATGGCGATCACGCGGGCCATGACGAATTGGCCGCCAGCGTGCGCGCGGTGGTGCCGGAAAATGTCAATTTCCAGATTCTGCGCCGCGGCGACCGCAAAGGTTTCAAGGCCGGCAATCTCGCCTATGGTCTTAGCCATTCCGACGCGCCCTTTGTGGCGGTGCTGGACGCGGACTTTGTGCCGCCCGCAGATTTTCTGCGCCGCACCGTGCCGGTGTTGTTGGCCGATAGCGGGCTGGCCTTTGTTCAGGCGCGCTGGGGCCATGCCAACCGCGCCGCCAATTGGCTGACGCGGGTGCAAGGCGTGCTGCTGGATGCCCATTTCTCCGTAGAGCAAGAAGCGCGCTTCCGCGCCGGAATGCCGATCTCTTTTAATGGCAGCGCCGGGGTTTGGAATCGCACCGCCATTGAGCAAGGCGGCGGCTGGACCGGCGATACGCTGACCGAAGACCTGGATCTTTCCATGCGCTGCATGATGCAGGGTTGGCGCGGCGCCATGGTATCGGATGTGGTGGTGCCCGGCGAACTGCCGCAAACCGCCGCTGCCTGGCGGGCCCAGCAAGCGCGCTGGACCAAGGGTCATGCGCAAGTGGCGCGCAAGCTGATGCCGGTGATCTGGTCCAGCACCATGCCGCTTTGGAAACGCGCGGCGATGACGCTGCAAATGTGCCAATTCTCCTTCTATATGCTGGCTTTCGCCAGCGCCGCGATTTCGCTCACCTTGATGTATATGGGCGTGGTCTATTATCCCGGCGTCACCTGGCTGGGCCTGATGGTCACCGCGCTGGGGATCGCATCCTCGATCGGCTATCTCTATCTGGGCCAGCGCATGCTGGGCCGCCAGAAAGAAGCCAAGCTGATCCCTTCCTTGCTGTTGGCGGTGGTTTTCCCGTCCGGCCTGATCCTGGCCAATACCCGCGCCACCTTCGAAGCCTTTTTCTCCAGCCGGATGGACTTCAACCGCACCACCCGGGTTGGCGAGATTCAGAATGGCGGCTGGCGCGGCATTCCGGAGTTGGTGGTGGGCGTGGTCTTGCCGGTTTTTGCCTTCGCCGAATCCAATTGGAGCGCGCTGTTCTTCTTCTTCGCGGTGTCGGGCCTGGTGTCCATCGGCGCCATGGGCGTCTTGGCGCCGCGCGCCGTGCGTCAACAGATCAGCCCCGGCGAATAGCGCCGCGGTCATGGTTAGCGGTGTCTTAAAAAGACGCCGCATCTTTGAACAACCCCTCTAACGCCGCCTTGAACCGGCCGCGCCTAGACTGGCGCGGGGTTGAGGATCGGCGGGATGCAAGCAATCGCAAGATTGGCGGCGGCGGGCTTGTTGGCGATGGGCCTTTGCGGCTGCGCCAGCACGGTGATGGACGATCGCGAAAACCCAATGCTGTATGAAACCGGCGGGGCCGTGGTGCAACCCCACAAACCGCTGCAATGCGTGCCTTATGCGCGCGAACATTCCGGCATAAAAATTTACGGCGACGCCTATACCTGGTGGGATCAGGCGGCGGGAAAATATCCGCGCACGCCCTTGCCCGAAGAGGGCGCGGTGATGGTATTGAACAATTATGCCGGGCCAACCCGCGGCCATGTCGCGGTGGTGCGGGCGACGGTGAGTGCGCGCGAGATCCGGGTGGATCACGCCAATTGGCTGAACGACGGCGCAATCTATCTGAACAATCCGATCGAGGATGTCTCCAGCGGCAATGACTGGTCGCTGGTCAGGGTCTTCAATCTCAGGACCGGCAGCTGGGGCGGCAGGCTGTATCCGGTACAGGGCTTTATCGGTGGCCGCGGCGAAGACGCCCGCCCCGATTTGATGGCGGGCGGCGCCTCCAGGGGCGCAACAGCCTTGGTCGGCGAAATAAATTAATACTTCCAAATACTTATAGACAATCCTGCGCCATTCTGCCTCGCCCCACTGGGAGCTTGCCGGGACTAAGCCTATGGTCCCGCGCGCTTTGCCTCACAGGCAGCAGAATTGGGTACTCAGATCACCATTCGAATATGCGGCTGAGTCTTTGGAGATATCCTGACCGTTCCCTGGGAACGGCCGTAACAGAAGACCTGACGGCGCCTTCTCACCGCCCGGCCACTTTTAGAAGTGAGGCATTTCCCCACCATGAAACAGGATATCGAGGCGCCGTCCCCGCGCAGCCTTAAACGCGACCTGATCCTTACTCTTGGCGCCTTGGGCGTGGTGTACGGCGACATCGGCACCAGCCCGCTTTACGCCATGCGCGCTTCGATCCAGGCGGCGGGGGGGCCCAGCGCCGCAGCGATATACGGCTGCGTATCGCTCGTCTTCTGGGCGCTGATCGTGGTGGTGACGATCAAATATGTGCTCCTGATTCTGCGCGCGGACAATAATGGCGAAGGCGGGGTGATGGCATTGGCGGCGCTGGCCCATCGCGCGCCGGTGAGCCGCCCCGCCAAGACCGCTATCGGCGTCGTGGCGCTTCTGGGACTGGCGCTGTTTTACGGCGACGGCATGCTGACCCCGGCCATATCGGTGCTGTCGGCGGTGGAAGGCATCGCGGTCGACAATGACGCGCTGAAGCACCTTGTCCTGCCGTTCACCCTGGCGATTCTGATCGGACTGTTCGCGGTGCAAAATCACGGCACCCACAAGATCGGGCGCTTTTTCGGGCCGGTTATCCTGCTGTGGTTCGCTGCGCTGACAGCGCTGGGCGTCATGGCCATCCTGCGCGCACCGCAGATTCTGCACGCCGTAAATCCCGCCCATGCCCTGTACCTGTTTGCCGCCGAACCCTGGGCTGCCTTCGTCGTGCTGGGCTCGGTGGTGCTGGCGGTGACGGGCTGCGAGGCGCTCTATGCCGATATGGGCCATTTCGGCGCGCGCGCCATCCGCTGGGGCTGGCTGTTCGTCGCTTTTCCCGCCTTGCTGCTGAACTATTTCGGACAGGGCGCCTTGCTGCTGGTGCATCCGGAAGCCGCGCCGATCCTGTTCTTTGCGATGACCCCGGGCTGGGCGCATTACCCGATGGTGGTGCTGGCGACGCTGGCGACGATCATTGCCTCGCAGGCCGTGATTTCCGGTGTCTTCTCCATCACAAAGCAGGCGGTCCAGCTTGGCCAGTTGCCGCGGATGGAAATCCGCCACACCAGCGCCGCCGAAGTAGGCCAGATTTATGTGCCGCGCATCAACACCATGCTGTGCGCTGGCGTGGTGCTGATCGTGTTGATTTTCAAAAGCTCCGAGGCCCTGGCCACCGCCTATGGCATCGCGGTGACAGGCGTGATGGTGATCTCGACCCTGTTGGTCGGACTGGTGGCGATCTATCGTTGGAAGTGGAATCGGCCGGCCGTCTATGCCGTGTTCGGTCTGTTGGGGCTGATAGACCTCGCCTTCCTGGCCTCCAACGGCCTCAAGATCGCGGAAGGCGGCTGGTTGCCGCTGGTGGTGGCCGGAGCCACTTTCGTGGTGATGGACACCTGGCGCTTGGGACGCCGCGTGCATCTGGAGGCGATGCGCGATAGCGCCTTGGCGTTGGATCTGTTTTTGGACCGCGCCGACAAGTTCAGCCAGCGCATCGCGGGCACCGCGGTGTTTCTGTCGCCGCGGCAGGATGTGGTGCCCAACCCGCTGCTGCACAGTCTCAAGCACTATAAGGTGCTGCATGAGCGGGTGGTGATCTGCAGCGTGACGGTGGCGGATTCGCCCTATGTTTCCAAAACCAAGCGGGTGACGGTGGACAAGCTGGGCAAGGGCTTTTTCACGGTCAAGATTTCCTATGGCTTCTTCGAAACGCCCGATGTTCCCGCAGCCCTTGCATTGGCGCGCGCGCAGGGCCTGGCGTTGGAGCCGGATACCACCACCTATTTTCTGGGGCGCGAAACCCTGGTGCCCGGCGCCAAGCCCGGCATGCCGCGTTGGCGGGTGGGGCTTTATATGTGGCTGGCTTCCATCGCGCTCAGCCCGGCGCGCTTCTATCACTTGCCGCCGGGCCGCGTGGTGGAATTGGGAACGCAAGTCTCAATCTAGGGCGTAGGCGTTCGCCTTGAGGTAGGCGCTTTCCGGCAATAACGGATGCACCGGATGGTCCGGGCCCGCGCCGGCCTGGCGGATCATCGCGGCGCGGCGGCCCGTGCGCTGCAGGCCCTGGGCACATTCCGCCGCGAAACGTTCGGGCGGAATATTGTGCGAGCAGGAAGCGATCATCAGCACACCGCCGGGCGCAGTCACCTCGGCCGCCAACCGCGCCAATTTGCGATAGGCCTTGGCGCCCGGTTCCAGGTCTTTCTTGGATCTCACAAAGGGCGGCGGATCGGCCAACACGATGTCGAATGTCTCACCAGCGGCTTTCAGCCGTTCCAGCTCTTCGAACACATCGGCTTTGA
Organism: Rhizomicrobium sp.; assembly: GCA_035275465.1. GTDB lineage: Bacteria > Pseudomonadota > Alphaproteobacteria > Micropepsales > Micropepsaceae > Rhizomicrobium. The sequence continues at coordinate 80,421 of DATEMS010000045.1, read as the reverse complement.
CGGCTTGAACACTCACGCCACTGGCGCGGGCGCTTTCTTCGGCAAGGACCAAGGCGGGCGCGGAACTGTCCAGGCATACCACTTCCTTGGCGCCCGCTTTCGCCGCCAGGATGCCAAAGCCGCCGGTATAGGAATAGGCGTCCAGCACCGTCTTGCCTTTGGCAAGGCCCGCGATAAAGGCGCGATTGTCGCGCTGGTCGTAATACCAGCCGGTCTTCTGCCCCTCGGCCAGGTCCGCGATATAGCGCGCGCCATTTTCCTCCACCGCGATGCGATGGCCTTCGCCTTTCACCGTCTTCACGTAGGAATCCAGCCCCTCCAAGGCGCGCGAGGGCGCGTCATTGCGCAACACCACCGTCTTGGGCTTCAGCACGATATCCAGCGCCTGGAGCAGCGTCTCTATCTGGCGTTCCATGCCGGCGGTGCCGATCTGTACCGTCAAGGTATCGTCAAAGCGGTCGATCACCAGCCCCGGCACGCCATCGCCTTCGGCATGCAGCAGCCGGTAAAAAGGCCTGGCGTAAATCGCTTCGCGCAACGCCAGAGCCCGCTTGAGCCGCCCGGTGAAAAAATCGCGGTCGATCGCCAGGTCGCAATCGTCCGACCATAGCCGGACCGCGATCAGGCTCTTGGGATTGAAATAGCCGGTGCCGAAGGCGCGCCCATCCTCGCCGCGCACATTGACCACCGCGCCGGGCGCGATGGCCTTGGCGGCAGCGTCCATGCGAATTTCGTTGGAGAATATCCAGGGCGAGCCGCCGCGGGCGCGGCGCCCCTTTGGCAAGATGATACTTTTTCTAGACATGGGTTGTTTTCCCCCACCGGCCTTCGCAGCGCAAGCGCTGCTTCGTTCGGCCGATTTGGCCATCGGCCTCACCCTCCCCCGTCATGCGCATACGCGCGACGGGGGAGGGCTATGTCACACGCGCAACAGACGTGTTTTTGGGAGCCCTCTTGCGCCGGGGTCCATGGCGTCCTTAGATGCGCGCCACATTTCACCCAGGGAGACCAGCATGGCCGTGGACGGCAAATGGGAAATCGTCATCAATTCGCCCATGGGCGCGCAAAAGGCGCAATTGGACCTTGCCACCAGCGGCACGACCCTGACCGGTACCCAAACCGCGCAGCAAGGCTCCGGGCCGCTGGAAAACGGCAAAGTGGATGGCGATGCCGTCAGCTGGTCGGCCAAGATCACCAGTCCGCTGCCTTTGACTTTGGATTTCAGCGGCACGGTGGACGGCGACAAACTGTCCGGCAGCGTCAAGGCAGGTTCTTTCGGTTCCTTTCCCTTCACGGGCAGCCGCAGCGCCTGATACAAGACGCGCACCGCGCGAGCGGGAGCGACCAAAGAAAGAGCTCGGCCCGTGAACATCGCCATTCACCGCGAAGGCTATCCCTTTATCGCGATCTTCGTGGCGGTCAATCTTTTGGCGTTCGTGTTGGCAGCCTGGCTGGGATGGCTGTTGATGCCGGTGACGCTGTGGTGCGTCGCTTTCTTTCGCGATCCCGAACGCAAGACGCCGCAAGAACCCGGCCTGGTGATCTGCCCCGCCGACGGAAAATTGTTGCCGGTGGTGGAAGCGGTGCCGCCCGCCGAACTGGGAATGGGCGATGCGCCCCGCGCCCGGCTTTCCATTTTCATGAATGTCTTCGATGTGCACGTGAACCGCAATCCGGTGTCCGGCAAGGTGGTGGCCTTGTCTTATCGTGCCGGAAAATTCTTCAATGCGAGCTTCGACAAGGCCAGCATTCACAATGAGCGCATGTCCATCCGCGTCAGACCCGAAGGTGAAAGCGGTGACGATCGCGACCTGGCGGTGGTGCAGATCGCCGGTTTGGTGGCGCGCCGGATCGTCTGCGATCTTGTCCAGGGAGAAGGGGTGCGCCGGGGCGCCAGATTTGGCATTATCCGCTTCGGCAGCCGGGTGGACGTCTATCTGCCGCCGGGTGCGGAAATTCTGGTGGCATCCGGAGCCAAAACCCGGGCGGGCGAAACCGTGTTGGCCCGTCTCTAGCAACGAGCAATTAGCGACGAGGAATTATTTTGCAGCCACCGCCGGACCGCATTTCCCGCCGCAAACGTGCCCGCCAGATCGTGGCCGCGCGTCTGGAAAGGCTGGAAGACCTTTCCATCGGCAAGCTGATACCTTCGACTCTGACCTTGCTGGCGCTTTGCTGCGGCGTCACTGCCATCCGCTTCGGGCTGGCGGATGAATGGGCCACCGCCGTTGCTTTTGTGATTGGCGCCATGATCCTGGACATGCTGGATGGCCGCGCCGCACGCTTGCTGGGCGCCGATAGCCGCTTTGGCGCGCAACTCGACAGTCTTGCGGATCTGGTGAGCTTCGGCGTGGCGCCGGGCGTCATCATCTATATGTGGAGCCTGCAAAAGATGGGTAATGCGGGTTGGGCCGCCGCTTTGATCTTTTGCGCCTGCGCCGCCATCCGGCTTGCCCGCTTCAATGTCGAAAGCGTGCGCGACGAAGGCGCCACCAAGGGCAATCCCTATTTCACCGGCCTGCCGACACCGGCGGCGGCCTGCATGATGTTGCTGCCTCTCTTAGTTTCCTTCCAATGGAAGGATTCTTGGGTGCGCGAGCCTTGGGTATCGGGCGTCGCCATTGCCATCACATCGGTGTTGATGGTCAGCCGCCTGCCGACACCGTCTATCAAATATATGAAGCTGCAACGTCAGCACCGCATTTTGGCAGGGGTGTGTTTTACCGGCCTTGCGGCACTGCTGATCGCTTGGCCTTGGGCCACCATAACCGTAGGCCTGCTGATCTATGCGGCTTCGATCCCGTTTGCGATCTACACCCATCATCCCCGGCTGGCGGCCAAGCCCTCGGCTTAATCCATCAACGGCTGGGCGGCGCGAGCCCGCCCATCAAGCGTGGCTGGAATGGCCCGGCCTGGCTGGGATTGAATTGGAAACTTTGATTATAGCTGTTGTAGGTCGGACCGTTTTCCACGCCGCCGCCATTGGCAAGCGCCAAACCGCCGCCATAACCACCGCCGCCTTCCGCCGCATAGCCCACGCCGCCGGTCCAGCCATAAGGCTCAATCCGCAAACCCGGTTCTTCATCAGCGCGCGCATCGTGAGGCGCTGCGGCGGACGCGGAAGGAAAAACCTCGCCGCGGCCCAGCCATGTACGCCCACGGAGGGGCGCCGCGTCGGCATAGCGATAGCGCGCGGGCTTGGCGTGGCGATGCAGGTCGCGCCGCGCTCTGGACGCCGCGCCTGCTTTGGCCGGGCGTGGGGTTGGTGTTTTTTGGGCAGCCTTTGGACAAATACAAGGCACCGCCTTGGGCGCCGGGGTCATGGCGACGGTCACGGCGCCGGCGGCGGAAACCGCCGCTGACAACAGCAACACACCGGCTATCAAGAGTTTAACGCGCATCGCGCTCCTTCTCATAACCAAGCCTTAGGTCATGCGATCGCCGCGTGCTTTATAGCATGTTCTAAATTGGCACAGGCGAGCCGCTATCTTCAGCTTGGTTAATTTGTGCGGCTGCGTTCCCAGCGCAAGTTCCCCTTAAGGGTTGGAGATGCAAAGTTCCGCCCGGCCGGGGTTTTCATGACATCCAACAGCCCGATTTGGGTAACAGACCTACACGCAGAAGAAGAGCGCGAAAGCCGCGTTCAACTCTCCCTGCTGCGCGGCGTGGTGGAAAATCTTAAAGCCAACCGCCTGGTGGTGCCGATCTTCGGCGTGGCGATCGCGGCCATCTTTTCGCAGTATGTGGGCATCCAGCAAATGGCGGGCTGGTACGCACAGATGCTGCTTGGCCTGGTACCGCAACTGATCGTGCTGGCCAGCTTTCCGCAATCCAGCCTGACCAGCGCCCAAACCCGCAAATGGGCGATCCGTGTCGCAGCCGTCAACCTGTTCTTTATCGCCAATTGGGCGTCGTTGGGCCTGTGGTTCTGGGAGAGCAGCAGAAATTCCAATCCTGTGATGGTGGAGCTGGTGTTGGCTGCGACCATGGCCGCGCATGCCGCCGGTACCGGCGCATGCCGTACCATCTCGCGGCCCGCTTTTTTGCTTTATCTGGTGGTGCTGACAGCCGTGCCGCTCCAGGGCCTGTTCACGCCCGAGGCTTTCATGCGTTGCGCCTTGATAGCCTTGATAGCGCCGTTTTATGTGGGGTTTTTGGCCTTGATCGTGCGGCGCAACTATGGCCGCGCCCGGGCCGCCATTGTGATGTCTCAGGAACGCGATTCCCTGATGGCCGAATTGGTGATGGCCAAACTGGAATCCGACCGCGGCCGCGAACGCGCCGAAGCCGCCAGCCTGGCCAAATCGCAATTCCTCGCCAATATGAGCCACGAACTGCGCACGCCGTTGAATGCGATTCTGGGTTTTTCGGAAATCATCGCCAGCCGCATCTTCGAAAACGACAAAGCGCGCACTGTTGAGTATGCCGCCCTGATCAATTCTTCGGGCAAGCATTTGCTGGCGCTGATCAACGACGTTCTGGATCTGGCCAAGATCGAAGCGGGGCGGTGGCAGCTGGAGGAAACGGAGCTGCACTTGAACACCATCGCCGAGGAAACCTTGCAGTTGGTGACCTGGCGCGCCGAGAACAACAACGCCATTCTGGAGAACGCCATCGATCCCGCCATGCCCAATATCCAAGCCGATGAGCGAGCCATCAAACAGATTCTGCTCAATCTGTTGTCCAATGCGGTGAAGTTCACCCCGGAAAACGGAACGATCAGCGTTTTCGCCAACCGCCATACGGACGGCGGTATCGCGTTCGGGGTCAGCGATAGCGGCGTGGGCATCGCCCCCGAAGACCAGGCCAAGGTGTTCGATAGTTTCGGCCAAGGCAAACATGATGTGGCGATCACCGACAGGGGCACAGGCCTGGGCCTTGCCATCGTCAAAGGCTTGGCGGAATCCCATGGTGGCACCGTGCGCCTGGAAAGCCAGGTCGGCAAAGGCACTCGCGTCACGGTACATCTGCCGGCCGCGCGTGTATGCCACCGGGCCGCCGCCGCTTAACCGGCTTTGCGTATCTCGACGTCCTGGCGGTGCGTCAGCGCGTGAATGAAGGCGAGCTTCTCGATCGCCTTGGGTGACAGCAGGAAGGGATACAGGTCCGTCAATCCCATGCTGCGGTTCATGCTGTTGGTGGCGAATTCGATGGGCAGCCACGCATCGATCAGCACGCGCATGTCAGCCGCCTTATAGGGATCGAAATCGATCGCCGCCGCCAAGGCGCCCCGGGCGCGGCGCGGTTTTACCTTGAGGCCAAAGGCTCCCGCGGTTTCCAGCGTATCGACGATGTGCAGATAGTGCGCCCATGTTTCGGCAAAGTCCTCCCAAGGATGGGTGGCGGCGTACATGCTGATGAAGCGCTCCTGCCAATCCGGCGGGGGACCGTCCTGATAATGTTTCTCCAAAGCTGCGCCATAGTCCTGGCGGTCGTCGCCGAACAGCGCGCGAAACGCCGCGAACTGGGCGTCGTCATTCTCCACCAGCCGGTCCCAGAAATAATGCCCGGTTTCATGCCGCAAATGCCCCAAAAGAGTGCGATAGGGTTCGCCCATCTCGCTGCGAACCTTTTCGCGCGTCGCGTCGTCGGCTTCCTTGAGCGCCAGGGTAATCAGGCCTTTGTCATGACCGGTCATCACGCCGGTGGCGTGGGTTTCCGGCGGATCGGCCAGGAAGTCGAAGGCCAGTCCGCGTTCGGGATCGTCGCTGCGGTTTTCTAGAGGCAGGCTCAGGCGCAGCAGGGAATAAAACAGCCGATGCTTGGCGGTCTCGATTTTGCGCCACAGAAGATCATTGCCGGGGACCGAAAGATCAGGGACCGTCCGGTTGTGGCGGCAGGCGACACAAAAGCCGATCTCGTCGTCTGCCGGCACCATCCAATTGCACATGCCGGCATCGTAATTGCGGCAGAATTTGTAGGATTTGCGGGGGGCCGCCAAGAGGCACCAGCCGCCATTTTCCACCGGGTCTAGCGCTGAAATATCATTTATATCAACAAGATAGCCGAGAGCCCGGCCGCAATTTTCACAGCGGATATTTTCGAAATACAGGAGCTGGCCGCAGCCCTGGCAGCTGAACAATTTCATGGAGAATTTCCGCAGAAGCCCTGTGGAAACGCCCCCTATGCCCGCGGCGTTCCCGGCAGGACCTGCGGCGCAACGGCTGATAGCCCGCTCTTCGCAGTTGCGGCATAGTTCTTTTCCACAGGGACTTTTCGATGAGCATTCAGGCCGCCCTCCGCCATGTCACCCGCTACCGCTACGACCGGCCCATTGCGCTGGGGGCGCAGACCATTCGCTTGCGGCCCGCCCCCCATAACCGCGCCAAGGTGCTGGCCTATGCCCTGAAGATCGAGCCGGAAGGCCATTTTATCAACTGGCAGCAGGATCCGCAGTCGAATTGGCAGGCACGGGTGGTGTTTCCGGATAAGACCGATCATTTCACCGTCAGCGTCGATTTGACGGTCGAGATGAATGTCATCAATCCCTTCGACTTTTTTCTGGAGCCGGAGGCGGAAAAATACCCCTTCGTCTATGCGCCCGAACTGAAAGCCGAGCTTGAGCCCTATCTGATAGCCGCTGATGGTGGGCGCGCCTTTGACCGCTATCTTGCCGCCATTGCGCGCGAGCCCAAGCAAACCACCACATTCATTTTCGATCTCAATGCGCAGTTGGCGCGCGACATCGGCTATTTGATCCGCATGGAGCCCGGCATTCAGACGCCGGAGGAAACACTGTGCAAGGGATCGGGCTCCTGCCGCGACAGCGCCTGGCTTTTGGTGCAGCTCTTGCGGCATCTGGGTTTGGCGGCGCGCTTTGCCAGCGGCTATCTGATCCAATTGAAGCCGGATGTGAAATCCCTGGACGGACCGTCCGGTCCCGAAAACGACTTCACCGATCTACATGCCTGGTGCGAAGTCTATCTGCCCGGCGCGGGCTGGGTGGGCCTGGACCCGACCTCCGGCCTTTTTGCCGGCGAAGGTCACATTCCCTTGGCCTGTACCGCCAACCCGACCCAGGCCGCGCCGATTTCCGGCGCGCTGGAGCCATCGGAAGTGTTGTTCGATTTCGACATGAGCGTGACGCGCATCCTGGAGCCGCCGCGCGTCACCAAACCCTATAGCGAAGAACAATGGACCGAGATCGAAAAGCTGGGTGATGCCGTAGATCAGGTTCTGAGGAACCATGATGTGCGCCTGACCATGGGCGGCGAACCCACCTTCGTTTCCATCGATGACCGATCCGGCGCGGAATGGCATACCGCCGCCGTCGGTCCCACCAAGCGGGCCTTGGCGGACACGCTGATCCGCCGGCTGCGCGCGCGTTTCGCGCCGGGCGGCCTGCTGCATTACGGCCAGGGCAAATGGTATCCCGGCGAATCCTTGCCGCGCTGGGCTTTCGCGCTTTACTGGCGCGCGGACGGTGTTCCCTTGTGGAAGAACCCAGAACGCATCGCCGCCGAGCATAAAGATCATGCGCCCACCCTGGCCGATGCCAAACAGCTCACCGACGCCATCGCGCAGAAGCTGGAGCTGGAGGGATCCTATGTCATTCCCGCTTTCGAAGATTTCTGGCACCACCTGGCGCAAGAGCGGCAGTTGGCCGCTAATATCGATCCGCGCGATTCCAAGCTGGAAGATCCCGAATTGCGCGCGCGTCTGGCGCGGGTGTTCGAGCGCGGTCTGAGCCAGGCGGTTGGTTATGTTTTGCCGGTGGAAAAAGGCCTGCAGCGCTGGCTGAGCGAGCATTGGACGACCCGCAGCGGGCATTTGTTCCTGCTGCCGGGCGACTCGGCAATCGGTTTTCGCCTGCCGCTGAATTCTTTGCCTTATGTGGCGCCCGAGGCGCGCAGTTTCGTGCCGCCGCCCGATCCCTTCGCGCCGCTGCCGCCGCTGGAACACGCCGATCGGTCAGGCCAGGGCTATACCAACGGGGCGCGCAGAAGCAGCCGCATGCCGGTGCGCCAAGGTCCATTCCTGCCCATCAACACCGATATCGCCAACCTGGCCAGCGAGCCGGCGGTGCGCACCGCGCTGACGGTGGAACCGCGCGACGGACGTCTATGCGTGTTCATGCCGCCGGTGCCCACCGCAGGCGACTATTTCGCCTTGCTGTCGGCGATCGAGGAATGCGCCGAGACGATGGATGTGGCGGTGCATATCGAAGGCTACCCGCCGCCCTTCGACCCGCGCATAAATGTGATCAAGGTCACGCCCGATCCCGGTGTGATCGAAGTCAATATCCATCCCGCCAAGACCTGGCGCGAACAGATCGACATCACCAAGAGCCTTTACGAGGAAGCCGCCGCCTGTCGGCTTTCGACCGAGAAATTCCTGCTCGATGGACGCCATGCCGGGACCGGCGGCGGCAATCACATTGTGGTGGGCGCGGCCAGCCCGCCCGACAGCCCGTTCCTGCGCCGCCCCGACATGCTCAAAAGCCTCGTTGCTTACTGGCAGAACCATCCCAGCCTGTCCTATCTGTTTTCGGGGATGTTCATCGGCCCGACCAGCCAGGCGCCACGCCTGGACGAAGCGCGCCACGATTCGCTCTACGAATTGGAAATCGCCTTCGACGAAATTCCCTCGCGCGCCGCCGCCAATATTCCGCCCTGGCTGGTGGACCGTATTTTCCGCAATCTTTTGGCCGACACCACCGGCAACACCCACCGCACCGAAATCTGCATCGATAAGCTTTATTCGCCTGACGGCCCCACCGGCCGGCTGGGCCTGGTGGAATTTCGCGGCTTCGAAATGCCGCCGCATGCCGAGATGAGCCTGGCCCAGTCGCTATTGCTGCGCACCTTGATCGCGCGCTTCTGGCGCGAGCCCTATCACGGCAATCTGGTGCGCTGGGGCACCGGGCTGCACGACCGCTTCATGCTGCCGCATTTCGTGTGGAGTGATTTTGCCGACGTCATCGCCGACATGAACACGCATGGCTTTGCCTTCGATCTGGAATGGTTCAAGCCGCATTGGGAATTCCGCTTCGCCAAGATCGGCGCCGTGCAATATGAGGGCGTCGGCCTGGAATTACGCAGCGCGCTGGAGCCCTGGCATGTGATGGCCGAGGAAGGCACCCCCGGCGGCACGGTACGCTTCGTCGATTCGTCGGTCGAGCGACTCCAGGTCAAGATGACCGGACTGACCCAGGGCCGTCATCGGACATTGGTGAACGGCCGGGCCCTGCCCTTGCGGGCCACCGCCCAGGGCGAAGCGGTCGCGGGCTTGCGTTTCAAGGCCTGGCAGCCCGCCCATGGCCTGCATCCCACCATTCCAGCCCATGCACCGCTGACCGTGGAAATCTGGGACAGTTGGCGCAAGCGCAGCTTGGGCGGCTGCACCTATCATGTGGCTCATCCCGGGGGGCGCAATTTCGAGATATTCCCCGTTAACGCCAACGAAGCCGAGGGCCGCCGGCTGGCCCGATTCGACGCTTTTGGATTCACGGGGGGGATGTTCGAGGCCGCAAGGGAGGTATCAAATCCCGATTTCCCCTATACTCTGGACCTAAGACGATAAGATTGGGGAGTCCGAGTCGTACGTGTCGCAAGTCGCTGAACCGGTAAGTCCTGCCGCGTCCCGCTTTGACGAGTTGCGTGATGCCGACGGCCAGCTTAGGCCGCATTGGCAGGACTTCGCGCGCACCCTAAGCCAATTGTCGCCGGAGGAATTCGAGCGCCGCCAAGCCAGCGCGCGCGCCACCGTTCAGGACAATGGTGTCACCTATAATGTCTATGACGATCACAGCGGCCAGGCGCGGCCCTGGCAGTTGGACGTCATCCCCTTCATCCTGTCGGCCGCCGATTGGAAAACAATCGAGGCCGCCGTCATTCAGCGCGCCGGCTTGGCCGACCAGTTGCTGCGTGACATCTATGGGCCACGCCGCCTGATCCGTGACGGCATTCTGCCTGCGCATCTGGTGACCGGTCACCCGCATTTTTTGCGCCCGCTTTGCGGCACCAAGCCGGTGCGCGATGTGCATGTGCATCTTTATTCCGCCGATCTGGCGCGCGGCGCCGACGGAAACTGGAAAGTGATGGCCAGCCGCGCTGACGCGCCGGGCGGATTGGGTTATGCGCTGGAGAATCGGTTGGTGGTTTCCCAGACTTTCCCGGAAAGTTTCGGCGACATGCAGGTGGCGCGTCTGGCCTCCTTCTTCAACGCTTATAAGGAAAATGTGCTGGCGCTGGGTTCCTCGCGCCGCGACCGCGCCGTGCTGATGACGTCGGGGCCCTACAACGAAGCCTATTTCGAGCATGTCTATCTGGCGCATTATCTGGGCCTTACCTTGGTGCAAGGCGACGATTTGGCGGTGCGCGACGGCGAGGTCTTTCTGAAGACACTGACGGGATTGGAGCGGGTCTCCGCCATCTTCCGCCGCGTCGATTCTGATTTTTGCGATCCCTTGGAATTTCGCGGCGACAGCGCGCTGGGCGTACCCGGTCTTGTGGAAGCGGTGCGCTCGGGCGGCGTGGTCTTGGCAAACGCCTTGGGGGGCGGTGTCATCGAGTCCCCGGCCATGGACGCCTATCTGCCCAATATCGCGCGCGCCTTGCTGGGCGAGGAGCTGAAAATCCCGGACATTGCCACCATCTGGTGCGGCACCGAATGGGGCCGCAAGGAAGCGCTGGCGCGGATGGATCAATGCATTCTGCGCGATGCTTTCGACGCCCGCCCGCTCTTCTCGCGCGATTCCAGCGCGCGATTGGGCGCGGATATGAGCGTAGAAGAACGCGAGCGCACCGCCCTGCGCCTGAAACAGCGCGGCGAAACCATGGTGCTGCAGGAAATTTCGCCGCTGGGCATGGCGCCGATCTTCGAGCAAGGCAAGTTCGGGGCGCGCCCGGTATCCTTGCGCGTCTTTGCCGCCTGGACGCCCAATGGCTGGATGGTGATGCCGGGCGGCCTGACGCGTGTGGCCGCCGACGACACGGTGCGCGCTTTGTCCATGCAGTCGGGCGCTTCCAGCAAGGACGCCTGGGTGATTTCCGGTGCGCCGGTAGACAATTTCAGCCTGCTGACGGGGGGCGGCCGCACCCTGGAAATCAAGCGCTATGGCGAATCCGCGCCCAGCCGCGCCATGGACAATCTGTTCTGGCTTGGCCGCTATGCCGAACGCACCGAAAGTTTTGTGCGTATCCTGCGCGCGGTGGCCGCGCGGGTGAACGACGAACCTGCCGGCGCGCTGGAAGTGGCGCGCAAGCTTCTGATCCCTTACAGCCTGGCCAGCGATACCCCCATCGAGGACATTGCCGATGAAGAGGCGCTGCTCCAAGAACTGCAGCTTTTGATCTATAGTCCACGCCACAGCCGCGGCTTGCAGCGGCTGTTGCTGCGGGTGGAGCAGGCCGCCTGGTCGGTGCGCGACCGCCTGTCGCTGGACACCTGGCGTACCATTCATGCGCTGACCGCCGCTGAGCAATTGCCCCCTCTGGACACGCCCTTCGACGGCCCGGGCGCGCGTTTTTATCTGGATGCCTTGGTGCGCCGGGCCGCCGCTTTGTCGGGCCTGTCGGCGGAAAACATGACGCGTGGCCCCAACTGGCTGTTCATGGATCTGGGCCGCCGCTTGGAACGCGCCCATCATCTGGCCTGGCTGGTGCATCAGACCGTGGCGTTTCCGGACGCACGCGAGACCGAGCATATGCGCATCCTGCTGGAAATCGCCGATAGCGCCATGACCTATCGTTCGCGTTATCTCAACGTCTTTCAGCTGGTCCCGTTTGTGGACCTGTTGATGCTGGATGAGAACAACCCGCGTTCCTGCGCCTTCCAACTGGCGGCGATCGAAAGCCATTTGCGCGAGCTGCCGCGCATCACCCTGGCCCAACGCAGCGATGTGCCGCGCACCATCGCGCATGAAATGCGCGGCGCCGCCGCCAATGCCAATCCGGCGCGATTGGCCTTTTGCGAATCGGGCGTGCGCCCAGGCCTGTTCGAATTGACCGACGCGATCACCGCCGGGGCTGCGGAATTGTCCGACGCCATTGCCGATGCCTATTTCCAGCATGCCAGCCGCAGCCGCACCGGCAGCAGTTCTTTTGTGGAGGCGTGAATGGAATATTTCGTTCGCCACCGCACCACCTACCGCTATTTGCAGGACGTTTCCCATTCCTGGCATCTGGCGCATTTAAGATTGCGCGCCACGCCCTTGCAGACCGTGCATGGCAGCGACATCACGCTCAGCCTGGAACCCGCCAGCCGGAAGGCGCGGGAGGATTATTTCCAAAATCCGTGCGAATGGTTTTGCATCGATCGACCGCACACCCATCTAGAAATACTGGCGGAAAGCCGGGTGACGGTCGAGCCCGCGCCGGAGCGCGCGTCGCGCGACAGCCAAATCTGGGAAGAGGTTCGCGCGCGGCTGGAAAATCCGCAGACCGAGGAAGAACGCGATGTGGTGCAGTATCAGTTCGACTCGCCCATGACCCGTTTCACCGGCGACGTCGCGGCCTATGGCGGCGTGAGTTTCCCGCCGCAGCGTCCCATCCTGGCGGGCGCTATGGAGCTGATGAACCGCATCCATAAGGACTTTCGTTACGACACCACCGTGACCGATGTTTCGACCCCCTTGGACCGGGTGTTCGAGATTCGCGCCGGTGTGTGCCAGGACCTGGCGCATGCCGGCATCGCGTCCTTGCGCGCTATCGGTCTGCCGGCGCGCTATGTGTCGGGCTATCTGTTGACCCAGCCGCCGCCGGGAAAAACGCGTCTGTTGGGGGCCGATGCCAGCCACGCCTGGTTTTCCGTCTGGGCGCCGCCTTTCGGCTGGGTGGATCTGGACCCCACCAACAATGTGGTGGTGGGCGCAAGTCATGTCACGTCGTCCTGGGGCCGCGATTATGGCGATGTCGCGCCGGTGGCCGGCATTATCCTGGGCGGACAGGACCATGTGGTGGAGGTGGGCGTGGATGTGGTCCCGGCGGACCAGGTGCGTCCCGAACGCTCCCACATTGCCCCCCAAGCCCCGCCGCGATAAGCAGGGCGGCTTTTTCGGGTGCTTTCATGACCGGCCTCACCGTGATGGGAATCGCGCTTGCCGCCGCGCTGGCGACCATGACCGGCGGCTTGCTGGCTTTGAAGTTGGCCGGAAAATTGCCGTTGGTCATGGGATTTTCCGCCGGCGCGGTGATCGGCGTTGCCTTTTTCGATCTGGCGCCGGAAGCGTTGGAGGCGGGGAGCGGGCTCTATGCGCCAAGCACTTTGCTGGCCATCGCGGCACTGGGCTTTTTTCTTTACACAGTGCTGGACCGGCTGGTGGCGCGCCATGACTGCGAAGGCCAAGTCAATCCCACGCGCGGACTTGTGGGGGCGGCAAGTTTTTCCGCTCATAGCGTGCTGGATGGATTTGCGCTGGGCATCGCGTTCCAGGCCAACCATCAGATCGGCTTGATCGTGGCCGCCGCTGTGCTGGCGCATGATTTCGCCGACGGCCTCAACACCGTGAATGTGGTGATGAAGAATGGCGGCACCCGCGCCTTCGCCTTGCGCTGGCTGGCGGTGGATGCGTCTGCGCCGCTGTTGGGAGCCGGTTTGAGTCTGCTGGTGGTGCCCAGCGCCGGGTTGCTGGCGGTTTTGCTGGCCTTGTTCTGCGGTTTATTTCTGCACATCGGCGCCAGCGGTCTTTTGCCGGAAAGCCATCGCGCCTATCCCCGGCCCTTCACGACTTTCGCGGCTTTGCTGGGCGCTGCGTTTCTGTATGCGGTCACCAGTCTGGTGCGGTGATGTTTGCTGCTACTTAATTTGAGTCAGCAATGGCCGGCCAGAAAAATGCGCATCCAGATTATCCAGCACCAATTGGCTCATGGCACGGCGGGTTTCGCGTGTGGCGCTGCCCACATGCGGCTGAAGCACCACATTATCCATGGCGAATAGATCGGCGGGCACTTGCGGCTCCTGGGCAAACACATCCAACCCCGCGCCGCCCAAAGCGCCGGATTTGAGCGCGGCGACCAACGCATCCTCATCCACCACCGCCCCGCGCGCCACGTTCACCAGAATGCCGGCGGGACCCAGTGCCTCGATCACAGTCTTGTCCACGATCTTCTGGGTTTGCGGCGTCGCCGGAATAATCACCACCAGAAAATCGCTGTCCTTCGCCAGTTCGACCAGGCTTGGATAATGCTTGTAAGGCACATCCGGCACCGGGCGGCGGCTATGATAGGCGATTTGGCTGTTCATCGCTTCGGCGCGCTTGGCGATTTCCTTGCCGATGCGGCCCATGCCCAAAATGCCCACGCGTTTGCCGCTGGCCTTTTGCGCGAGGGGATATTCACCGCCCAAAGGCCATTTGCCGGCACGCACATAGCGGTCCGACGCCACCAGCCGCCGCGCCGTCATGATCATCAAGCCGATCGCCAGATCGGCGACATCGTCATTCAAAACGTCAGGCGTGTTCGTGACGGGAATGCCTTTGGCGCGGGCATACTCCACCGGAATGCCGTCATAACCCACACTGGCGGAAGCGATGATCTCCAGCTTGGTCAGCCGATCGATCACTTCGGGCGGCGGCCCGGAATGGCCGTTTGTGACACAGGCGCGCACCAGCCCCGCTACCTTGTCCAGGTCCGCCTTGGGGTGGACGCGGTAGCGCGCCTCCAACTGCGTTTGGATTTCCGGACGCAAGGGTACCAACTGCAAAACATCAATCATAGCTTGCAAGACTCTTCTCTTATGGGGTTATGGGGCTTCCGCCATGGCTTTCATATTGTCCAGCGCTTCCATGAAGCGCTTGGTGCGCTGCTCACGATTGGCGATCTTGGCCTCGTTGGTGCCCAAGGGCGCTTGATCGTAGAACAAGGTGTAAACAATCTTGGATTTGCGGCCGTGCTCCGTCGGCTCCACCGCCAAGGTGCCGTGATAGAAAATCGGCGATTCCGGCTGAATATCCGACGCCTGCTGGGCGTAGGTATAGGAATGGGAGGTGGCGGCGACGATAATCTCATCGGTGCGGCCATTGAGGCGGCGATTGGTTCCCACACTGACCTGATTGCCCGACGTCACCACACAGGTCACTTTCAGCCAAGTGGCGATGGCGCAATAGGGACCGATCCGGGTCCAGGTCTGATCGGGCGTGCGGTCCACGATCTTTTCCATCAGGATCGAAGTCCATTCCGGGGCCGCCTGGGCGGGACTGGAAAGGGTCATCAGCGCCATTGCTGCGCCTACGAGAAACCCAGTTTTCATGTTCACCTCCCTCGCATTGCCCGCCGTTTGGTCCCTGATAAAACGCTATCGGCCACCGCGCAACACATCCTCAATTGCCTTTGCGACCGGCGGTGTTCATCTACATGAACCCCAGATGAACGCCAAGATGAATGGGTCGTACCGTTTGGCACAGCAAAAATCGGCCTTTGGCGCGCATGCGCGGCTTTTGGCATAGAGCGTAAAGAACTCGTTTGCCGCTTTGCCGCCGTCCGCTGGCAACGCTGCAAAAACAACGCAACACTTTTGCTCTGGGCGGCACTGGGGCTGGCCCCTTGCAAAACGGAATGCGAAATGTCGGGGATCGCAAAATTTGCCTTGGCCGCCGCTTGGCTGAACTTGGTTTGCATGGGCGCTTGGGCGCAAGAAGCGTCCGGCGGCCAATGGTTGAAGGACGGAGACTGCGCCTTGTTCAGCGCCGAGACGCATCCCGGGGACACGGTCCATTGGACCGGCGCGTGTACGGGCGGGTATGCGGCGGGGTTGGGCACCGCCACCTTCACACAGGACGGGCGATCCGAAAGTTTCACCGCAAATTTTGTGCGGGGCGCCGTCCCCGACGGTCATGTCATCACCCGCTGGGGCCAGGGGTGGAGCTATGACGGCGAAACGGCGGGTGGGCGTTTTCACGGGGTCGGCATTTTGACCACCGATGCCGGGGATCATTTTGTCGGCCGGTGGGAAAACGGCAAGATGAACGGGTTCGGCGTGCTGCTGCGCGCCAATGGCGAACGCTATGCGGGCGATTGGAAAGACGACAAGCCGAACGGCAAAGGCGAGTTGCGCCGGCTTGATGGCAGCTTGCTGACAGGTACTTTTATCGATGGCAAACTCGCCGCCGAAACGGCGCGGGCGGCGCAAGCTTCCTATCGTGTCGGCGACTTTCAGGACGAAAGCCTGAAACAAGTCACGGTCAGGCCCTCGGCGGTTCATCCGATCGACGGACCTGCGGATGCCGCCACCCCGTCAGCGGCGCGGGCGGGGCGCCTCCTCACCGATCCCGGCAATGCCTCGCAATGTTTGACCGTGGACAGCGACGGCCGTCATTGGGGTTTCCGCAACGCCTGTGATTTCGCGGTGCAATTCGCCTATTGCCTGTCCGGTGGCGACAACAGCATCACCGCCTGCGGCAGCAGCAATGCCGTCACTGCCAGCGCCACCGGCAGCGTCGCCGCCAAAGGCTTCGGCGCGCTGATGCCCGACACCAGCCTGGCCGACAGGGACGCATCTCACAAGTTCCGCTGGATCGCTTGCGGCGGCGGCTCCGGCGAAGTCGTGGCGCATCTGGATCGTTTCGAGCCGCCGGCGGGGCGCTGCGAACGTACCCGCACTGCTGCCTTTGTCCATTGAAGGGGACCGCCATGTTGAGAACCGCCTGCGCCGCTCTTCTTGTTCTGGCTGCGATCCGTCCGGCGCTGGCCGCGGACTGCGCCACGCCAAGCGAGGCTGCCGCCCTGAAAACCGCCATTCTGCAACAGCAACTGATGGTGGCTGCCCTGCAATGCCGCGAATCCGCCGCCTATAATCGCTTCGTGACCGTCTATCGCAACCAATTGCAGTCTTCCGATGCCACTCTCAAAAGCTTCTTCATCCGCAAAAACGCGCGCGGCGAAGCCGGTTATGACAGTTTCAAAACCAAAGCCGCCAATCTTTCGGCCTTGGAACAGGCGCGCAACGGCAGCGCCTTTTGCGCGGGGGCGCATGCTCTATTTGCAGAGGCCTTCGCCCATCGCGGCGACCTGACGAGCCTTGTCGAATCCCGGTCTGCCGCAACCGGCATCGGCGGCATTTGCACCCTTCCGGTGCTGGCGCGCGCCGATACAGGAATCAGAGCCGCCGAAAAACCCGCCATCGCGGTCGAGGGCGTGCCGCAATATACTCGGCCAGCGCTTCCGTACCGGCGCCAAGCCACCGCGCCGCAGGCCAGGGACGAGGCGCGCGGCGAAGAAGCCTACGCCGACGCGCCATCTTTTGCAGAGCCGCCGCGTACCTACCAAGCGCGCAACCGCGGCTATTACGGTTATATGCCCCCCAGCTATGGCGAGCCGCCGGCCTGGCGGCCGCAGCCTGGGCGTGACGAACCCGTGCCCGCCTATGGTTGGTATCCGCGCGACGACCGCTGGTAAGCGCTCCGGATTGTGCACCTTGTCGCAGCGGCAAGGCGCGCGGCGGAAAGCCTGGGATAATGCCCTAAACTGGGGCCATGTCCGCGCAGCCTGAAATCCCCTTCAAAACCGCCGCGATCCGCGGCCTGTTGGGACGTTGCCCCTGTTGCGGCCAAGGCAAGCTTTTGCGCAGCTACCTCAAGCCGGTGGAGCATTGCACGGTGTGTGGCGAACATTTCGGCCAGATCCGCGCCGACGACGCCGCGCCTTGGGCGACCATCATCCTGGTCGGGCATGTTTTCCTGCCCTTTGCCTTCATGGTCGATCTGGATTGGATGCCGGTTTGGGCGGTGATGCTGATATGGGCGGCCTGTTTTGCCGTCCTATCGCTGGCGATCCTGCCGCGCGCGAAAGCGCTGTTCATCGCCATTCTGTGGCAGACCCGCGCTCCCGGCTATAAGCCGGTCGAGCCGGTCTAAACCGTGATCCGGTCAGTCGCTTTCGCAGGCCTTGTCGCAAGCGCCCATGCAAACGCAGGAATAGACTTGCGCCTTGGCCGCAAGAAATTGCGAAACCGCTTCTTGCAGCAAGTGCCGGCGCGAGGTGCCGCTTTTGACGGATAAGATGCCCAGCCGTTCGAAATCCTGCCTCGACAGGCGGATTGAGCAACTTTTGTCTTTGGCCGGCGGTGGCGGCGCGGCGGCGGTTTCCGGTGCTCTAGGACGCCAAGGCAGTGCCCGCATGTCGCGCAGCTTCATGCCTTCCCAAGGCTGCGCTTCTCCCTTGCGCGCCAATAGGCCGGCGGTGATAGGTGCAAATTTCGCACTGCTCATTTCGCGCCCCACTGCGGCAGGTCGGTGGCGCGGCGCCCAAAGGCGCGGCGTTCATGGTGGCGGATATCGGTCACCACGCGCCGTTCCATGCCCAGGCGGCGGTCGGCAGCTAAATAGCCGGGATGCTCGATCACGGGCGGAGGGGGTGGCACAGGTTCGGCTTTGCTTTCTTCTTCCTGCGTAAGAAGAGAATTGATCGCCAGATGCCCGGGTTTGACATCCGGCAACAAGGCCGGATCGCGCACAATGCGCGACAGGCGATCTTGGATATAGAGCCACAGATCGCTCATCTCCTTGGCGGATTGCGATCCGGGCACCACCTCGCCCACGGTTCGGCCATCGATCATGCTGGCGGCGAAGTCCACGCGGTGATGGATGACGACGGGCGCCACGGTGCCGTGTTGCGACAGCGCCACCGCCGATTCCGACGTGATGCGCGCGCGCGCGGTGGCGGCATTGATGACAAAGATCACCGGCTTGCCGTGACGTTCGGCAATGTCCACCGTCGCGCCCACCGCGCGCAGATCGTGCGGACTGGGGCGGGTGGGCACGATCACCAGGTCGGCATGCGCCACCACTTTGGAAATGGATTGCGTGACGGCGGGCGGGGTGTCGATCACCGCGATCTTGATGCCGGCCTGGCGCAACTCCACCAATGTTTGCTCCAGATCGGGCAGGCCGGCCTTGACGAAATGCGGCGCCGGCGCCTGACGCGCATTCCACCAATGCGCCAGCGATCCTTGCGGATCGGTGTCGATCAGCGCGATTTCACCGGCGCCCGCGCGGCAAGCTTCCACCGCCAAATGACCGGACAGCGTGGTCTTTCCAGACCCGCCTTTCTGAGATGCGGCAACAATGATGTACATGGGTTTGCGCCCTGAAATGACGCCCCAGCATCCCTCTTGGCC
This sequence comes from Rhizomicrobium sp., assembly GCA_035275465.1. Lineage (GTDB taxonomy): Bacteria > Pseudomonadota > Alphaproteobacteria > Micropepsales > Micropepsaceae > Rhizomicrobium. The sequence continues at coordinate 61,368 of DATEMS010000045.1, read as the reverse complement.
TGTTTCGCCGCCGTGAAACCCGGTTCCGCAATTTGTTTAGAATATGAGCGTAATTGTGCGGAATACGCGGCGGCGCAGGATCGAGAAATACCGCTAACGCCCCGAAAATGCCCAAGAATTTGCCTTGGATACGGGCGCTGCCGGCTCCCGTTCAGGGGCCGGTGGTCTATATATTGTGGTGGCAATCGGGGACGAAACTGGTGACATACCGGCTGCCACGCGCTTGAGGAGCAAACAGATGAAGACCTTCGTGCTCGGCTTGAGCATCGCAACCGCAATGCTGGGCGCATCGGTGGTGATGTTGAACGCGCAAGCGCCCGGCCGCAATGTGTGGGACGGCGTTTATACCGCCGAACAAGCGGCCCAAGGCAAGGCGGCTTTTGACAACAAATGCGCGCTCTGTCACGGCGACGAACTGATGGGCGCGGAAATGGCGCCGGCTTTGGCGGGCGGCATGTTCCTGAGCAATTGGAGCCGCCAATCGGTTGGCGATCTGTTCGGGCGCATCAAGACCACCATGCCCGCCAGCGATCCGGGCAGCTTGAGCAATGCCGAAACGGCACAGATTGTTTCTTACATCCTGTCCGTCAATCAGTTCCCCGCCGGCCCCACAACCCTGCCGAATGATGAAGCGGCCCTGGGCCAGATTGCGATCACGGCGGCAAAGCCCGCGGCGCAATAGCTGCTTTTTATTTACGCAATGCTGCTTCGTTGCCGCCCAACCGCGAAACCGGAATGGCCGTCACAGAGAAGGGCCGGACGGGATCATTGGTGGCGCGCTTGTTGAACTGCGCATTGACGACCAGAAGTTCGTCGCCGACCTTCACCGCCGTGGCCGGCCATTTGATGGCGGGATCGGTCAGCCTGGACACGATCTTGCCCGAGCTCAGGTCCGAGGCGAGCTTGACGGTCACGACCTCCGCCGCAGGCTGACGCACCACATACAGCAAGGTGCCGTCCAGCGCCAATCCGTCGCCGCCCTGCACCGTATCGGTGCCGATATCGATCGGGGTGATGGCGCGCGTCGCGATACCGATCTTGAACAGCTTGCCATTGCCCATATGCACGACGATCAGGTCCTTGCCATCCGGCGTCAGGGTGACGCCGTTCAGCTTGGGGCCTTGCTGGGAATAGTCTATCGGCGAGCCCTTAAGGTCTATCCAGGCCTCGGCCTCGCCGATCTGGCTGCCGTTCACCGGTACGCGCCACAGGGTGGGGCGGAAGGTGTCGGTCACATAGACATAATCCTGTGTGACCACCGTGTCGTTGAGAACGCCGCCTTCACCCGGCGTTGCGATCGTCTTGATCAAGGAACCGTCGCGGGTATCGAGCACATGAATCTTGCCCGTCCGGCCGCCGGTGAGCCAGAGGCGCTTGGCCCGGTCCACCTTCATGCCCAGAGCGCCCGGGAATACTTTGTTGTCGTCCGGCAGAATCACGCCCGGCTTGGCGATGATTTCCGATGCCCCGGACCGCAGATTGGTGCGCACGACAATCCCATCCAGCGCGCTGGCCGTATAGATATGCCCGCTGGCCGCGTCATAGCCGATGCCTTCGGGATAGCTCAGTTCCGCCGGCAGTTGGATTTCGCGGATCGCCTGGGCCGCCGCCACGCTGGACAACAAGCAGAAGGCAAGACTGAACACTGTCGCAAGAGAAATGGGCGCAAGAGAAGTGGGCTCAAGAAAAGAAGCAGTCTTCATGGCCGTGTTTCCTCATGGGTGGAAATGGGGAGGGGCAAGTAGAAGCGAGCACTACAGAATTATGAAAGTGTGGCGGGAATCTGTCATAGCAGGAAAAGGGTTGGCAACGCGCTTGGCCGTTAATAACGGGCAATCGTATTGTGGCTATGACAGGCCCTGTCGCACCCAGCCTTCAGGCGCGGCGCCGCCAGTTGGGCGCGAACACGCGAACCCATCATGATGAGCCTAGTTTGTTAAAAAGCATGGGCGGCACATGCCGGCACTTAAGCATTTGGTATTGTTACGATTTTTTCGAAGGGCCGCACGGCGCCACATGGAAATCCGCCGCTTCACGGCGTTTTTCCGAAACAATGAAGAGACAACACTACACCTCACAGACATCGAGGCAATGAAACCACCACGCTCTGGCATGGCTATTTATGCAGATGCCCGCTTGCGCCAGCAGACATTCACCCACCCAACACCGATATGATAGAACACCGCAGTGAACTGCGCTTTGAATTTTCCCATAAAGGTTCGACAGAGGCCTCCCGTCAAAATCAAAAGAGGGATGCAAAGATTGAAACGTCACGCGCTTCTCGCTTCCTTGCTGATGGCTTGCTGGCAACACGCCAATGCCCAGGCGCAGGACGCACCGCTTCAACCGCCGGAATTTCATCATCTGCAGCTCAACAGTACCGATCCTGACGCGGCGATTGCTTTCTATGTGAAGCAATTCCCTTCGACCTCAAAGACAGCCTGGGAAGGCATGCCGGCGCTGGCTTCACCCAACAATGTTCTGATTGTATTCAACAAGACGGCTTCGGCCCCGGACGCCGATCCGAATACCACCGCATACTGGCACTTCGGGTGGAGCGTGACCGATTCACGCAAAAGCCTCGATATTTTTCGTGCCCAAGATTTGCTCGTGCCTTTCTACACCGACGATCAAGGTGACTTCGTCGGCATCAGCAGCGACACCTATCCCTATCCGCCGGGCGTGCCGGGCCGCACAAGGGCGCAGATCGCCGAAGCCAAGACGCAGAACCTCCAGCCGTCCCATGTCGCGGGCAATGGCTATATTCTAGGTCCGGACCGCACGATCATCGAATTCACCGGCAACGCGCCAGCCGAGCGTTTCAACCATGTGCATATGTGGCAGGAGGATCCTGCCTGTGCCCAGCTCTGGTATCAAAAGCATCTCAATGCCGCGCCGCGCCGCCAGCGGGCCGACGCGCCCCCCGCACCGACAGAAGCAAACTGCAAGCTGCCGCGCGGGCCCGAACCGTCATGGCCGTCGCTGACCAAGCAAGGCACCTATCGCAGCCCTACTGGCGGCGTAAACTTCGGTGATGTGGCGATGAACTGGTATCCAAACCAGGGCGACCGGCCGCTCGCCCCCTCGCATGGCCGTCTGATGGATCATGTGGGGCTCAGTGTGCCCGATCTCAACATCTGGATCGACAAGCTTAAGAGCGAAGGCGTCACCTTCCTGCGGCAGCCCTATAAGATCGGCACCACCCGCGCGGTGATGATCGAAGGCCCCAGCCATGAGAAGATTGAGCTGGTTGAAGTGAAATAGCGCTTAAGAAACTCCGCCATAGGTCCTCGTTGATGCGTGGGATAACTGGTTGCAGCAGCCGTGATTGTCTTGTCATGGAGGAAGAGGAATGCCTTTGAAAATCGCCAAAACCGGCGGCCTCGGTCTGGTCTTGCTTGCTGGCGCAGCCTTGGCGCAACAGCCTGCCGCTCCTGATGCTGGTCCAGCCAGTGGAGACCAGCGCCCCCCTGCGACAGCTATCGTTGGTCCCGGGGGTGCGATTCCCCCACCCGCGCCGCCCACCGGTGGCGTCGCGCCGGGGTATCGGCCCCAAAGCGTCGTCAACGGCATTCAAAAGACAGTTCCCGAGTGGGAAGATGTCTTTAACGTACTCGATGCCATCGATGCGATGCCGCCAAACAGTTGGGTGAAGCCGAAGAAGGCGCGCCGTTTGCTGATCTATTCGCGGGCCCGTGGTTATAAGCATTCGGCAATACCGATCACGGCTTTCGCGATCACGGAATTGGGAAAGGCGACCGGCGCCTGGACCGCCGATACCAGCTTCAAGCTGGAGGACATAACGGCGCAGAATCTCGCCAAATACGACGTTGTCGTCATCAACAGCGCTACGGGCAGTTTTCTCGATGATCCCGCGGATGCGGCGGGAACCGAGGCGCGCAAAAAGGCACTTCTCGATTATGTGCGCAGTGGCCACGGCTTGGTTCTAACACATGCTGGCGGCGACACCTATCACCGGCGCAACGAGGGCCTTTGGCCGGAGTTCAACAAAATGGTCGGCGCTTTCTTCAAGTGGCACTGGCTTTATCCGCAAGAGGTCACCGTGAAACTGGATGACCCGGCAAATCCCATAAATGCCGCCTATGCTGGCCGTTCTTTCAAGGTTCACGATGAAATCTATACCTTCGCACAGGACTCCTTCTCACGAACAAATGTTCATGTGTTGACCAGCATCGATTACGCGAAAATGAGCGATGCGGACAAAGCCAAAGAGCCCTCGGCCACGAAGCGCACCGATGGTGACTATGCGTTGAGCTGGGTACGCCGCGAGAAAAACGGCCGCGTTTACTACAATGCGCTGGGCCATAGCGAGCACATTTATTTTATCCCAAGGATGCTGCAGTCCCTGACGGCTGGCATTCAGTACGCGGCCGGCGATCTGGCTGTCGATGACAGCCCGAGCGTGAAGCCATGACCTGGCAGGTGGGCCATTCCCAGCGAATGGAAGAATTGGGTTCCGTAGATTTTTGCCTTACTGCGCTGCCCACGTGGGTAATGATAGCCCTCCTTCGCCAAGGCTTCGGAGGGCATCCCGCTTCGCAACCAATATCGCCGCCCATCCTGCGAAGCGCGTTAGCGCGAAGCAGGATGGTGCCGCCTGCGTGACTCGAACACGCGACCCCGTCATTACGAATGACGTGCTCTACCGGCTGAGCTAAGGCGGCCACCGGAGCGACTATCAACAAGGCGCGGAAACTACGGATTCCGCCCCCCGACTGCAACGGGTAAACCGGCCTTAAAGCCTCTTACTTCGGGGTTTCGCCGTAGGAAATCCGCCAGATTTTGCCCTTGATGGAGTCCGCGACAAAGAGCGCGCCGTCCGGTCCCACCGCCACGCCCACCGGGCGATGGGGCGCCGTCTTGATGTTCTTGGGCGCGGTGCCGGCAAAGCCTTCGGCAAAGGCGACCGGCGTGCCCGCCTTGCCATTGGTGAAGGGCACAAACATCACATTGTAACCGTTGCGCCCGCCCGCCACCGGGGTGGGATCGTTGCCGCCATGCATGGCAAAGAACGCGCCGCCGCGATAAGACCGCGGGAACTGGTCGCCGTAGTAGAACACCATGTCCAGTACCGCAGGGCGCAGCGGATAAAATACCGCCACCGGCTTGGCATATTTTCTGTCGGTAATGGCCGTCTTGCCGTCGCCGCCATATTCCGGCGCGCCCAGGCGAATTTTTCGGTTGGCGTCCCAATAGGTGTAAGGCCAGCCCATGTCGGTGCCCTTGGTGATGCGGAACACCTCGTCGGGAATGGCATCGTCATCGGCCTGGCTGACGAATTCGGGCCAGCCTTTGGAGGTGCCGTCGCGGCCATGCATGCCCAAGTAGAGACCATCGCCATTGCGCCAATCCAGGGCGCTGGCATTGCGCATGCCGGTGGCGAAATGATCACCGTCCTTCAGCGTCTGGCCCAGCTTGTTGTCGCTGAAGCGCCAGATGCCGCCGCGAAAGGCCAGCAGCGGACAAGGCTTGAGCCCCACCGGCTTGGCCTCCTTGGGGGTCTTGGGATCGGGGCAATTGTTGACGCCGCCGCCGCCATCGATCGAGACATACAGATTGCCCCGGCCGTCAAAGGCGATGGGATGGTTGCTGACGGTCAGACCATCGACAATGATTTCCGGCGCCGCTGTCGGCACCAGGGCGTCGCCGTCAAAGGCGAAGCGATAAATGCCGGTGCCGGCCGCGGCATACAGCTTGTCCTTATGGATGCGGATGCCGGTGCCCTGATCCACGCCGCTAAAGGCCTGGGTCTGGACGGCTTTGTGATCCGGGCCCAGCCGCAGGGCGATAATGCCGCGTGGCGGCGCATCGCGGCCCCGGCGCAGCGACACATAGATGTCGCCATTCTTGCGCACGGCCATGTGCCGGATGGGCCCCAGATTTTCCGCCACCACGCTGGCATGAAAGCCTTCGGGCAGGATCAGGCCATCGGGCTCAGCCGCAAAAGCGGGCATGGCGGTAAGCAGAAGTACGGAAACAAGCAAAGTCTTTTTCATGCATTCCCCCGGTCGCAGCCTTTGGCCGCTTATTTCGGGGCATATGCTAGGCGGACGGCGTTACCAGCGCCAGCCGAAATTGCCCAAGCCTTGCACCAGGGTGGTTCCGGCGCCGAACTGGCCCTGGCCATGGATGCCGAAAAACAGGCCGGAGCTGTTCTGGATCTCCAGGTCCAGGCCCAGCAGAGCCGTATCCCGGCTCGGCCGTACGCCCGCGACCTGGAAAGCGGCGCCCGGCAGGCCCAAAAAGCTCGCCTGGGTGAAGGGCTGATCGTCCAACTGGTGCGCCCAGGCTGCCCGCAGGCCCAACGTTAAAATGCCATCGTCCAGCGCATAGCCGCGATCCAACTGCGCACCCAGTTCGCTGCGGCCCAGGGTGGTGGTCTGCGGTGCATAGGACAAAGCGAAAGTCGAAGCACCGGCCAGAGTGGTTTCGGCATAGGCCGGGCTTTCAAAGCGTTGGACCGCAAGAGCGCCATAGGGCGTCACGCTGTAGCCCTCGTCCAGGGGCATGCGCCAACCGGCTTCCAAGCGGCCGCCAAAGTCATCGGCGGTCTGCTTGCCCTGCAGCACGTCGGTGCCGGAGACAGTGATGACCCGCAGCGTCGTGATATGGTGCCGGCCATAGCCAAGGGCGCCGGCGATATAGAGTGGGCCGGCATCCTTGCGGGCATAGACACCAAACATGACATCGTCGCTGTTGCCGCTGCCGTTGCCCGATGAGAAACTTTGCCGGCCCAAGCCGATAGTCACGCCCAGCAGCAGGCCATTATCCACTGCCATATCCGCGCCGCCGATCATGCCGACATTGCTGGACGACAGACTGGCCGCACCGCTGGCGGCATCCGCCGACAGGCCGACATGGCCGCCATAGGCGGACGCCCACACCCGCGTCTGGCCCGCACCCAGTTGGGCGCGATGCGGTGCGTCGGCTCCGCCGAAGGCGCTGCCCGGCGCGAAATTGCCGGTGCTGCTGCTACCTTGTGCCGTCATGGTCAGGAAGGAAAGAGAGCTCTGCCCCACCGCATTGACTGTGTTCGAGCCAACCTGACCGGAGATCTGATCCAGCGCGCTGTTCAGGGCGGGACCGGAGAGACTGTAGAGCACGGTAAATCCGGCGGGAGGCGTTCCGCCGGCCGCAACCGCGACGTCGATCGCCGAGGCGACGCTGTTCTGATTGCCGGTTGGGTTGGACAATAAAGGCGTCAGCGCATTGGGATCGAGATTCAGATAGACATTGTTGGCGTCATAGCTGATGCGCGGCCTAACATAACTGGGCGCCGCGGCGGTGACGGAGGCAAAGGTCCCTGTGAGGCTGCCTGTTGCGCTTAAAACGGTATAGCGTTGACCAACAGTATAACTGCCGGAGGCGAACGCCGCGGTGAAGGTGCTGCCGCTAATGCTGGCCGTACCGCCAACCATCGTACGGTCGGCCACGGTTGGCGATACTTCCGCGCTGTAGATCGCTCCCGGCGCCAGCGTCAGATTGCCGTTGACGGCCAAGGTGCCGATGGAATTTCCCGGCGCAAGCGTGCCACCGCTGGCGATGGTTGTAGTACCGACTTGGCCGGTGCCGCTCAAGGTCGCGCCGTTAGCGACACTGACGCTGGAACTGGCAATAGCGCCGGTGACGCTGAGTGTACCAGCGCTGACTGTAGTGGCACCGGTATATGTGCTTGTACTGGATAGCGTCAGAGTGCCGAAGCCAGATGTCGTAACTGTGCCGCTGCCGGAGATGATGCCGTCAAATATGTAGGCGCCCGAGCGATTGACCGCGAGAACGCCATTGTTTTGAACATTTCCGACAATCGACCCAGACAGTCCGCCATTGCCCAGCTGCAGGATGCCGCCTGCATCAATGATGGTTCCGCCGGTATAGGTGTTTGTGCTGGTGAGAATAGTCTTGCCGGTAAAGCCTGCGCGCGTTCCGCCGCTAGGAAGCGGAACAGCCGGGGCGTCTGCCAGTTGATGGAATGCGCCTGTTCCTGTTATGACGCCCGCAAAAGTTTGGCCGTCTACCACGCTGAGGGTTGCGCCGCCAGTTTGTATTTGCCCATCGCCCAAAAGCCCATTCACCGTGGCCGGCAGGCCGTTGAGATCTACGGTAGCCCCCGAGTTCACAAACAGGCCGAAACCGCTCGAAAGAAGAGTATTGAATTGGCTATTTCCAGCCCGCAACGTTCCGCCATCGACTTCAATTTGGGTCAAAAGACCCGCCGTGACAGCGGTGGGCTGGAAAACGACGATTCCCGTTTCCGTCGCGGTCCCAAAGATCAATGCGCCGCTCGTATCAAGAGAAATATTGCTGCCGGTTAGCGTAAGCGTTTGACCTGACGACGCTGATATTATGCCCAAAGCGCCATCCACCAAGACGATATCGTTAGAAAAAGTCCCGCCAGCAATCGCGCTCAATTTACTCTGCACATCCAATGTAACCGCGCCAGTTCCGAGCGCCGCCATATTTTCGATTTGAATGGTGCCACCCAAAATTTTGGTGCCGCCCGAATAGCTACTTGCGCCGGAGAAAAGGACAACGCCGGTGGTGTGCGTAAAACAGCCTCCCGGAAAGACCACTGGTCCTCGGCAAAGCGTTCCAACTTCAATTTTCCCTGCACCGATAATCGCTCCGGAAAAGACGCCCTGTCCCAAAATCAAGGGAGTGGTCGTGTTGGTGATTACCGTTCCCGTACCAAGCAGGTTGTAGATGGGGCCGTCTGTCAGTTGCGGCCCACTGAAATCTAAGGTCGCACCCGCGTCAACCGTCGTCTTTGCTACACCAGAAATCGCAAACATTGACGCCTGCAGTGTGCCACCCGCAACTTCGACGGCCCCAGCAAGTGAAAGGTTAGACGAAACCCCGAACGGCGTAAGAACAATTGTCCCTGTATCGGTTGGAGATCCAAAGATAGCAACGGAATCGTTCACCGATGGTACCGTCCAATCACCTGTCAGAGTGAGCGTTTGACCGGGCGCCACGGAAATGGTGCCGATTGATCCATTGGAAAAAGATATGTCGTTTGCGATGGTGCTGTTTGCGGTGGCGCGCAATGCACCGCCATCAAAGGCGAGACTGCCAGAGGAGGCACCCAAGGCTCCGCCATTGGAGATTGCAAGCGTGCCGCCCGATATGGTCCAAGGTGTCACATTTGTCGTGGTTCCAGTGAGAGTCCAAGTCCCGGTGCCGGATTTCTGGAATGCCTCGACGCTGGACACGGAAGTGACCGCAAAATTACCGCCGCCGGTTCCAGTCAGGATCAGCGTATCACTGCCGCCATTGCCGTTGAATGTGGCCCCCGCGATGTTCGCTCCGCCGAAAAGCGTGAGCGTATCCGCTCCCGGACTTCCCAGCACGACACCACTGGTCGAGGAACTGGACCGCAAATTCAGCGCCAGCGAATTGGACAATGAAGCCTCAACCGCGTTGGTCGCGGCATTAATGGTGCCGAAGGAATCGACGGTTACAGCCAGACCTTGAAGAAACACACCCTTATCCGCGTTGATGACGCCGCTGTTTGCCAATGTGACGCTGTGATTGCTGCCGGACAGGGTAATAATACCTGTTCCACCGGCAACATTGATGGTACTGGCGATACCGCCGTTTAACGCACCTAATGTGATCGCGCCATTGCTGGCCACCGCAACTATGCCGTAAAGGCTGCCCCCCGTTAGCGTGGCGCCAACCGTATCGATGGATACTGTGCCGGTTCCTTGGCCGACTCCATAAATGACTTCGCCGCCGCTGCCGGTGATTGTATCGGCGCCCGTCTTAATACTGACGCCGCCATCGCTTGTATTGTTGGCAACGACAAGCCCTTGCTTGCCGGAAATGGTATTGGCAGTTCCGCCGGTCGAATCGAAACTGATCAACCCGCCGGCGCTTTGGAACCAAGCACCCGCGCCGCCGGTTGCGAAACCATTATCGCCTGCCAGGGTACTGTCATGCATTGTAACCGCGTAAGAACCCGCCGAAGGCAGAAGACCGCCGACATCCAGCGCGCGGCCATTGGGTGTTTGGCTTGTGTTGGTAATGCTGACGCCTGTGACCGTGACAACATCGCCTGTGGCTATGGTGTTTGCCTGAAGCGCGAAGGGACCACCGGTTCCGGTTGAATCCGACGAAGCGTCCGCCTGTGTCGTGGTGATCGTGCCGCCGCCGACCGAGAAGACGGCAGCCAGCGCCGGCATGGTCAGCGCGCTGGTGCTCAGGCAAAAAACGGCCAGACGCGTCAGCGCCTTTTGACGAAACGGAATTTGCGACATGGCCCCAGCCCCGGACTTTCCCGGTTGCCCTTCTATTTGACAGACGGTGTCAAACTAACAGCAACCGGCGCGGGAGTCTTTTGAATGCAGAAGATCACCACATGACAAAAAATCACGCGGTGGCATGTCACGCGGCCAACGCGAAATCGCAAAACTCACATCCGTTTACCACGCGGATGGGCCTTCGCGTAGGTTTCCAGCAACTGGCGCGTGTCCATCGCCGTATAGATCTGGGTGGTGGAGAGCGACGCATGACCCAAAAGTTCCTGCACGCTGCGCAAATCGCCGCCACCCTGCAATATATGCGTCGCAAAAGAATGGCGCAGGGCGTGGGGCGTGGCTTTTTCCGGCAGACCCAAGCGCCCGCGCAGCCGCTGCATCAACCCTTGCGCCTCGCGCGGGCTCATCGGCTTGCCGCGCCGTGACAAAAACAGAGGCGAGGACGGCGCGCCGGTGAACGGGATTTTGCCTTGGTATTCGCTCAGCGCCTCACGCACCAGCGGCAAGACCGGCACGCTGCGTTCTTTGGCGCCTTTGCCGATCACGGTGAGGGTTTCACCCAAAGGCACGTCGGCGCGCTTCAAACCCAAGGCTTCGGAAATGCGAAGGCCCGCGCCATAGAGAAGCGTGAGCAGAGCAGCGTCGCGCGCGCCCAGCCATTCCACATCATGGCCACCCGCTTCGGTGATGGCGCGCGCCGCGTCCGCAATCGACAAGGGACGCGGCAAGGCGCGGCGCACGCGCGGGGTGCGGATGGAACGGGCGGCGGCATTTTCCAGCACGCCTTCCTTGGCAAGAAATTTGTAAAAGCTGCGCACCGCGGCCAACGCCCGCTGCACTCCGCCCGCGCCAAGACCTTCCTTGCGGCGGACGGTGATAAAAGCGCGAATGTCGGCGGGCGTCAGCTTGGCCAGCGTCTTTTCCGTCACCGCCCCGCCGGTATGCCCCGCCTGGAAACCGATAAAGCGCGCCACATCATCGCCATAGGCCCGCAAGGTGTGCGGCGATGCGCGGCGCTCATGCGCCAGCACCGCCAGCCAGTTTTTGCGTAAGGCGTCCGCGCCCATCTAGCCCTTAACGGTCACGCCCGCCTTCTTGGCATCGGCGGCAAACCCCGCCAGCCCCTTGTCGGTCAAGGGATGGCTGAGCAGCGACTTGAACACCGACACCGGCATGGTGCCGACATCGGCGCCCGCCAGCGCGCTTTCGCGCACATGGGTGACATGGCGGATGGAAGCAGCCAGAATCTCGGTCCGGAAATTGTAATTGTCATAGATGGCGCGGATGTCGCGGATCAGACCCATGCCGTCTTCGCCGACATCATCCACCCGGCCGATGAAGGGCGAAATGAAACTGGCGCCCGCCTTGGCCGCCATCATCGCCTGGACCGGCGAGAAGCACAGCGTGACATTGACCATGGTGCCGGCGCTGGACAGCGTCTTGCACGCTTTCAAGCCATCCCAGGTCAGCGGCACCTTCACCGCGATGTTTTTGGCGATCTTGGTGAAAATAGCGGCTTCCTTCATCATGCCGTCGAAATCGGTGGCCAACACTTCGGCGCTAACCGCGCCCGGCACCAAGGCGCAAATCTCCTTGAGCGATTCGACATAGTCGCGGCCCGTCTTGGCGGCCAGCGATGGATTGGTAGTGACGCCGTCCACCAAGCCGCTGGCGGCATATTCGCGGATTTCCGCTACATCGGCGGTGTCGAGGAAGATTTTCATGGAACGGATTGACCTTTTTATTGACCTTGGAAGGGGGCGGCGCGAAGTGTAGCGCAGGATGCTTATCGCATGAAACGGGTTCGCTTAAACCCTGCGCCGCCGCCGGAAATTCAGCCAAAACCCGTGATGGGCGTGCTGTTGCCGCTGCCGCTGGACGGCGCCTATGACTATAAGCTGTCGCCGGGTTCCAGCGGCGTGCGCGGGTCCCTGGTCGCCGCGCCGCTGGGCAACCGCACTGTGCTGGGCGTGGTGTGGGGTGCGGCGGAAGGCAGTGTCGGCGACAACCGGCTGAAGATTGCGGAGCCGCTGGATGGTGCGCCCGCGCTGCCGTCCAAGCTGTGCGATTTCATCGATTGGGTGGCGGACTATACCTTGAACCCGCCGGGTTCGATCCTGGCCATGGCGCTGCGCTCGCGCGGCGCGTTTGAGCCGGAGGCCAAGCGCATCGCTTATGTTAAAGGATCTGTGACGCCGCCGCGCCTGTCGGCGGCGCGGACGCGCGCGCTGGAGACGGCAAGCGACGGTTTGGCGCGCAGTGTCATGGGGCTGGCCGAAGACGCCAATGTCTCAGCGGCGGTGGTGCGCGGGCTGATTCAAGCTGGCGCCCTGGTTCCCACCGCGTTGCCTGAGTTTTTGCCCTTCCCGGCACCCGACGCAACCTTTACCGAACCCGCGCTGAACCAGGATCAGGGGCGCGCCGCAACCCAATTGCGAGACGCGGTCAGGGCACAAAAATTCGCCGCGCATTTGCTGGACGGGGTGACCGGCTCAGGAAAAACCGAAGTCTATTTCGAAGCGGTGGCGCAGGCGTTGGAGCAAAACAAACAGATTCTGATCCTGCTGCCGGAAATCGCACTGACCGTGCAATTTCTGGAACGGTTTGCGGCCCGCTTCGGGGTGCGGCCCTGCGAATGGCATTCGGACCTGTCGCAAAAAGAACGGCGGCGCACCTATCGCGCGGTGCTGAACGGCGAGGCGCGGGTGGTGGTGGGGGCCCGGTCTTCGCTGTTCCTGCCGTTCCGCGAATTGGGCCTGGTCATTGTGGACGAGGAGCACGAACAAGCGTTCAAGCAACAAGACGGCGCCATCTATCACGCCCGTGACATGGCGGTGGTGCGGGCCAGGATTGAGAATTGCCCGGTGGTGCTGGCCAGCGCCACGCCGTCGCTGGAAAGTTTCGTCAATGCCCGGCAGGGGCGTTACACGCATCTGCAACTCGGATCGCGGCATGGCGTGGCGGAAATGCCGGAAGTCAAACTGATCGACCTGCGGCATGAAAGAGATGCGCCGGATGTGGAAAAAAAAGCGCAATGGTTGTCGCCGCCTTTGCGCGCCGCATTGGAAAAAGTGCTGGGGTGCGGCGAGCAGGCCATGCTGTTCCTCAACCGCCGGGGTTATGCGCCGCTTACCTTATGTGAAGCCTGCGGCCACAAGTTCACCTGCCCCCATTGTTCGGCCTGGCTGGTGGAGCACAAGTACCGCAAGCGCCTGGCCTGCCATCAATGCGGTTATGAATTGCCGATGCCGACACAATGTCCGCAATGCCAGGAGAGCGGCACGCTGATTGCCTGCGGTCCCGGCGTGGAGCGGGTGGCGGAGGAGTTCGCCGCTTTTTTTCCCAATGCGCGTTACGCCATCGCTTCGTCCGACACCTTGCATGGGCCCGCCGAAACCCAAGCCGCCATTCGCGCCATGGCCAAGCGGGAGATCGACGTTCTGATCGGCACCCAGATCGTGGCCAAGGGCCATCACTTTCCGCAATTGACTTTGGTCGGCGTGGTGGATGCCGACCTGGGCGGCAGCGACGGCGATTTGCGGGCGCGCGAACGCACGTTTCAATTGCTGCATCAGGTGTCGGGCCGCGCCGGGCGCGCGGAAAAGCCGGGCCTGGTGCTGCTTCAGACCCGCAATCCCGACGATGCGGTGATGCAGGCGTTGGCGCGTGGCGACCGCGACGGTTTCTATGAACAGGAACGGCAATTCCGCGAAGCCAGCCAGTCGCCACCCTTTGGCCGTCTCGCCGCCCTGGTGATCAGCGGCTATGACGGCGAGGTGGTGCGCGCCATCGCGAGGGCATTGGGCAAATCTGCGCCCAGCGCGCGCGATGTCAAAGTGTGGGGCCCGACACCGGCTTTCTATTCCTTGTTGCGCGGCCAAACCCGCGAACGCTTGCTGGTGCAAGCGGCGCGCGGCGTGGATGTGCAGGCCTATCTCAAGGCGTGGCTGGCGTTGGTCAAAGCCCCCGCCGCCGTGCGCGTCGCCGTGGACGTCGATCCGGTCAGCTTTTTCTGACGTTTTTCTTTGCGGCTTTTTTCTTCGCCCTGGCGACGTCCTCGTTCCGCTTGACGCCCGCCTTGACGATACGGCCGATCAGCGAAACGGGAATCTTCTGGCCATATGGAAGCTGCACCGTCCCGCGGGAGGTCTTGTAGCCTTTGAGCGCCTCGGCGAAATCCGCGACGATGGCGCCCGGGAAAAAGCCGATATGCTGCTTGAAAGCCGCGAAGCCCAGCAACGCGCCATGGTGCCGATAATAAGGCATGCCATAGCTGATATATTCTTCGGCCTTGGGAGCGGCTTGCTTCACCAGCGCGCGCAACTCTTTCAGCATCGGCCGCGCTGCTTGGGGAGCCGCCTTGATATAGGTATCAACCGTCGCGGCGGCCGGCATCAGAGCGTCCGCACGTCCGTCAGATGACCCGTGACCGCTGCTGCCGCCGCCATCGCCGGCGAGACCAGATGCGTACGCCCGCCGCGTCCCTGACGGCCCTCGAAATTGCGGTTCGACGTTGAGGCGCAGCGCTCACCCTCTTTCAGCTTGTCGGCATTCATCGCCAGGCACATGGAACAGCCCGGATCGCGCCATTCAAAGCCAGCCTCCAAGAACACCTTGTCCAACCCTTCTTGCTCGGCCTGTTCCTTCACCAGGCCTGAGCCCGGCACCACGATAGCGTTGACGCCAGGGGCGACCTTTTTGCCCTTGGCGATGACGGCGGCGGCGCGCAAATCTTCGATGCGGCCATTGGTGCAGGAACCGATAAAGACATGATCCACTTTGATGTCGGTGATCGGCATATTGGCGGTCAGGCCCATATAGGCCAAAGCGCGTTCCGCCGCCTCGCGCTTGTGCGCGTCCGTCATCAGCTGCGGATCGGGCACGTTCGCGGTGATCGGCAGCGCCTGTTCCGGCGAGGTGCCCCAGGTGACCATCGGCACGATGTCGCGCGCATCCAGAACCACTTCGGCGTCGAACCTGGCATCCGGATCGGACTGCAACGTCTTCCAATACATGACGGCAGCTTCCCATGCCGTAGCCTTGGGCGCGCGCGGCCTGCCCCTCACATAATTCAAAGTCACATCATCCACCGCGATCAAGCCGGCGCGGGCGCCGCCTTCGATGGTCAGGTTGCACAGGGTCATGCGGCCTTCCATGCTCAGGGCGCGGATCGCCTCGCCAGCATATTCGATGACATAGCCGGTGCCGCCGGCGGTGCCGATCTTGGCGATCACCGCCAGGGCGATATCCTTGGCCGTCACGCCTTCGGGCAGCTTGCCGTTCACCGTCACACGCATGTTCTTGGAAGGCTGGGCGCGCAGGGTCTGGGTCGCCAGCACATGCTCGACTTCCGACGTGCCGATGCCGAAGGCCAGCGCCCCGAAGGCGCCATGGGTGGAGGTGTGGCTGTCGCCGCAGACGATGGTGGTGCCCGGCAAGGTCCAGCCCTGTTCCGGCCCGATGATATGCACGATGCCCTGGCGGATATCGTCCATGGCGAAATATTCGACCCCGAAATCCTTGGCGTTCTTTTCCAGGGTCTCGACCTGCAGCTTGGATTCCGGCTCGGTGATGCCCTGGTCGCGGTCCTTGGTGGGCACATTGTGGTCGGCCACCGCCAAGGTCAGTGCCGGGCGGCGCACCTTGCGGCCCGCCAGGCGCAGGCCTTCAAAGGCCTGGGGGCTGGTGACTTCATGCACCAGATGACGATCGATATAGAGCACGGGCGTCTCGCCGGGCGGAGCATCCACCAGATGGGCGTCCCAGATCTTGTCGTACAGCGTCTTGGCCATGTCGATGCTCATGTCAGGCGTGAAGGCGGCTTACATATAAGGGGTGGGCCAAATCTTCAACGCTGCGACAGATATAGCACCACCATGATGATCACGATGGCGATAGCCTGGGCTAACACCCTGATTCGCATCAGTTTATTGGACCAAGTGCGGGCCGTGTCCCCACCCCGCCAGAGGGTGTAAAGCCCCAGACACAGGACCACGAACACAATCGCGACGGCCACGCCGACAAGGATCTTTCCCATGGCCGGGTTATCCGCCCGTCAAAAGCTCGGCGCAAGGTCCAGGCGCTCTATGCGAGCGCGTCAATCTGCTCGTCGGTGAAATTGCCCGGAACAATGGTAACGGGAATGGCCTGCACCGCCGCACCGAACATGGAAACCAACGGCCCCGGCCCTTCCTTGCCCGTGCCCGAGGCCAACACCAGGATGGAAATGTCTTTGTCTTCCTTGAGCAACTGGGCCAGGCATTCGGTGGGCAAGCCATAACGGATCACCAGCTCGGGCAGGATGCCTGAAAGATCGTTCACCACCTTGGCGGCCTCATGCACCATGCCCTCAGCTTCGGCATAGGCCTCGTCGCGCATAATTTCTTCCACCCCGCGCCATTGCTGAAAGTCGGGTGGCGTGGCGGCGCACAACAGCGTGACGCGCCCTCCGGTATGCTGGGCCCGGCGGGTGGCGAACCGCAGCGCCACGGCGCATTCCTTGGTCTTGTCGATCACGACCAGGAATTTGCGCGGGGCGCGGGAGGCGGCGGGGCTGCTCATGGAATGCAGACTAACATTCTGAAATGTACCTCACCATGGCCGGCCTCCGAGCCGGCCATCCAGGGCGGCAAGCGCCAGCATTTGTTCCTCTGGATGGGCGGGTCAAGCCCGCCCATGGTGAGTTAGGGGTTCAGCTTCTGCTTAAGAGAGTACAAAACCTCAAGCGCCTGCTTCGGGGTCAATGCGTCAGGTTCAACACCCTTCAACGCCTCTTCCACCGCACTGGTCTTGGGCTTGGGCGCGGTGGCGCCGAACAAGGGCAGATCGTCGATCTTGGCCAGCGGCTTGTGGCCTTCGCGCCCCTCTTCCAGCGCCTGCAACACTTCCTCGGCGCGGCTCACCACCGCATCCGGCAATCCCGCCAATTTGGCGACATGGATGCCATAGGAACGGTCGGCGACGCCCGCCACCACTTCATGCAAAAACACGATGCTGTCGTTCCATTCCCGCACCTTCATGGTGTAGCAGGCCATGGATTTGATCCTTTCGCACAAGGCGACCATCTCATGATAATGGGTGGCGAATAGCGCGCGGCTTTTGTTGCTCTCATGCAAATGCTCGGCCGCCGCCCAGGCGATGGCCAAGCCGTCATAAGTGGCGGTGCCGCGCCCGATCTCATCCAAAATCACCAGTGAGCGCGGCGTGGCCTGATTCAGAATCGCGGCCGTCTCCACCATCTCCACCATGAAAGTGGAGCGCCCCGCCGCCAGATCGTCGCCCGCCCCCACCCGGGAAAACAGCCGGTCCACAATGCCCAGGCGCGCGGCGTCAGCCGGAACAAAAGAGCCCATCTGCGCCAGAATGGCGATCAACGCATTCTGGCGCAGGAAGGTGGATTTGCCCGCCATATTGGGGCCCGTGACCAGCCATAAGCGGCCTTTAGCCTTTGGAGAAAGATCGCAATCATTGGGCACGAACGGGCCGGCATTAGCAGCGGCCAGCGCGGCTTCCACCACCGGATGACGCCCGCGCGTGATCTGAAAACCCAGGCCATTGTCCATTTCGGGCCGCACATAGCGCGCCGCAACCGCCAGCTCACCCAGGGATGAAGCGACATCCAGCACCCCCAGCGCCTCGGCAATGGCGCCCAGCACTTCGCCCTGCGCGATGGCCGCCATCACCATTTCGTCGAACAGCGCGGTTTCCAAAGCCAGCGCGGCATCGGCGCTTTCGGCGATGCGCGCGGCGAGCCCGGCGAGTTCGTCGGTGGAAAAGCGCACCGCCCCCGCCATGGTCTGGCGATGGCGGAACATCTCCTTATCCGCCATCAGCTTGTCGGCCTGTTGCTGGGTGACTTCGATGAAATAACCCAACACGCCATTGTGCTTGATCTTAAGCTGGGCCACGCCGCTGGACTGGCGGTATTTGCCTTCCAGGCCCGCGATCACCCGGCGGGATTCGTCGCGCAAAGCGCGCAGCTCGTCCAAGGGCGCATGGGCGCCGGACTTGATGAAGCCGCCATCGCGCGCGAGATAGGGCGGTTCCTCCACCAGCAAAAAAGCCAGCCGATCGGAGAATTGCGATACCGCCGCGATGTTTTCGGTCAGGATCACGATGGCGCTTTGCGCCTCGCCGCCGAGCGCCTCGCTGCCCAAGCCATCGCGCAAACCGCGCGCCGCCTTCACCCCGTCGCGCAGATTGGCGAGATCGCGCGGCCCGCCCCGCGCCACCGAAAGCCGCCCCAAAGCGCGCGCAATGTCGGGCGCCGCGCGCAAAGCCTCTCGCGCCCTGCGGCGCAATTCGGACTGTTTTGCGAATGCCTCGACCGCGTCATGGCGAGCGGCGATCTCTTTCACGTCCGTCAAGGGCGCCGCCAGCCGCGACGCCAAAGTACGCGCGCCGATGGCGGTCACGCTGCGGTCGATCTGCGCCAACAGGCTGCCGCTGCGCTCCCCGCTCAAGGTCTGTGTCAATTCCAGATTGCGCCGGGTGGCGGCGTCAATGCCCATGAAATGCGACGGCGACACCCGCGCGATCCGTTGCAGCGCGACGCGCCGGCCCTTTTGCGTCAATTCCAGATAGGCGATCAGCGCGCCCGCCGCCGACAGTTCGGCGCGGGAAAAAGCGCCCAAGCCATCCAGCGACAGCATGTTGTAATGGGTCTTAAGCGCGCGTTCGCCATTGGCGGAATCGAACCGGCTGCCCGGCAAGGGTGACAGCGCCGCGCCCAAGGCTTTGAACAGAGCCGCAAATTCGTCCTGCGCCAGCAACATGTCGGGCACCAGAAGCTCGCGCGGCGACAACCGCGCCAGTTCGGTGGCGATTTCCGAAGCACTCACCGCCGCCACCGAAAATTCCCCGGTGGACATGTCGGCGCTGGCCAGCGCGAAGTCCGCACCCGAGCGCCCCAGCGCCACCAACCGATTGGAGGCGCGCGCCTCCAGCAGCGAATCTTCCGTCAAGGTGCCGGGCGTCACCAGCCGCACCACCTCGCGCTTGACCACCGCTTTGGCGCCGCGCTTCTTGGCCTCGAGCGGATCTTCCACTTGCTCGCAGACCGCCACGCGATAGCCTTTGCGGATTAACTTTTCCAAATAGGACTCAGCCGCATGCACCGGCACGCCGCACATGGGAATGTCTTCGCCCTGATGTTTGCCGCGTTTGGTGAGCGCGATGTCGAGCGCTTCCGCCGCCTTTGCTGCATCAGCGAAGAACAATTCATAAAAATCGCCCATGCGATAAAACAGCAAATAGTCCGTATGCGCTGCTTTTAGCGCGAGATATTGCGCCATCATGGGGGTGGCGTCGCCGGGCGCTTGCGCCTGTACCGGCTGTATATCGAATTCCATCTCGCTCATGCGGCAGACCATAGCAGAGGCGAGCGCAAAGCTGCGTCACGGAAGCGTGGTGCAATTGCCGTGCGGGTAGTTATTCTGTGGAAAATCCTTCAGAACGCCATCCAAACAGGTGCCCGATGTCCCGTCCGTCCTTCACCGACGAAGAAGCCCTTGCATTCCATACAGGCAGCAAGCCCGGCAAGCTGGAAGTGGTGCCCACCAAGCCGATGGCCACGCAGCGCGATTTGAGCCTGGCCTATTCGCCGGGCGTGGCGGTGCCGGTGCTGCGCATCGCGGAAAATCCGGACCTCGCCTACGACTATACCGCCAAGGGCAATCTGGTGGCGGTGATCTCTAATGGCACCGCCATTCTGGGTTTGGGCGATTTGGGCGCATTGGCGTCCAAGCCGGTGATGGAAGGCAAGGCGGTGTTGTTCAAGCGCTTTGCCGATGTGAACTCCATCGATCTGGAAATCGACACCAAGGATGTCGAGGCCTTCATCAATGCCGTGCGCTATCTGGGTCCCAGCTTCGGCGGCATCAATCTGGAAGACATCAAGGCGCCCGATTGTTTCATCATCGAGGAACGGTTGCGCGAAGTGATGGACATTCCGGTGTTCCATGACGACCAGCACGGCACCGCCATTATATCCGCCGCCGGTGTGATCAACGCCGCTCATCTCACCAATCGCAAACTGGAAGATTTGAGCGTGGTGTGCAACGGCGCGGGCGCGGCCGGCATCGCCTGCATCGAACTGCTCAAGTCGATGGGCGTGAAAAGCGAGAATGTCATTCTGTGCGATACCAAAGGCGTGGTCTATCGCGGCCGCACCGAAGGCATGAATCAATGGAAGTCCGCCCATGCGGTGGACACCAAGGCCCGCAGTCTGGCCGACGCCATGGTGGGCTGCGATGTATTCCTGGGCCTGTCGGCCAAGGGCGCGCTGACCGCCGACATGGTGCGCAGCATGGCGGCCTCGCCCATCATCTTCGCCATGGCCAATCCGGATCCGGAAATAACACCGGAAGACGCCAAGGCGGTGCGCGGCGACGTGATCGTGGCCACGGGACGCAGCGACTATCCCAACCAGGTCAACAATGTGTTGGGCTTTCCCTATATCTTCCGGGGCGCGCTGGATGTGCGCGCCACCACCATCAATGAGGAAATGAAGATCGCCGCCGCCCAGGCCATCGCGGCCTTGGCGCGCGAGGATGTGCCTGATGAAGTGGCGGTTGCCTATCGCGGCGCGCGCCCCGTCTATGGGCCCGGATACATCATCCCGTCGCCCTTCGATCCGCGCCTGATTTCCCGCGTGTCGGCGGCGGTGGCCGAAGCGGCCATGAAATCGGGGGTCGCCAAGAAACAGATTCCGGATTTGGCCGCCTATCAGTTCCGCCTGTCGGCGCGGCTGGACCCCTCGGCGGGCCTGTTCCAGATGGTGACCAATGCGGTGCGCGCCAAGCCCAAGCGGGTGGTGTTCGCGGAAGGCGAGGAAGATTCGGTGATCCGCGCCGCCGCCGCGTTCCAAAATGCCGGGATGGGCAAGGCGCTGCTGGTGGGCCGCCCCGACGTGGTCAAGGCGGGATTGATGCGCGCCGGAATTGACGAGCATCTGCTGGAAGTGCGGGTGCCCCATTCGGCGGAGGATGCCGCGTCCTATACCGAAGCCTTGTACAAGCGCATCCAGCGGCGCGGCGGCTTGCTGCGCGACGCGGTTCGGATGGTGACCAACGACCGCAATATCTATGCCGCCTCCATGCTCAAGGCCGGCGATGCCGACGCCATGGTGACGGGGGTGACGCGCAATTATTCCAACGCACTGGCGGATGTGCGCCAGGTGCTGGACCCGCCCAAGGGCCAGCGGCCCATGGGCATGCAGGTGATTTTCGCCAAGGGCCGCGCAGTTCTGATCGCCGACACGTCGGTGACAGAAATGCCCACCGCCGACCAGCTTGCCGATATTGCGGTCCAGGCCGCAGCCACCGCCAAACGTTTTGGCCTGACGCCGCGCGTGGCGCTGCTCGCCTCATCCACCTTCGGTTTTCCCCGCAGCGAACGCAGCGAACGCATCATCGAGGCGGTGCAGATTTTGGAAAATCGCGGCGTGGATTTCGAATATGACGGCGAAATGGCCATCGATGTGGCGTTGGATAAGGACAAGCTGGCGCTTTATCCCTTTGCCCGCATCACCGACACCGCCAATGTCTTGATCATGCCCGCCATTCATTCGGCCTCGATTTCCACCAAATTGCTGCAGCAGATGGGTGGGGCCACCGTGATGGGCCCGATGCTGGTGGGCCTGGAGAAATCGGTGCAGATCGCGCCCTTGGGCGCCAAGATGAGCGAGATCTATAGCGCCGCCGTGATCGCGGCTTATGATATCAATCGTTGATGCACATTCCCTTTGCCAAGAAATTGTCGGGCTGCATCGCCGCCGTCCTGGCCGATCATGCGTTACAAGCCCGATGAGCTTTCTGGATTCCGCCACCGATTCCAAACAGGCCACACGCCGCCCGCTTTATATTTTCCTGATCGCCACATTGGGCGTTGGCGCCTTGGCGAGCCTGTTCACCAAGCCCGCGATCCCCACTTGGTATGCGAGCCTCAACCATCCCGCGATCACACCGCCCAATTGGGTTTTCGCACCGGTCTGGACCACGCTCTATGTCCTGATGGGTTTCGCGGCGTGGCGGGTGTGGAAGCGCACCGGGACCTCTTCCGTCGAAATGGGCGCTTTCGCGCTTCAATTGGGGTTGAACTTCCTCTGGAGCGCCCTCTTCTTCGGCTTGCACCGGATCGGCGCCGCCCTGATCGAGATCGCCGTGCTGGATCTGGCGATCCTGGCCATGCTGGTTCTTTTCATCCGGCGCGACCGGCTGGCGGGACTGTTGCTGCTGCCCTATCTGGCCTGGACCCTGTTCGCCACGGTCCTGACCCATGCCTTTTGGAAATTGAACGGATAGCGCGAGGCAGGGATTTTGGCCGCGGGGCAGGAGCGTCGCGCGGGTCCATAGCGACAGCGTATGGACGGCTTAACGCCCGTGAGCACGCGCGACGAACCCCGAGGACAAAAGCCCGCCTCGACGCAGCAAAGGCTTGGCAAGCCGTGGCCCTCTCCCTATATACCCCCTTGTGTAAGCATGGGTTTGGCCCGTGGCTTATTTTGTCAAAGAATTCAATGGGATGGAACGAGGACGCCTTAGGGTCCTGGAAGACCATGCCCGGTGAGAGGAATGAGAGAATGGCGAAAGTAATCGGTATCGATCTGGGCACCACCAACAGCTGCGTTGCGGTCATGGAGGGCTCGGCCCCCAAGGTCATCGAGAATGCGGAGGGTGCCCGTACCACCCCCTCCATCGTCGCCTTCGCTCCCGACGGTGAGCGGCTGATCGGCCAGCCCGCCAAACGCCAGGCCGTCACCAATCCCGAACATACCTTCTTCGCCATCAAGCGCCTGATCGGGCGCCGTTTCGACGATCCGATGACCCAGAAGGACATGGGCATGGTCCCCTACAAGATCATCAAGGCCGACAATGGCGATGCCTGGGTGGGAGGCCGTGACGGCAAGAAATATTCCCCGTCCGAAATCTCCGGCTTCATCCTGCAGAAGATGAAGGAAACCGCCGAAGCGCATCTGGGTGAAAAAGTCACCCAGGCCATCATCACGGTTCCGGCCTATTTCAACGATGCCCAGCGCCAGGCGACCAAGGATGCCGGCAAGATCGCGGGCCTGGAAGTCCTTCGCATCATCAACGAGCCCACGGCCGCGGCGCTGGCCTATGGCCTGGACAAGAAATCGAGCGGCACCATCGCGGTCTATGACCTTGGCGGCGGCACCTTCGACGTGTCGGTGCTGGAAATCGGCGACGGCGTGTTCGAAGTGAAATCCACCAATGGCGACACCTTCCTGGGCGGTGAGGATTTCGACCATCGCCTGGTCGGCTTCCTGGCCGATGAATTCAAGAAGGAAAACGGCATCGACCTGCGCAACGACCGCTTGGCGCTGCAACGCCTGAAGGACGCCGCCGAAAAAGCCAAGATCGAATTGTCGAGCGCGCAGCAGACCGAAGTGAACCTGCCCTTTATCACAGCGGATGCGTCCGGTCCCAAGCATCTCACCATCAAGATCACCCGCGCCACTTTGGAAAAGCTGGTGGACGACCTGATCCAGAAGACAGTCGGACCCGTGAAGCAGGCGCTGAAAGATGCGGGCGTCACCGCGTCTCAGATCGACGAAGTCATCCTGGTCGGCGGCATGACCCGCATGCCCAAGGTGCAGGAAGCGGTGAAGACCCTGTTCGGCAAGGAGCCGCATAAGGGCGTCAACCCCGACGAAGTGGTCGCCATCGGCGCGGCCATCCAGGGCGGCGTCTTGAAAGGCGAAGTCAAAGACGTGCTGCTGCTGGACGTGACCCCGCTGTCCTTGGGCATCGAAACCTTGGGCGGCGTCTTCACCCGGCTGATCGACCGCAACACCACCATCCCGACCAAGAAGAGCAACATCTTCTCCACCGCCGAAGACAATCAGGGCGCGGTCACCATCAATGTGTTCCAGGGCGAACGCGAAATGGCGGCGGACAATAAGAGCCTGGGCCGCTTCGACCTTCAAGGCATTCCGCCGGCGCCGCGCGGCGTGCCGCAGATCGAAGTCACCTTCGACATCGACGCCAACGGCATTGTCAGCGTCACCGCCAAGGACAAGGCCACGGGCAAGGAGCAGCAGATTCGCATCCAGGCTTCCGGCGGCCTGTCGGAGGCCGATATCCAGAAGATGGTCAAAGACGCCGAAAGCCATGCCGCCGAAGACAAGAAGCGCCGCGAGTCCGTGGAGGCCAAGAACCAGGCCGATGCCCTGATCCATTCCACCGAAAAGGCGATGTCCGAGCATGGCGACAAGATCGGCGCGGACGAGAAGACCGCGATCGAAGCCGCCCTCGCCTCGCTCAAGGACGCGGTCAAGGGCGATGACGCCGACGCCATCAAGGAGAAAACCAATACCCTGGCTCAGGCTTCGATGAAATTGGGTGAGGCCATGTACAAGGCGCAGCAAGCCGAAGGCGCGGCCGCAGACGCCGCCGCCGATGGCGCGGGCAACAAACCCGATGACAATGTTGTGGACGCCGACTTCGAGGAAGTGGACGACAACAAGAAGGGCGCTGCGTAGTCACAGGTCCGTCTCCCCTTCGTGCGCGCAAGCGCGCAAGAGGGGGAGGTGGCCGTAGCGTCGCGAGCGCAGATGCGCGAGCAAAGATGCGAAGGCCGGAGGGGGGCAAAGGTAAAGTCGGGCCATGAGCAAGCGCTGTTATTACGAGACTCTGGAATGCCAGAAGGGCGCGACCGGCGACATTTTGAAGTCCGCCTATCGCAAGCTGGCGATGAAATTTCATCCCGACAAGAATCCCGGCGACCACACAGCCGAAATCAAATTCAAGGAAATCAACGAAGCCTATGACGTCCTGAAGGACGATCATAAGCGCGCCGCTTATGATCGCTTCGGCCACGCCGCCTTTGAGGCGGGCATGGGCGCGGCCGGTGCGCGCGCCGGAAGTCCTTTCGGCGATTTCAGCAGCTTCGGCGATGTGTTCGAGGACATATTCGGCCAGATGATGGGCGCGGGGCCCCGGGGCAAACGGCAGAATCGCGGCCAGGACTTGCGTTACAACCTGACCATCACCTTGGAAGAAGCCTTCACCGGCCGCAGTGCCGAGATCAGTGTCCCCACCATGGTGGCCTGCGAGCCTTGCGCCGGTTCTGGCGCGGAGCCGGGCCACAGTCCCGAAACCTGTCCCACTTGCGCCGGTCACGGCAAGGTGCGCGCCACCCAGGGCTTTTTCACCATCGAGCGCACCTGCTCGGCCTGCCGCGGCGCGGGCAAGATCGTCCGCAATCCCTGCAAGGCCTGCCGCGGCGCCGGCCTGGTGCAAAAGGAACGCACCTTGACTGTGGACGTACCGCCGGGCGTGGAAGAAGGCACCCGCATACGGCTTTCGGGCGAAGGCGCGGCCGGGAGCAATGGCGGGCCGCCGGGCGACCTCTATATTTTTCTCTCGGTCGCGGAACACCCGATTTTCCAGCGCGATGGCCATGATCTGCATTGCCGCGCGCCGGTATCCTTTGTGATGGCGGCCTTGGGCGCGAGCATTGAAGTCCCCACCCTGGATGGCGGCCGCGCCAAGGTTGCGATCCCCGAAGGGACCCAGCCGGGACGGCAATTTAGGCTGCGCGGCAAGGGTATGCCGGTCTTGCGCAGCGCCCAGAGGGGCGATCTGTATGTCGAGCTGGCAGTGGAGACCCCGGTCAAGCTGACCCGCCGCCAAAAGGAATTGCTGCGGGAATTCGATGGCGAAAGCCAAGCCGGGACTCACCCGGAGGCCGAAGGATTCCTTACAAGGTTGAAAGAATTCTGGAAGGGTTGCGAGAAGTAAGCCTTTCGTGGAATTGTGCTTTTGTCCTAGCCTCCGGAATGAACACAGGGCAAGCTGAGCCGTGACCACGACCCTTGCCGACAATATCCGCTTTCTGCGCGCGCTGATCGCACGTCCCAAGGATGTGGGCGCGGTGATGCCGTCCAGCCCGGCTTTGGCCGAGGCGATTGCTCGCCAGATCGATTCCACCACCGGTCCTGTCTTGGAAACCGGCCCCGGCACCGGGGTTATCAGCCAAGCGGTTTTGGCGCGGGGCATTCCCGCCGATCAACTGACTCTGGTGGAATATGACGAGGAATTGGCGCAGCATTTGGCCCGGCGCTTCCCGCAAGCCCATGTGATCCAGGGCGATGCCTTCGATCTGGACCGCACCTTGGGTGCGCGCCATGGCGGTCCGTTTTGCGCCATCGTTTCCGGCATTCCGCTGCTCAATCATTCCATGGCAATGCGCTTGGCCTATATGGATGGGCTGGTGAAACGGCTGATGCCGGGCGCGCCCATCATTCAATTTTCCTATGGCCCGCATGCGCCCGTGGTGCCACCCGACGGCTATCGCGCGGTCCACGTCGCCACCGTCTTTGCCAATATCCCGCCCGCCAAAGTGTGGGTATACCGGAAAATCTGACGCCGCCCCCAGTTTGCTGCGCTTATGCTGCAAGCAAAGCCCGCAGCATGACCGCTTCATGCTGCACCTCATGCTGCGCGGTAAGTCATTATTTTTAATGGATAATCTATAAAATCCGCTGTCATCGCGGAGCGCTGCCTTCGCAAGGCGCTTTGCAATCGCGATGGGCGACAAAGCCGCGCTTTCACCGTATGGAATCGGAATGCTGAACGACGAGGAATTGGACCGTTATGCCCGCCATCTGGTGCTGCGGGAGGTGGGTGGTCCCGGCCAGGCCAGGATCCGCAACGCCAAGGTCTTGATCGTGGGGGCTGGCGGCCTGGGAAGCCCGGTGGCGCTGTATCTGGCGGCGGCGGGCATCGGCACCCTGGGGCTGGCCGATGACGATGCCGTCAGCCTGTCCAATCTTCAGCGCCAGATCCTGTTCAAGACGGCCGATGTGGGCCAGCCCAAGGTCGCGGCAGGGGCGCAAACCCTGAAGGCGTTAAATCCCGGGGTTGAAGTCCAGACCCACCCTGTACGGCTGGGCCCCGCCAATGTGATGACGGTGATCGCCGGCTATGACATTGTCGCCGACGGATCGGACAATTTCGCTACCCGCTTCCTGCTCAATGATGCCTGTTTCTTTGCCCGAAAAACCTTGGTTTCAGCCGCCGTCACCGAGTTCGAAGGCCAGCTGGCCACCTACAAGGGCCATCTGCCCGATTGTCCCTGCTATCGCTGCCTGTTCGCCGCCCCCCCGCCGCCGGAAACGGCCCCCAATTGCTCAGAAACCGGGGTGTTGGGGGCCGCAGCCGGGGTGATGGGATCGCTGCAGGCGCTGGAGGTCTTGAAGGAAGCGGCCGGTCTTAGCGCCAGTTTGGCCGGAAAAATCCTGACCTATAAAGCCCTTGCCACGGAATTTCGCACCGCGCGTCTGCCCAAGGACCCGGCCTGTCCCCTGTGCGGGCCGGACCCCACCATCGGGAATATTTACGGTTAACTGGCCTTTAAAGCGGGGCGCGCCAACATGCCCGCATGGCCTACGAAATCCATTACGAGATCTTCCGGCGCGTCGGCGCCAAGGGCGGCTGGACGTTGCATGAGGTCGCCACCTCGCGCGATGCCGCCATCGCCATGGCCCAGGAATTGATGGCCGCGGAACAGGCGACCGGGGTCAAGGTCGTCAAGGAAACCTACAATGACGAGAGCGGCGACTTTCTTACCCTGAAAATCTTCGAGGAGGGCCACAATCAGATGCGGGTGGCCCCAGCGCAGGAAGACGCGCCGCATACCCTGCCCTGCTTCAAGCCCGACGATCTTTATTCCTATCACGCGCGCCAAACCATGAGCCGGCTGCTGACCGACTTTTTGTCGCGCAACAAGGTCACCATCACCGAACTGATCCATCGCGCCGATTTGCTGGAAAAGCTGGAAGCCACCGGCACGCTCTATCAGCACGCCATTCAGAAGGTGGCGGTAGCGCAGGCCGCTTCCACCACCACCGGGGTGCAGCAGATCGTCAAGAGCCTGAACGAGCTGACGACTCAGGCCTTTCATCGCGTCTATCGCGACCAGCGCAAGGGCCTTTTCCCCAATCCCGAGTCCCACCAGTTCGCCGAACTGGCCGAGATGCTGGTGGGCCAAGGCGACGCCGCCTATATCTTCAACGGCGCCTTGGCGCGGCATCTGAAAGAGGCCAAGGGCTGGGACGAGAAAGCCCTGATGCTGATCAAAATCATGGAAAGCGCGCCGCTGGAGGAAGAACCGCGCAAGCTGGTTCTGTCCTCGGTGGACGCGATCCTGTCCGAGATGCTCAACGGCTCGGCGGCGCTGCACGAATTGATGGGACCGGCGGAAAATCTGGGCCAGGCGCTGAACAAGCTGGTGACGCTGTTTTTGGGCAAGCAGCCGGAGGGCGAACGCGGCGAGGGCCTGGCCGCGCTGACCGATCATTTCGCCGCCGACACCTTGCCGGAAGCCCGCACCGCCGTGGCCAACCGCATCATCTCTGAATTCAAGAGCAACAAGCGGCTTTGCCCGGAATTCATGGTCGAAGAGCTCAAGACCTTGCGCGGCATGGCCAATCGCATTGTGATGGGCGTGGGCAAGTATCTGAGCCATGAGGATTTGATCGCGGCCTTCACGCTTCGCTCCAAACGCTTGGTGGGGCAGGAAGCGCTGGGCGAATACATCGCCGAGGCCGGGCCCGACGAGAGGATCGAGCGCATCCTGTTCATCGAGGACAATATCATCGGCGCGGAAAACAAACGCCAATTGGCCAGCTATATAATGCCGGTGCTGAATTCCGCCGCCTTCGAGAATTTTTTCCACAATCCCAAAGCGCCTTTGCTGCAACGCCTGCAACGGCTGGCGCAATTGCAGTCGCGGGTGCGGCGTTCGGGGTTCATCGACGTAACGCGCGAGGAGATCGCCGGCCGCTTGGATATACTGGCGGTGCAGATCGAAGCGCGCGGCAGGCTGTTCGAATCCATCGAGACACGCACCACTTCACCGGTGGAAAAGGCCCAGACCCTGCTGCGGCTGGCGACGGGCGGCCTCCTCACCGAAGGCGTCTTGATGAACCGGGCGCGGAGCCTGATCCTGGGCCATCTATCCGAACCCGGCTTCCTCACGGGCTATATGGCGGCGCAATCCCTGGCCGCAGGCGGCAAATCGCCCGACAGCGAAAAGGTGATGGCCGAGTTGATGGAGACGCTGGGCAAGGCGGGGATCACCGCTGAGACCGGGCTCAAGAGCATCGCGGCTTAAATCTCAATTCCCCCTCCCCTTGCGGGGTGAGCCGGATAAGCGAAAGGTCCAGTGGACCTTTCGCCCGGCGAACGCCGCAGCGGTACGCTTGAGCGTGCCGCGAGGCCGGGCGGGCCAACGAAGTACGAGAGCTACGATCCTAGCCGCTCGCCATAGCTCGCGGCGTTGTCCATACGCTGCCGCTATGGACCTCGCAATGGCCCACAGGACCATTGCGTTCGTCGTTGGCGAACCGCTCCTCACTCCCTCGCGCCGCGTTTGGGCCAAAAAGAATCGGCCAGCAGCAAGACGACGCCTGCGGAAATCGCGATGTCGGGAAAATTGCAGACGAAAAGCGGTATTTTTCCCAGATGCAGGGATAGAAAATCGAATACCGCGCATGCCGCGCCATTAAGAAGACGGTCAAGCAAATTGCCCAGCGCACCGCCCAAGATAAGGCCGAAACCTGCGGCGGCGAGTAATGTGGACGCCTGCCAAGCCATAATGGCAACAGCAAGAATAATCAGCACCAGAAGCGCGATCAGCGCGCGGCATCCCGCAGGGCTATTTTGGGCCAGCAACCCGAAGGACACCCCGCGATTGAACGTCGGCGCGAAATCCGCCAGCCCTGGAATCAAGACCCGGCCTGTTACACCGGTTCCCCCCATGTATTGAACCAGAAAAAAGTTGGCGGCGACGATAAAGACCGCCAATCCCGCAGCCAGCCACCGCAGCCTGCTCAATGCGCCGCGTCCCAGTTATCTGCGGCTCTGGCGTCCACGACCAGCGGCACTGAGATTTCAACGGCAGGTAAAGCAGCCTTTTCCATCACCGTCTTGATCAGCTTGGACGCCTTCTCGACTTCCTTGTCCGGGGCTTCGAAAATCAATTCGTCATGCACCTGCAGCAGCATCGTGGCCTTGACATTTGCGTCAGCCAGCGCGGGGGGTAGCTTGACCATGGCGCGGCGGATGATGTCGGCGGCAGCCCCCTGGATCGGCGCGTTGATGGCGGCGCGTTCGGCTCCGCCGCGGAAACCCGGTACTTTGGAATTGATCTCGCGGATGTGCATGCGCCGCCCGAACAGAGTTTCGACAAAGCCATGGGTGCGCGCGAATTGCTTGGTATCTTCCATGTAATCGCGGATGCCGGGAAAGCGAGCGAAGTATTTCTTGATGTAGTCGGATGCCTCGCTTTGCGGGATACCCAGTTGATTGGCCAGGCCGAAGCCGGAAATGCCATAGACGATGCCGAAATTGATCGCCTTGGCGCGGCGGCGCACCTCGGCGGGCATGTCCTTGACCGGCACACCGAAGATTTCCGACGCCGTCATGGCGTGAATATCCAGATTGTCGGCAAAGGCTTTTTTCAGTTCCGGAATGTCGGCGATATGGGCCAAAAGCCGAAGCTCAATCTGGCTGTAATCGGCGCTGATCAGTTTATGCCCTTTGGCCGCGATGAATGCCTGGCGGATGCGCCGGCCTTCCTCGGTGCGGACCGGAATATTCTGCAGATTGGGATCGGTGGAAGCCAGCCGCCCGGTTGAGGTGGAGGCCATGGCATAAGAGGTATGCACCCGGCCCGTCTTGGCATTGATATAAGCGGGCAAAGCATCCGTGTAGGTGCCGCGCAATTTGGCCAACCCGCGCCAGTCCAGCACCTTTGTGGCGATGGGATGGCCCTGCGCCGCCACGTCTTCCAGCACATCGCTGTCGGTGGACCAGGCGCCGGTCTTGGTCTTGCGCCCGCCTTCGATCTTCATCCGGTCGAACAGGATCTCGCCCAATTGCTTGGGCGAGGCGATATTGAATTCTCCGCCCGCCAGCTTGTGGATGTCCTTTTCCAACCCGACTTGTTGCTTGGCGAAATCGTTGGATAATTTGCGCAGCAGCTCCGGATCGATGCTGACCCCTGCCCGCTCCATGTCGGCCAGCACCATCACCAGCGGCCGCTCCAATGTCTCATAGACACTGCGCTTGGATTTTTCGCGCAGTTGCGGCTTGAGCAGCATGTGCAACCGCAAGGTGACATCGGCGTCCTCGGCGGAATATTTGGTCGCCTCGGCCACCGGCACGCAATCGAATGTGAGCTTGTCCTTGCCCTTGCCGGTGACGTCGCTGAAGGTGATCGGCGTATGCGACAGATGCAGTTCGGAAAGCTCGTCCATACCGTGGCCGTGCAGCCCGCCTTCCAGCACATAGGACATCAGCATCGTGTCATCTATGGGGTCCAGCCGGATACCGCGCTGCAAAAAAATCAGCGCGTCATACTTCAGGTTCTGGCCGATCTTCAGAATGGAGTCGTCTTCCAGCAGCGGTTTCAGACGCGCCAGCACATCGGCTTCGGCCATCTGGACGATGGCGGTATCGCCGTCCTGAGCCTGGGACAGATCCAGCGACAGCCCGTCACCCCTGCGGTGGCCGCAGGGAATATAACAGGCCTCGCCCGGCGCGATCCCCAGCGACACGCCGCAAAGATTGGCGGTCATGGGATCCAGCGAGGTGGTTTCGGTATCCACGCAAACCTGACCCGCCGCCTGGGCGCGCGCGATCCATTTGTCCAATTCCGCGGACTTGGTAACCGTGACATAGGCATCGTAATTGATCGGCGCGCGCAGAGCAGCGTCTTCGGCGGGTTTTTCCGCCACCGGATCCGGCAATGCCGGCTTGGGCGGCAGCACATTGGCCACGGTCGGCGCGGCCGCGATAGCCTCAATATCCTCGACCTGGAAATGCGCCGCCACCCGGCGGGTGATGGTGCCGAACTCCATCGCCTTCAAAAAGGCGATCAGCTCCTTGCAATCGGGTTCATGCACCGCGAATTCGTCCGGCTTCTCTTTGAAAGGGACGTGCGCGTCCAGGGTCACCAGCTTCAAGGAAATGCGGGCATTATCCGCATTTTCGATCAAAGTCTCGCGCCGCTTGGGCTGCTTGATCTCGTTCACCTTGGCCAGCAGGGCCTCGATATCGCCATAGGCATTGATCAACTCGGCGGCGGTTTTGATGCCGATGCCTCTGACGCCCGGCACATTGTCGGACGCATCGCCCGCCAGGGCCTGGACCTGCACCACCTTGTCGGGGGTGACGCCGAATTTCTCCAGCACCTCGGTGCTGGCCAAGCGGCGGTTCTTCATGGTGTCCAGCAATTCGACCTTGCCGTCCACCACCAACTGCATCAGATCCTTGTCGGAGGAGATGATGGTGCAGCGGGCGCCGGCCTCGCGCGCCAGCCGCGCATAAGTGGCGATCAGGTCGTCGGCCTCATAACCCTTCATCTCCACGCAACTGATGCCAAAGGCGCGGGTGGCGTCGCGCACCAGGGGAAATTGCGGGATCAGGTCTTCCGGCGGCGGCGGGCGGTGCGCTTTGTATTCCTTGTAGATGTCGTTGCGGAAGGTCTTTTCGCTGGCATCAAAGATCACCGCCAGATGGGTGGGCTGTTCGGGACCCTTCATGTCCTCCAGCAGCTTCCACAGCATGTTGCAATAGCCGGACACCGCGCCGGTGGGCAGACCATCGGATTTTCGGGTGAGCGGCGGCAAGGCGTGATAGGCGCGGAACAGATAGCCCGAACCATCCACCAGATAGAGATGGTCGCCCTTTTTCAGGGCGCTCAATGATGACCTGCGCCCGGCTTAAGCACAAAGCGCTTGTCGCAATAGGGACATTCCACGAAATTTTCGTCGCCCATTTCCAGAAAGACCTTGGGATGGCCCAAAGCGCCGCCGCCGCCATCGCAGGCAACGCGGCCGGTGTCGGTTTCGACGATTTCGGGGGCCTCTACGGGCATGGGCAAGTTCCGGTTAAGCTAGGCGGCGGGATCATAACCAACCCCAGGGGCATCGCAACATGGATTTATGTCGCCTGTAGCACCTCACTTTTCCGTATCCGCAGAACCCAGCGGCAGAAAAGGACAAAAACAAACATCGGCGGAATCAGCATCAGAGCCAGCACCACATAGCCGAACAACCTGCCGCCATATTGGGAATAAACCGTCTCGATAGGCCGCAGATCGGGCTTTATCCCCAAAGGCCCCAGAGCTGCACCAAGGCGATCAAAATCAGGAAAAATCAGCCGCTTTCCCGATTGCGTATCCAAAAGAAAGTAGCTCCCGCCATAGGAATTGTCTGGCGTGAGCGCGCCTAGCATATAGCGGCCGCTCAGCTGAAGTTGCGAAACGTCGAATACATTGTCGTCCTGGCCGGCAATGGTATCGGGCGGCAGGGTTTTCGGATTGTAGACTGTGCCATGATCGGTGACGTCGATCATGATGAGCCGGTATCCGTTTGGGAGCGGTGTATTCCAACTGTCTCCAATCCCGGGGTCGCGGCCCAGGTAAACGTTGATCGTGGCTTGAAAAACAAAAACCGCAAATAGCCACCCCAAGCCTGCGAACGGCAGAATGGTTGCGACCCGCATGACGCGCTTTCGCGCCGGATGGCTTTTTTGCACAAGAAATGTTGCGATCGCCCGCAGAATTACGCTCCCGACAAGAGCCGCAAAACTTCCCACAATCAGCCAGAAGATCAGAACAATTCCGATGCCCATCTGCCCCCTCGCGTCGACTGGCAAGGCCCATTATGCTTCTGCCATGGTCACGCTGAACCGCATCTATACACGAACCGGTGATTCCGGCGAAACCGGGCTGGGCGACGGCAGCCGGATTTCCAAGGCCAGTTTGCGCATCACCGCCATCGGCGCGGTGGACGAAACCAATTGCGCCATCGGCATCGCCCGGCTGCACGCCCAGGGCAATAGCAATGCCATGCTGGCGCGCATCCAGAACGATCTGTTCGATTTGGGGGCCGACCTCTGTACCCCGGAAGACGGACGCAAGGCAGAAGGGCGCTTGCGAATTTGCGCCGCGCAGATCGAGCGTTTGGAACGCGAGATCGATGTCATGAATGAAAAGCTCTCGCCCCTGACATCGTTTGTGCTGCCGGGCGGCACCGCCTTGGCGGCGCATCTGCATCTGGCGCGCGCCATCGCGCGGCGCGCCGAAGCCGCCATGGTCGCGCTGGCGGGAGAAGAAAAGATCAACGCGGCGGCGCTGCGTTATGCCAACCGGCTGTCGGATCATCTGTTCGTGATGGCGCGTACCGCCAACAAAGACGGCATGGGCGATGTGCTGTGGGGTCCGGGCGCAAATCGTGATTTATGACGGCCAGGCTTAAAGCCTGAGCGACAGCGAAGGCCGCGCCCGGACGGGGAAAACCGCTAATCCTCACCCTGAGCGTGTCAAAGGGTGAGAGCTATTCCGGTCAGTGCCTGCGGCCAAACACGAAGGCGAAAATCACGCCTAATACGCCCGTCGCCGCCCAGGCCGGAAGCGCAAGCGAGGAGTAAACCCCCTGCGCCATGAAGGCAGCATGGTTTTGCACCCAGCTCTTGAACCCGTCCAGACTGGGCTGATGCAACATGCCCCAGACCGTGTTCAGGCTACGCACCGTCAATTCCCCGCCGCGTTCCAGCGAAGACACCGCGTCCGCCCCCAGCGACAACAGGGCGGTCACGATCAGGATAAGGCTGATAAGACGCATCAAAACGGCCATGGCAGACAGATACCCCGCGCGCCGCCAAGTCTCAAGAATAACGGAGCGCCGTTTACCAACGGAAACAACGGGCCAAAGCAAAACCGCCCGCGAAGCATGAGCCTCGCGGGCGGGTGTTTGTGACGTCAGGGCAGATCAGGCCTGCGGCGCTTCCGCGGCTGCGGGCTTCTTGCCGACGTCTTCGCCGGTGGTCTGATCCACCTGCTTCATGCTGAGGCGCACCTTGCCGCGATCGTCGAAGCCCAGCAGCTTGACCTTCACCGCCTGGCCTTCCTTGACCACGTCCTTGGGGCTGGCGACGCGCTGTGCCGCCAATTCGGAGACATGCACCAGCCCGTCCTTGGGACCGAAGAAGTTCACAAAGGCGCCGAAGTCCATCACCTTGACGATCTTGCCGTCATAGATCTGGCCCACTTCCGGTTCCGCGGTCAGGCCGCGAATCCATTTCAGCGCCGCCTTGATCGACTCGCCGTCGGCGGAAGCGATCTTCACCGTGCCGTCATCCTCGACATTGATCTTGGCGCCGGTCTTTTCCACGATCTCGCGGATCACCTTGCCGCCGGTGCCGATCACATCGCGGATCTTGTCCACCGGGATCTTGATCTGCTCGATGCGCGGGGCATGTTCGCCCAGCTCGGCGCGGGCGCCGGTGAGCGCCTTGTTCATTTCGCCCAGGATGTGCAGACGGCCGCCCTTGGCCTGCGCCAACGCGACCTTCATGATCTCCTCGGTGATGCCGGCGATCTTGATGTCCATCTGGAGAGATGTGATCCCCTCCTCGGTGCCCGCCACCTTGAAGTCCATGTCGCCCAGATGATCTTCATCACCCAGAATATCCGACAGCACGACATAGCGGGCGCCTTCCAGGATAAGGCCCATGGCGATGCCCGCGGTGGGCTTCTTCAAAGGAACGCCTGCGTCCATCAGCGCCAGCGACGTGCCGCACACCGTGGCCATGGAGGATGAGCCGTTGGATTCGGTGATCTCCGACACCACGCGAATGGTGTAGGGGAAGTCCTCTTTCTTGGGCAGCATCGGATGGATGGCGCGCCAGGCGAGCTTGCCATGGCCGATTTCGCGGCGGCCAGGCGAGCCCATGCGGCCGGTTTCGCCGACACTGTAGGGCGGGAAATTGTAGTGCAGCATGAAGGTCTGCTTGCCGGTGCCTTCCAAACTGTCCACGAACTGCTCGTCTTCGGCGGTGCCCAAAGTACAGACGCACAGCGCCTGGGTTTCGCCGCGGGTAAACAGCGACGAACCATGGGTGCGCGGCAGGATGCCGACTTCCGCCACAATCGGGCGCACCGTCGTCAGATCGCGGCCGTCAACGCGCTTCTTGGTGTCCAGCACCGCGCCGCGCATCACATCGGCTTCCACGTCATGCAGCAGGCCGGAATAGACATTGGCCGGCACCTTGCCTTCGCCTTCACCGACGAAATCGGCGGCGAACTTCTTTTTCACGGCGCTGAGCGCGTCACGGCGCTCGAACTTGATCGGAAGCTGGAACGCCTTGGCCAGTTCCGCCGAGGCGGCGGCCTTCAACTTGGCGCGGATCGGCGCATGCACATCTTCCGGCACGGCGCGCGGCTCCTTGGCCGCCTTTTCCGCCAGGCGGATGATGGCATTGATGGCATGTTGCATTTCGCGGTGGCCGAACATCACGGCGCCCAGCATGACGTCTTCGCTGAGCTCCTGAGCTTCGGATTCCACCATCATCACGGCGTCATGGGTGCCGGCGACCACCAGTTCCAGCTGGGAATTGGCCATTTCGTCTATCGGCGGGTTCAGCTTGTACGCACCGTCGATGTAAGCAACCCGGGCGGCGCCGATCGGACCCTTGAAGGGCACGCCCGAAATGGTCAGGGCGGCGGAGACGGCAACCATCGCCACGATATCGGGATCGTTTTCCAGATCGTGGCTTAGAACCTGCGCCACCACCAGGGTTTCGTTGCGATAACCTTCCGCGAACAAGGGACGGATGGGACGGTCAATCAGGCGGGAGATCAGCGTTTCGCGCTCGGTGGGCGCGCGTTCGCGCTTGAAATAGCCGCCCGGAATCTTGCCGGCGGCGTAATAGCGTTCCTGGTAATTCACGGTGAGCGGGAAGAAATCCACGCCCTCTTTGGGATTGGGCGCGCCAACCACGGTGGCCAGCACCACGGTTTCGCCATAGGTGGCCAGCACCGAACCATCGGCCTGGCGGGCAATCTTGCCGGTCTCAAGGGTCAGCGTACGGCCGCCCCATTCGAAGCTTTCTTTGTGTGTCGTAAACATGGGATTTTTCTTTCGTCATCACCCGCCGCCATATTGCGCGCGGGCCTTCCTTATTTTGGCCGCTTCGGCTCCCGCCGGCGCTCCAGTGATCCCCCTATGGGACCAGTTTTTGCGGGAGCTCATCCCCCGCAAAAGCAAGAGCACGGCCTCACGCTTTTGCGCAAGGCCGTGCCAATTCTATGCTGCGCGAACTCAGCGGCGCAGACCCAGCTTCGCGATGATGCCTTCATAGCGCTTCACATCCTTGGACTTCACATAGTCCAGCAGGTTGCGGCGCAACGACACCATCTTGATCATGCCGCGGCGGGAATGATTGTCCTTGGCGTGGGTCTTGAAATGTTCGGTGAGGTTGGTGATGCGCTCCGACAGGATCGCGATCTGCACTTCCGGCGAGCCGGTGTCATTCTTGCCCGTCGCATATTCGGCGACGACTTGTTTCTTGCGTTCAGGGGTAATCATGGTTTCTTTCCGGACATCAGGGCGTTGAGAAATTGAAGACGCGAAATGGACGAAGCTCACCTTCGGCGATTTCGGCCAATGCCACGGGCGCACCCTCCTCATCCTTGAGAAAGACGGTGAGACCGCAGAGCTCGCCGTCACCAAAACCGTCCTTCATCTTGGCGAAGATATTCGCGCGGATGAGGATGGGGTTGCCGGATCGGATGCGAACCGTATCGGGACCACTGACGGCCAGTGCCGGGATGCCGTCCAGCGCGGTCGAAAGGGGTCTCAAATACCCAAAAGCGGCGGGACTATGCATAAAAGGGGTCAGGGTATCCAGCCCGACCGCGGATTTTTCGTCCCAGGCCCCCAGCCGGGTCCGGCGCAAGGCGCAAACATAGCCCAAGGTTCCCAAGGCCAGCGCCAAGTCCCGTACCCAGGACCGGACGTAAGTGCCTTTACTACAAAGGATTTCGAACTCCGCTTGATCGCGGCCGGCCTCCAGCAGCCGGGCCTGGAAGACCTCCACCTGCCGGGGTTCCAGGATCACCTCTTCCCCCTCCCGCGCCAGGTCATAGGCCCGCTCCCCGGCCACCTTGATGGCGCTATAGGCCGGGGGCACCTGATTCAGGACCCCGGTGAAGCGGGGCAGCAGAGCCTCGATTTCTTCCCGGCTGGGGCGCTTGTCGCAGATAGCCGTGACCTTACCTTCGGCATCGTCGCTGTCGCGGCTTTCCCCCCAAGCAGCGGTGAAGCGATAGGTTTTATCGGCGTCCATCGCATAGGGAACGGTCTTGGTCGCCTCCCCCAATGCGATGGCCAGGATGCCGGTCGCCATGGGGTCGAGAGTTCCGGCATGACCGGCTTTTTGCGCATCAAAGATGCGGCGCACGGCAGCAACCGCCTGGGTCGAAGTCATGCCCTTGGGCTTGTCCAGGACGACCCAGCCATGGACCGGGTTACCCTTCTTACGCCGACCCATTTTATCGCCCCCCTCTGTCACAACTCAGGTCGGCGTACCGCGTTCGTACGCGGTCGCTACTCACCTTCGTTGCGACATCTCCCCCCGCCAAAGGCTTCGCCTCGCGGGGGGAGAAAGCCTGAGTCTTCCTATTCATTCGTTGTCTTCTTCGTCGTGCGTGGCGGCCAGATCCCGCTGCACTTCCGGCGATTTGAGAATGGTCTCGATCTTCTGGGCTTCGGCGAAAGACTCGTCTTCGACAAAGCGCAGCTCGGGCGTGAACTTCATGGTGATGCGATGGCCCATCTCGCCGCGCAGAAATCCCTTGTGCCGGTTCAAGGCGTTCACCACCGCCTTGGCATTCTCGCCGCCCAGGGGCTCGCAATAGACCGTGGCATAGCGCATGTC
Source organism: Rhizomicrobium sp. (assembly GCA_035275465.1). Lineage (GTDB taxonomy): Bacteria > Pseudomonadota > Alphaproteobacteria > Micropepsales > Micropepsaceae > Rhizomicrobium. Next base: position 22,337 of record DATEMS010000045.1, on the reverse strand, counting down.
GGGCGACGGCTTGACCTGGGTGACAGTCACCGAAACGCCGTCCAGGTCGGGATCGCGGATTTCATTGCGGTTGAGCACTTCGGCCAGGGCGTGGCGCAGCGTCTCGCCAACACGCAACTGGCGCTGCGACGGACCGGCTTGCGCGTGCCCGCCCCGGACAGGCGGGCGGCGCGAGGAGGAACGGCTGGGAGGACGGCGGGGCATTCTTAAAGTCCATCCTCATGCTTCGCCCCTCGCCAAGCTCGGGAGGCTCAGCATGAGGATTTGAAAAAACTTCCTCACCCTGAGCCTGTCGAAGGGTGAGGTTAAACAGAGTTGCTACAATGCGCGCTGGATGGTTTCGACATCGAAACATTCGATGACGTCGCCTTTCTGCATGTCTTGGTAGTTGGTGAAGGCCATGCCGCATTCCTGCCCCGATTGCACTTCTTTCACTTCATCCTTGAAGCGCTTGAGGGTGGAAAGCTCGCCTTCATGGATCACCACATTGTCGCGGATCAGGCGCACCTTGGCGCCGCGCCGCACCACGCCTTCGGTGACCTTGCAGCCCGCGACCTTGCCGATCTTGGAAATATTGAACACTTCCAGGATTTCGGCATTGCCCAGGAATTTTTCGCGCGTCTCAGGCGTCAGCATGCCCGACAGCGCCGCCTTCACGTCATCCACCAGATTGTAGATGATGTTGTAGTAGCGGATTTCCACGCCGTCGCGCTTGGCGCGGTCGCGCGCCTGGTTATTGGCGCGGACATTAAACCCGATCACCGCCGCGCCGCTGGCATGGGCCAGAATGACGTCGCTTTCGGTGATGCCGCCCACGCCGGACTGCAGGATCTGCGCGCCGACTTCGGCGGTGGCCAGCTTGCCCAGCGCGCCTTGGATGGCTTCGGACGAGCCTTGCACATCGGTCTTGAGCACCAGCGGCAGCAGGCGCTTTTCGCCGGCTTCGCGGGTCTGCAGCAATTGATCGAGCGTCTGGCGCGAGGACGAGGCCTGGCGCTGCTCGCGGCGCTTGCGGCCACGATATTCCGCCACTTCGCGGGCGCGCGCTTCGTTCTCGACCACGACCATTTCGTCGCCGGCTTCGGGGGCGGCGGACAGGCCCAAGACTTCGATGGGCGTGGAAGGTCCAGCACTTTTCACCGACTCGCCGCGTTCGTTGGCCAGCAGGCGCACCCGGCCCCATTCGGCGCCGGCCACCACAATATCGCCCACCTTCAAGGTACCGCGCTGCACCAGCACGGTGGCGACGGGGCCGCGGCCCTTGTCCAGCTTGGCTTCGACCACCGCGCCTTCGGCGGGGCGGTCGGGATTGGCTTTCAAATCCAGAATTTCGGCCTGCAACAGGATGGCTTCTTCCAGCTTGTCGAGCCCGGTGCCCTTGGTGGCGGAAACTTCGACAGCCTGTGTCTCGCCGCCCATGTCTTCGACCTGGACTTCGTGCTGCAACAATTCGGTTTTCACGCGGGTCGGATTGGCATCGCCCTTGTCGATCTTGTTGACCGCCACGATCATCGGTACGCCTGCCGCCTTGGCATGGGCGATCGCCTCGACCGTCTGGGGCATCACGCCGTCATCGGCGGCCACCACCAGAATGACCAGATCGGTCACCTTGGCGCCGCGCGCGCGCATTTGGGTAAAGGCGGCATGGCCCGGCGTGTCCAGGAAGGTGATCTTCTGGCCCGATTTGAGCTGCACCTGATAGGCGCCGATATGCTGGGTGATGCCGCCGGCTTCGCCCGAAACCACGTCGGTCTTGCGCAGCGCATCCAGCAGCGAGGTCTTGCCATGGTCGACATGGCCCATGACCGTCACAACTGGGGGGCGCGCTTCCAGCTTGGCGTCGTCGTCCTTGGCGCCGATCAGGCCTTCCAACACATCGCTTTCGGCCACGCGCTTGACCACATGGCCATACTCGGTCGCCACCAGTTCGGCGGTGTCGGCGTCAATAATATCGTTGGGCGTCGCCATCATCCCGTTCTTCATCAACACTTTGATGACGTCCACGGTGCGCCGCGCCATGCGGTTGGCCAGATCGGCAACCGTAATGGTTTCCGGAACAATGATGTCACGCGGACCCGCCGGCCCGGCCGGCTGTTGCTGATGGCCCTTGTTCACACGTTGCAGATGACGCTTGTAGGAAGCGACCGAACGCACGCGCTCGTCATCGTCGGACAAGGCGCGGGTGACGGTCAGCTTGCCGCGGCGGCGCTCGCCTTCGGCCTTTTTGGGCGCGGGCGCCTTGGCCGGAACCAGCTTGCCGCCGATCTTCTTGGAGCCGCCCTCTTCCTCTTCTTCATTCTCCAGGCGGCGGCGCGGCGCGTCAGCGGCGGCCGGTTCACCGGGCTTGGGCGCTTCGAAACGGCGGGCGGCTTCCTGCTCGGCGCGCTTCTTGGCCAGATCGTCGGCGATCTTGCGCGCCTCTTCTTCGGCTTTGCGCTTTTCGGCGGCGGCGCGTTCGGCGCGCAACTGCTCTTCCTCGCGCGCCCGGCGCTCGGCTTCCTGCTCGGCCATGCGGCGGGCTTCGCTGTCCGACACCCGGGCATCGGCCAAAGCGGCGGCGCGGCGCGCCTTTTCCTCATCTGAAAGCTGGCGCAGCACCACACCGCGCGGCGGCGCGGCGGCGGGCGCCTTGGCTTCGGCGGGCTTGGCGGCCGGTGTTTCCGCAGGCTTTTCTGCGGGCTTGACGGTCTTGGCGGCGGCAGGCGGGGTGGCGGAACGTTTCTTCTCCACCACCACGGCCTTGGTGCGGCCATGGCTGAAGCTTTGCTTGACGGTGGAGGTTTCCGTCTTCTTCAGCGACAGCGTTTTGGCCGGGCGCTTGGTTTCGTCGGTATCGCTCATGAATCTCTTTCAATTCCAGGACGGCGTGCAGCACGGAACCCTGAAAGGCGCTCCGCATCAAAGGTCAGACGTTCCGCAAGGCCGCCCGGCTGGACGGCGGCATGTACCACATTCTCGCGTCCCAGCGCCAAGCCCAATTCGGCACTGGTCAAATTTTCGATAACCGCACAGTTCAATTCCAGCCGATGCGCGGCGGCGTATAATTTGCGCTTGCCGTCGGATGCGCCGTCAAAGGCTTCGATCAGCGCCTTTGGCGGCTTGGGGCTTTCCAGCGCGCGCAAGACATTGTCAAAGCCCAGCACCAACGCGCCGGATCGCCGCGCGATCCCAAGATCGCCCAGCATCCGCGCCACCAGCGCTTTTTCCGCGCGCGCGGCGAGGTCGGAAGACGCCGTGACCTGCTGCTTGGCGGCGCGGGCGAAAAGCTTTTTTTCCACCGCCTGGTTGACGGCCTCCATTGAGGCTTCCACCCAAAGCCCGCGGCCCGGCAGCTTGCCGGCCGCGTCGGGGATGATGCTGCCGTCCGGCGCGGCGACAAAACGCAACAGGCGGCTGTCGGGCATGATTTCGCCCGACACGATATCGCGGCGCTCGCGCGCGCGACCTTCGTCCGCCTCTTCCATTTTGTGCGCCACTTCTATCATCAGGCTTCGGTCTTCTCCTCGCCTTCCTCGGCGGCGTCTTCTTCCACGACTTCCGGCTCTTCCTCGACCCAGCCGATCTTGACACGCGCCTTCATGACGATGGCGTTGGCGTCGTCGCTGGAAAGATTGAAGCCGTCCAGAGCGCCTGGAACGCGCACGCGTTCCTTGTCCTTGCTGGTTTCGTAATAGCCGATCAAATCGTCGGTGGCGCAGCCCGCCAGATCTTCCAGCGTCTTGATCTGGTGCTCGCCCAGGGCGACCGCCATGGCGGCGGTAACACCCTCGACCTCCAGCACGTCGTCGGTCACGCCCAAGGCCAGACGCTTATCGTCCATCTCCTTGTTGCGGGCTTCGATGAATTCCAGCGCCCGGCTTTGCAGTTCCTGCGCGGTTTCCTCGTCGAACGCCTCGATCTGGGCCAACTCGTTCAGCTCGACATAGGCGACGTCTTCGATGGTCGCGAAGCCTTCCGAGGCGAGCAGTTGGGCCACGGTCTCATCCACATCCAGCGATTCCATGAACAAAGCGGTGCGCTGGGCAAATTCCTTCTGGCGGCGTTCCGATTCCTCGGCTTCGGTCAGAATGTCGATCTGCCAGCCGGTGAGCTGGGATGCCAGACGCACATTCTGGCCACGGCGGCCGATGCCCAGACTGAGTTGTTCGTCCGGCACCACCACTTCGACGCGGTGGGTATCTTCGTCCAGCACCACTTTGGTGACTTCCGCGGGGGCCAGCGCATTGACGATGAAGGTCGCCGGATCGCCGTTCCACGGAATGATGTCGATGCGCTCGCCCTGCAGCTCCTGCACCACGGCTTGGACGCGCACGCCGCGCATGCCGACGCAAGCGCCCACCGGATCGATCGAGGAATCCTTGCTGATCACCGCGATCTTGGCGCGGGAACCGGGATCGCGCGCCACCGCGCGGATTTCGATCACGCCGTCGTAAATTTCCGGCACTTCCTGGGCGAACAGCCGCACCATGAACTGGGGATGGCTGCGCGACAGGAAAATCTGGGGGCCCCGGGCCTCGCGGCGCACATCGTAGATATAGGCGCGGATGCGGTCGCCGGCGCGGAAAGATTCGCGCGGGATCATCTCGTCGCGGCGCACCACGCCTTCGGCCTTGCCCAAATCCACGACGACCGAGCCGAATTCCGAACGCTTGACCACGCCATGCACCACTTCGCCGATGCGGTCTTTATACTCGTCGAATTGACGCTCGCGCTCGGCGTCGCGCACCTTTTGCACGATCACCTGCTTGGCGTTCTGGGCGTTGATGCGGTTGAAATCCACCGGCGGCAGGGTTTCGGCGATGATGTCGCCGATCTGGGCATCGGGATTGCGGCGGCGCGCATCGGCAAGCGCAATCTCGGTCTTGTCGTTCTCGACCATCTCAACAACATGCAGATAGCGCGACACATGGGTCTCGCCGGTTTTGGGGTCGATATCGACTTTGATGTCGTTCTCGGTGCCGTAATGGGCCTTGGCGGCGCGCTGCATCGCCTCTTCCATCGCGGTCAGAACCACCTGTTTGTCGATGGATTTGTCGCGCGCGACGGCGTCGGCGATCTGCAGAAGTTCGAGCCGGTTGGCGGCTACGGTGGATGCCATTTTATTTCTCCTGTTGCGCTATGGTGCGCGTCTTCACATCTTCGTTGATGAGCTTGTCGGTAAGCACGAGTTTGGCGTTGGCGATGGCGCGAAACGGAAAACGGATGTCGCTATTGTCGGCGCGAATTATGACGTCCGAGCCATCCAGCCCCAGCAGCGTGCCGCGGAACCGCCTGCGGTCCCTATTCTTGTCGCCCTGATTCTTGTCCCCTTGGCTTTCGCCAACACTGTGGACCGGGGCGTTGAGTTCGATCTTGGCCTCATGGCCGGACCAGCGCACAAAATCCATCGGCCGGGTCAAAGGGCGGTCAATGCCGGGCGAAGACACCTCGATCTCGTAGTCGCCCTCGATCGGGTCCTGTCCCTCGATGAAATCCAGCAAGGCGTGGGACAGGGCGGCGCAGCCTTCCACATCCATGCTGCCGTCGGGGCGCTCGGCCATCACCTGCAGCGTCTTGTTGGCCCCGCCCATCAGGCGCAGGCGCACCAACCGGAACCCCGCCTTTTCAATGACGGGTTCGAAGATCGGCTCCAAATGCGACGCGGCGGCCACGGCCATGCTTTTCTTTCAATGATCACCCACACCGGGTGACAAAGGCTTTTGCCCGCGGCGGCCCTTCTTAAGGCCGCCACACAACTTACTCTTGTTGTTTGGGATGGCGGCTATTTACGCCTCGGGCGGCTTTTATTCAAGCCGCCCTCGTTTTTTGTGACCCCCTCCGGCCTTCGCTGACCCTAAAGGTCAGCTACGGCTACTTCCCCCTCCAGTGCGCTGCGCGCACGAGGGGGAGGTGGGTTTTCGCAGGTTAATGTTTGTGGGGGGCGATGCCGACGCTGACCTCGCCGCTGGCCACGGCCTCGTCTATTTTTTTCTGGCGCGCCACCTGTTCCTGGCGGATTTTTTCTTTTTCCTGCTGTGCCTGGGCTCGCTCCAATTTTTCGAACGGCGAGGGGGAAAATAGTATGAGAATCAACGCGGTGGTGATGAGCGCGGCGATCACCACCACCCCCAAATCACCCCAGGCGGTCCCGAAAATTTGAGGCTTTTCTTCGCTCATGGCGCTTTTTACCCCGCCGGCGCCTGAAATGCGAAGGCTGGCTGGCGGCGCACAAATCGCAGGAAGGCCGGGGGGCCTTTGATGGCCTTGGTTTCATAGCGGGTGGGCGGCCAATCGGCGGGGCGGCTTTTCCAATCCGAGGGACCTTGGGCCAGCCAATCAAAGGCGGGATGGGCCATCAGCCGTTCCAGGGCATAGGGCAGGTATGATTTGTCGTCGGTGGCAAAGCGCAGCTCCGCGCCGGGTTTGAGCACCCGGGCCAGCTGGTCCAGCATTTCGGTCTGCAGAAAACGGCGTTTGTGATGCCGGGTTTTGGGCCAGGGATCGGGAAACAATAGAAAGAAGCGGCCCAGGCTGTGATCTGGCAGCGCCTCGATGATGTCCCGCCCGTCCCCTTCATGAATTCGAACAGTGTTCAATGGATTTTCTTCTAGCTTTGTCAAAAGCTTGGCGACGCCCATCTCATAGGGCTCGGCCCCGATCAGGCCGACATCGGGATGATGCTGAGCTTGCCAGATCAGGTGTTCTCCAGCGCCAAAACCGACCTCCAGCCAGATATGACGAACACTGTTCGGAAACTGTTTGAGGGGGCTTTCAGTCACCCGATAGGCAAGCGCGCCTAACAGTGTTCGCCGCAGGCCCGCCTGCCGTTCAGACAGTTTCGGGCCTTTCCGGCGACCGTAAAGCTTCCGGCGGTGACGATCCGGGTGATCGGGCTCAGCCAAGCGCTGCTTTGATCTGATCCGCTAGGTCGGTCTTCTCCCAGGAAAACCCACCCTCGCTGTCCGGTTCGCGGCCAAAATGGCCGTACGCGGCGGTGCGGGCGAAGATCGGCTTGTTGAGATCCAGATGCTGGCGGATGCCGCGCGGCTTCAGATTCATCAGCTGCGGCAGGATCAGTTCCAGCTTGGCTTCGTCCACTTTGCCGGTACCGTGGGTATCGACATAGACGCTGAGCGGCTCGGCCACGCCAATCGCATAGGCGAGCTGGATGGTGCAGCGGTCCGCCAAACCTGAGGCAACGACATTCTTGGCCAGATAGCGCGCCGCATAAGCGGCCGAGCGATCGACCTTGGTGGAGTCCTTGCCCGAGAAGGCGCCGCCGCCATGCGGGGCCGCACCGCCATAGGTGTCGACGATGATCTTGCGCCCGGTCAGGCCGCAGTCGCCGTCCGGCCCACCGATCACAAAAGAACCGGTGGGATTGATGTGCCACACGGTCTTTTCGTTGATCCATTCGCCCGGCAGCGCCTTACGGATATAGGGCTCGACGATTTTGCGGATATCGGCGCTGGTCTGGGATTCATGGGCATGCTGGGTGGAGAGCACGATCTGGGTGGCTTCCACCGGCTTGCCGCCGGCATAGCGCAAAGTGACCTGTGATTTGGCGTCGGGAAGCAAGGTCGGCTCCTGGCCGCCATGACGCGCATCGGCCAGCAATTTGAGGATTTTGTGGCTGTAATAGAGCGGCGCCGGCATCAAGGCCGGGGTTTCGCGACAGGCATAGCCGAACATGATGCCCTGGTCGCCCGCGCCTTCGTCCTTGTTGCCGCTGGCGTCCACGCCTTGGGCGATGTGCGCCGACTGGGCATGCAGCAAGACTTCGACTTGGGCATTCTTCCAGTGAAAGCCGTCCTGCTCATAGCCGATGTCCTTGATCGCCTGACGGGCAACATCTTCCACCATGCCGGCGCCGACGCGTTTGGGGCCGCGGGTCTCGCCCGCGATCACTACCCGGTTGGTGGTGCAAAGGGTCTCGCAGGCGGCGCGGATGTCCCAGGGGCTCATGCCTTCCTTGGGGCCTTCGCGGAAGAACAGGTCCACCACCTCATCCGAAATACGGTCGCTCACCTTATCGGGATGGCCCTCGGAAACACTTTCGGAAGTGAACAGATAATCGGAACGCGCCATGGGGACCCTTAGCCTTTTTGGAAGGCGCACTCTTTACAGGGTTTGGCGGGGGGGTCAACAGGATATGTCAAATATGACATATCCTAGGCTATAGCAGGGATTCACGGGGAACCTGAGGGCTGCTATACAGCCTAAAATCCTTGGGAATCCGCATGCGCACCGCCACCGTTGAACGCAAGACCCGGGAAACCGAAATCTCGGTCTCCCTCGACCTGGACGGCACCGGCGAGGCCGACATCGACACCGGCATCGGCTTTCTGGACCATATGCTGGAGAGTTTTGCCCGCCATTCCATGATCGACCTGAAAGTGCGCGCCAGCGGCGACCTGCATGTCGACTATCACCACACCACCGAGGACACCGCGATTGTCATCGGCCAGGCGGTGAAAAAGGCGCTGGGCGATTTTGCCGGCATCACCCGTTTCGGTTCGGCCCTGATCCCGATGGACGAGGCCCTGACCCGGGTGGCGCTGGACCTGTCCAACCGGCCCTATCTGATCTGGAAGGTGACAATCCCCAAGCCCAAGCTGGGGGAAATGGACACCGAACTGTTCAAGGAATGGTTCCAGGCCTTCGCCCAGAATGCCGGGGCGTGCCTGCATATCGAAAATCTGTATGCCGACAACAGCCATCACATTGTCGAGACTTGTTTCAAGGGTCTGGCGCGAGCTTTGCGGCAAGCGATCACGCCCGATGAGCGGCTGGATGGAGCGTCACCCTCCTCCAAGGGCAGTCTTTAGCCGCTCAATTATTTTATTGCGCGCTTCCGCGCGCGGGGCGGCTGGACGGCGCATCGCCTTCCTCCAAGGGCAGTCTCTAATTTTTCTCACCATGGCCGGGCCCCCCGGCTCGCGCGAAGCGCGACCGGAGGGTAAACTTCACGACCCGGCCATCCAGGGCTTCAAACTGAGATGGAGCCTTTGACTCTGGATGGGCGGCTCAAGGCCGCCCATGGTGAAATGGAATACCAAACTTGATCTCCTCCTCCACCGCCGCCGATGTCGCGCGCGGGGTGAGCCGCCTTCTGCTGGAAGAAGGCTACTCGCCCATTCTGGAATTCACCCTGCCCAATGGACGCAGGCTGGATGTCGCCGCCATCGGCGCCGGCGGCGAAATGCTGGGGGTGGAGATCAAGGTGGCGCTGGCCGATCTGCGCGGCGACACAAAATGGCCGGACTATCTGGATTATTGCGATCTGTTCTATTTTGCCATTCCGCCGGATTTTCCGCACGAACATGTGTCGCATCAAACCGGGCTGATCGTGGCCGACCGTTATGGCGGCGCCATTGTCAAAGAGGCCGAGGCGCAAACGCTGCATGCCAGTAGGCGCAAGGCCGTCACCATCAGCTTTGCGCGCTGCGCGGCGGAGCGGTTGTCGCGCAATCTGCAAGCAAGCGCCTTGGCGCAAACCCCCAACCTGGTATTGCCGGATGCTGACCAAAGCTGAAGCCCGCAAGGTAATGCTCGCTATCCCCGGCACCGATGAACGGCCCTGGTTCAACCAACCCTCGGTCTTCATTCACGACCGCTTCCTCGCCAAGACGCATCACAAGGAAGATGCGGTGACCTTACAAGTGGGCTCGATGGAAATGCGCGACATGATGCTGGAAGCCGAGCCGAAGCTTTTCTACATCACCGACCATTACCGCAAATTCCCCTTCATCCTGGTGCGGCTGTCGGCGCTGACCAAAAAGACGTTGAAAGGCATACTGGTGGGCCGCGCGGCGCAATTGGCGGCCATGCCGCCCATCAAGCGTCGCCCGAAAAAGACCGCCCAAAAAACGGCAAAAAAGAACGCACGCTAGCGCGGCGAGCGCTTGGCCAAAATCCGCTGCAGCGTGCGCCGATGCATGTTCAGCCGCCGCGCCGTTTCCGAAACATTGTGCCCGCAGAGCTCATAGACGCGCTGGATATGTTCCCAGCGCACCCGATCAGCCGACATGGGATTTTCCGGCGGCTTGGGCTTGGAGCCCGGCACCGCCATCAGCGCCGCCAGAATATCATCGGCATCGGCAGGCTTGGGCAGATAGTCGATGGCGCCATACTTCACGGCGGCCACGGCGGTGGCGATATTGCCGAAACCGGTCAGCACCACCACGCGGCTTTCCGGACGCGTGGTGTGAAGCGTTTCCACCACATCCAGGCCATTGCCGTCTTCCAGCTTCAAATCCACCACGGCATAGGCGGGGGGCGTGTCCCTGGCGCAGGCTTTGCCTTCCGCCACCGATTCCGCCTGAGTCACGACAAAGCCGCGCGCTTCCATGGCGCGCGCCAAACGCTCCCGTAGAGGGCGGTCGTCTTCCACCAAAAGAAGGGTCTTATCGTCGCTCATTCGGCTTCGTCTCAAGGTGCGGACTGGGGCCGCGCGGGGGCTTTAGTATCCTTTTGACAGGCCGTCAAACGTTTCAGCCCGGCTCGGATTGTGCCGGGGGTTGCGGCCCGTCGATCACGCCACGCGCCCAACGGATGGAAACCTGCGCCCCGCCTTGGGAAGGATTTTCCGCGTTAACCAGCCCGCCGGTTTGTTCCAGCAGGATCTTGGCGATGAAGAACCCCAGTCCCATGCCTTCATGCTGCGCCAGGCCCGGCGGGCCGATCTCCGCTTCGCCCAGGGCATGATGACCGGGCCGCGAGGTGATATAGGGCTCGCCCAGGGCCTCGAAGATTTCCGGTGCGAAGCCCGGACCGTCATCGGTCACAGCGATGCGGAGAAATTGTTCGTCCCAGTCGGCTGTCACCGCCACCACCGCATTGGCAAAGTCCGCCGCGTTTTCGATGATATTGCCCAAGCCATGCAGCAATTCCGGCGCGCGCCAAACCTGAGGCTCCGGGCTTTCACCCTTGGGCGGGGAAACCGTGATGCGGATTTCCAAGTCCTCGCCGCGATGAGGCGCGGCGATGTCATCCAAAAAGGCGCCCAGCGGCAGGCGCGCGGTTGCACCCAAAAGCGCTTCTTCCGGATTGGCCAGGCGGGCGATAATGGCGCGGCAGCGCTCGGCCTGTTGGCGCAGCAAACGCACATCCTCCACCTCTGAGGAATTTTCCGGCAAGGACCGTTCCAGTTCGCGCGCCACCACCGCGATGGTGCCCAAGGGCGTGCCCAATTCATGCGCGGCGGCGGTCGCCAGCGCGCCCAGCGACGCCAAACGATGCTCGCGTGACAAAGCAAGTTGGGTCGCGGCCAAACCTGCCGACATCCGCGCCGATTCCGATGCAATGCGCCAAGCATAGACCGAGGTGAAACCGATGCCGATCACCAAGGCGGTCCAGATGCCCGCCTGATAAAGCTGCGGCAGCAACAATGCCTCGCCCGCCGGCCAGGGCAGCGGACGATGCACCACCGCGATCAGCGAGACCGACGTAAAGGCGATTCCCGCCAGGATCAGCACATTGCCCAGATTGAGGGTCGCGGCCGCAATCACCACCGGGGCCAAGAACATCAGGGCAAAGGGATTGGTGATACCGCCGGTAAGATACAGCAGAGCCGCCAATTGCAGCACGTCGAAGGCCAGATAAAAGGTTGCTTCCCGGTTGGTGAGACGGTGCGCCGGAGGGTAGCGCAGCGCCAGGACCACATTCAGCGCGGCGCTGACCGCAATCGCGATGGCGCAATACAGGATGGGCAAGGGATAGCCCAACGCGAAATAAACCAGGAAAAGCGCCGCCGATTGGCCCGCCACCGCCAGCCAGCGCAGGTTGGAAAGGGTGCGCAGCCGCACCCGGCCGCCCGCCCCCGCCCCTGGCGCGAACCCCCGAAGCATTTCCTTGCGCGCCAATGCCACTTCCCTGTTGCCAGCAGAGGGATTAGAGCATGGCCATAGGTTTGGAAAAAGCATCCGGCATGCTGCGCAAGACCCTGATCCCCTATCTGCTCCTAGCCGCCGCACTGATCGGGGGCCTGCTTTGGCATCAAAGCCAAAGGGTCCCGGGATTGGGGCGGGTGGTCAGTTCCGGCCAGGCCGACATAGGCGGGCCTTTCCGCCTGACCGATCAGAACGGCAAGACGGTCACGGACACCGATTTTCGCGGTCGCTATATGCTGATCTTTTTCGGCTACAGTTTTTGTCCCGATATCTGCCCCACCACCATGGCCGTGGCGGCGCAAGCGCTGGAGACATTGGGCGGCCGGGCCAATCGCGTGGTTCCCATCTTCATCACCACCGATCCCGAACGCGACACGCCCCAGGTCCTGGGCGAGTATATGAAAGCCTTTGGTCCCAATTTCATCGGCCTGACCGGCAGTCCAGCCGCGATCCAAGAGGTCGGGAAAAAATTCCGCGTCTATGCCGTGAAGAAACCGCTGGACCCCGCCAAGGGACTTGCAGGCGGATATAGCGTGGACCATTCCTCGGTTCTGTATCTGATGGGGCCGGATGGAAAGCTGGTCAGCTTCTATGACGGCCCGGTATCGCCCGACGATTTGGCGAAGGATTTACAGAAAAAACTTTAAAGCGCGGTGGGCAGCGGCAACCCATTCTGCGCGCAAGCGGCAATCAGCGTGTTGTGCATCAGACAGATGATGGTCATGGCGCCGACGCCGCCCGGCACCGGCGTGATGGCGCCCGCAACCGCCTTGGCCGCTTCATAGTCCACATCGCCGACCAATTTGGTTTTGCCGTCACCCGCTTCCACGCGGTTGATGCCCACATCGATCACGGTTGCGCCGGGCTTGATCCAATCCGCTTTGACGAATTGCGGTTTGCCGATGGCGGCCACCAGGATATCGGCGCGGCGCGCCAAGCCCGGCAAATCCTTGGAACGCGAATGGGCCATGGTGATGGTGGCGTTGGCGGCGAGCAGCAATTGCGCCGCCGGTTTGCCGAACAACAGCGAGCGGCCGATCACCAGCGCCTCCTTGCCCGCAATGTCGCCGGCATATTCCTTGAGCAGCAGCATCACACCCGCAGGCGTGCAACTGACGAGATGGGCGCGGCCCGACAGCAGCAACCCGGCATTTTTGGGCGTGAGGGCGTCCACATCCTTGGCGGGGTCCAGCGCGTCCAGCACGGCATTTTCGTTCAGAGGCGCGGGCAAGGGTAATTGCACCAGGATGCCATGCACGGAAGGGTCGGCGGACAGGCCCCGCACCTTGGCGAGCAATTCGTCTTGCGAAACATCGGCAGGCAGTTCGATATGCACCGACTTAAAACCGATGGCCTCGGCGGTTTTGCGCTTGTTGCGGACATAGACCTCGGATGCCGGGTCCTGACCCACCAGCACGGTGGCAAGTCCCGGCTGCAAACCGTGCTTGGATCTTAGTTCGGCGGCATAGGCGGCGATTTTTTCGCGCAAGCGCGCAGCGCTGGCTTTGCCATCAATGACCGTGGCTGTCATGGACTAGAATCCGTAGCGGACCGACGCCCAGGCGATGCTGTATTTCAGGAACCAAATGATCACGAACACCACGATCGGAGACAGATCCAAGCCTCCCATTGGCGGCAGGATTTTGCGGATGGGCCGGAACACCGGCTCGGTCAGGGCAGAAAGGGCTTGCAGCAGGCCGCGGACAAAATTGTTGTAGGGATTGATCACATTGAAAGCGGTCAACCAGCTCACGATCACTGCCGCGACCACGATCCACATATAGATATCAAGGACGACGATCAGCAGGGCGGCGATAGGGTTCATCATGCCTTGTTTTACCGGGGGGAACCGCGCAGGAAAAGCCCGAAAATCAAGGCCGCTTGACAGAAGAAAGCCCTGATCCCTACAAACCCCGCCTCCCCGACCCACTTGGGGAGACCGGTTCGGGGCTGTAGCTCAGTTGGGAGAGCGCCTCGTTCGCAATGAGGAGGCCAGCGGTTCGATTCCGCTCAGCTCCACCAGCCTACGCTGCGCAGCAGTGGAGGCTGCCCTCCGAAGCCCGCAAGGGCGAAGGAGGGCCGAACCGATCCGCGCAGCTTCGGCTGGCAAGCCATCTACTTCCCCGTATATGCCACCCGCCAGATCACATTGGCGACGTCGTCGGCGATCAGCAGACTGCCATCCTTGGCCACGGCCAGCCCCGCAGGCCGGCCCCAGACCTTGGCCGGCTGGCCGGGCTGGCCCATGCCGTTCCAAAAGCCGGTGACGAAGTTCTCGTACCCATTCACCGCTTTGCCGTTCTGAAACCGCACCCGGACCACCTTGTAGCCGGTGGGATTGGCCGCATTCCAAGAGCCGTGCAGGGCGACAAAAGCGTCGTTCTTATATTCCGCCGGAAAACTGGACCCGGTGTAGAACACAAGCCCCACCGGCGCCGAATGGGCCTGGAACAACACATCGGGCGTGATGGTGGACGCGACCTTGCCGCCCGGATCCTTGGCGCCCCATGCCGGATCGGGATTCTTGCCGATATAGGCGTAAGGATAGCCATAAAAGCCGCCCGCCTTGACGCTGGTCAGGTAATCGGGCGGCAACCCGTCGCCCAGCCCATCGCGCTCGTTGGAAACAACAAACAGAGTGTTGGTGCCGGGGGCGAAGGCGATGCCGACAGGGTTTCTGATCCCGCTGGCGAATTCGCGCATGCTGCCATCGGCATTGATCTTGAACACCTGCGCGCCGGGCTTGAAGTCCGAAATATTGTCCCTGGAGCCCAGCGCCAGATAGAGCCCGCCATCGGGCCCGAAGGCGATGTTGCGCGTGATGTGCCCATTCTTGGGCGCCAGGTCCGCGACCTTGCTGGTGACTTTTTCCGGCTTGCCCGCCGCGGTCTGGCCGTCGGCATAGGAGAAGCGCCAGATACCCCGCACATCGCCGACATAGAGATAGCCGGCGTGGAAGGCCAAGCCGTGCGGATAGACAAAACCCGCCGAGGCCGGAAGGAAGGTGAAGCGCTGATCCGCCTTGCCATCATTGTTGGAGTCGCGCAGCACCGTAATCTGGCCGCCACCGCGGACCCTATAACCGGCCGGGGGCTCGGCCAGGAAGATATCGCCATTGGGGGCCACCGCCATCCAGCGGGCATCGGTAAGCCGGTCGGCGAAGATGGAAAGCGCAAAGCCCTTGGGAACTTCCGGCTGGTTGCCGGCGGCGCGCGAAATATTTTCGGGCGGGTTAGCCACCCCCTTGGTGGCATAGGGCTTGGCTAAGCTGGCGGGGGAAATCTGGAATTTCTGCCCCGGATGGTCGGCGGCAAAACTGACCCCGGCAGCCAGCAAAGCCGCGGCAAAAGTGGACATCATCAGGCCCTGTTTGCGCATTTCCGTCTCCCGTTAAAATTCGATTTACCTATCCGGCGCTTACTGACGATCATGACGCGCGCCGCCGTCCTGGCTTTGCTTGCCATCGTTCTGGCCACCCTGCCCGGGCGCGCTGCGGAGCATGGCCAGAAGGCGCAAAAAGCGCCAGAGCACAAAACCACCCAGTCCAAGAGCTACATCATGGTGGACCCCATCTACACCACGATTGTGGCGGACAATCGGGCGGCCGGGATGCTGATGGTGGGGGCCGGATTGGACGTGCCCGACGACCATATGCGCGAGGAGGTCAAACGCTCGCTGCCGGTGTTGCGCGACGCCTATATCCGCAATCTGATGACCTTCACCGCCAATGTGGTGCGCACCGATAGCCCGCCGGATGTGGTCATGATCGCCGACCGGCTGCAGGCCGTGACCGACCGGGCGCTCAAAAAGAAAGGCGCCAAGATATTGCTGGCCCAGGTCGCCATCCGGGTCACTAAGTAGACCACCCCACATGCCTAGCCGCTTGCGGCCAAGGATAATAACCTTGGCCCGATGGATTCGGCCAAACCCCCGGCAACCTGGTTGCGGCCCGCCAGCCTATGGCTGGCCCCGGCGCTTTTGCTGGCGCTGGGCGCTCTGATCATCCTGTTCAACAGTTTTGGAATTCAGGCCGCTCTCAGCAACCGGCTGTTCGACGGCTATCAGCGCCATGCCGCGCGCCCCTTCGCCGATAAGGCTGGAATGCCGGTTCGGGTTATGGAACTTCCCCGCCTGGACGAAGACAGTCTGGTCGGGGTGACGCGCAACCTGACCGCGCGCGGCGTGCGCATGATTTTGCTCACATCGCCTTTTGAACCGGGGCCTTCGCCGCAAAGCCTGTCGGCGCGCCTGCCGCCCGACAATGATGTGGTGCGCGCGGCTTTGGCCACCTTGCCGGAGCCAGGCCATGACTTGGCCACCGCTCTGGCTGGAACCAAAGTCGTTGTGCCGGTGATGCTGGGCACGAGCGGACGCGTGCCGCACATCAAAGCGCGCTTTGTCTATCGGGGCACCCGCGATCCCTTCGCACCGGTGCCGCGTTTTGAAACCGCGGCGGCAGTACCGGCGCTTTTGGAAACCAGCGCGGCAGGCGCGGGCGCCGCAATCCTTCTTCCCGATGCGGACGGGGTGGTGCGGCGCATGCCGGTGGCATTTCATGTCGGCACGGCCTTGGTGCCCGGCATAGCGGCGGAAGCCTTGCGCGTCATCGGCGGCAAGACAGAGCTGACCGTGGTCAGCGACGAGCATGACCCGTTGAGCGTCCTTACCGGCATCGGCATCGCCGCGCTGGAGGGGCCGGACGGCGCGATTGCGACCGGCAAAGACGGGCAAGTGCGGTTGCGCTTCGCCGGTGATGTGCCGCAACGCAGGCTTAATCCCGACAGCGTGGCGGATTTGAATGACGCCATCGTGGTGATCGGCGCGCAAGGGCGCATGGTGCAAACACCGCTGGGCCCGGTCAGCATCGCCACCGTGACCGCGGAAGGGCTCGAAAATCTTTTGGCAGGCACGGTGTTGGTTCGCCCCAGTTGGATGGGGCCGCTGGAAGCCTTGCTGCTCGCCGGCTTGGGCGCGGCGATGCTGTATCTGCTGCGCTTCAGCCTGGGCTGGGCGGCGGCCCTGACTTTGTCGGCGTCGCTGCTATTGGGCATGGGGTCATGGTATCTGTATGCGGCGCACGGTCTGTTGGCGGATGCGGCGACGCCGGCGCTTTTGCTGATGCTGGCATTCGCGGCCGGCGCCGCGCTTCGGCTATACGATCTCAAACTGGCGCATGCCGCCTTGCGCATGGCCTTTTCCGACTCCCTGCCGCGCGCCGCCATCGAGAGAATCGCGCGCCAGCCGCAATTGCTGAAAATGGACGGAGAAACCCGCACCATTACCTATCTGGTGTGCGGCGTAGAGGGATTGGCGGGTTTGGCGGACGCCTTCAAGAATGACGCGGCAGGCTTTACCAGCCTGATGGAACGCATGCTCAAGCCGCTGATGGACGAAGTCTCGGCCCATGGCGGCACCCTGGATCGGCTGACGGCGGACGGTTTTTCCGCCTTCTGGAACGCTCCGTTGGACGATGCGGATCATGCCTTGCATGCCTGCGGCGCGGCCAACGCCATGGCGGCGGCGGCGGCGCGGATATCGGACGAAATGGCGCAGAAGGGCGATGGCCTGCCCCGGCTGGAGATCGGCGTCGGCATCGCCAGCGGGCCGGTGATCGCGGGCGGCTTTAGCGGCCAGGGACGCATGGGTTACAGCGTCCATGGCGAGGTGGTGAGTCTGGCGCGGCGCATCCAGACCCTGGCGCATCATTATGGCCCCACATTGATTGTCTCGGATGCGACAAAGCGCCTGGCGGAACGCGGCTTTGCTTTCCTGGAAATCGACGCGGTGGCGGACGGCACCCAGCCCGCAACCGCTCTTTATGCCCTGATGGGCAATCCGGTGACGCGGGCCTCGCCGAAATTCCGGGCGCTGACGGTATTCCACGACCATATTTTCCAGGCGATCCGAAAGCAGAATTGGCGCGCGGCGCGCGAACTGATCGCGCAATGCCGCCGCCTGTCGGGCGCCAGCCAGAAACTCTATGACCTGCATCTGGCCCGCATCGCCTATTATGAAACCCATCCCCCCGGCGCGGACTGGGACGGAGCCTTCAGACCGGTCCTGGAATAGAAATTATTCCGGAACAGCCGCCAGGCCGTAATGCGCGGCAGGCGCGCCGGTCAGCGCCGCCCACATCTGATCGCCCCAGGAAAAATGCCACCATTCATCGGGATGACCGGCAAAGCCTTCCTCGGTCATCAGCCAATGCAACAAGCGGCGATTGGCGCGCGCTTCCTGGTCGGAAAAAGAAAAGTTCTCAGGCGTCAGATTTTCAAACCGGTCGCGGTGCGCCAATGCCGTGACATCGTCGAACAAAGAGCCCATCCAAAGCAGATCGCCGTCTTTCCAGCGCAAGGTCAAATCCACCGCCGCGGCCGTGGCATGCGGGGCGGGTGACGCCTCGCTCTGTGACGGCGCGGCCCAATAGCGCTCCACCTCCTGCGTCAGCGCCGCGCCCGTGAGCCCGGGATCGCGGCGTTTCAGTTCGCGCGGCATCCATACATCGTGGAAGAAGGCTTGCACCGCGCGGGGACGCCAAGCATCGAACAAAAACAATTCCAGCCCCACGGATGCGGCGCGCGTGTTCACCCGCAGCAATTTTTCAGCCACGGACGTTCGCAGCCACAGCGCCTCGACCGCGCCTTCCACCCGATGCCAATAGGGCGGATTGCGGTCGCCGGCATAGAAATTCTCGCCCGCAAGGCCGGCGGCGCGCGCGTCCACCACCGGCTCGCGGAACCAATCATTGTCATGATGGATGGCGATGCGTTGCCGAAAGCCCAGGCGCGCCGCCCGGGCGGCAGCCTGATCCCCAATGGGGCGGTTTCTCAGATCTTCCAGGACGTCGAAGGCCGACATATGCGCTAGACTAAAGCGATGCCCGCCGAAACCCAAAGCCCTCAATGCCAAGCAGAGCGCTACCGCACCGCGCGCCGCGCCTTTATCGCGGCCTGTGAGGCGGCGCATGTGGACAGCGTGGCGCGTCTGCATCCCGCCAAGGCGCCGGACGCCAAGCCGCTGTTCATGGACTGTGCCGCCTTGGGTCCGCGCCGCGCCGCCAAGGGCATGCTGGTGGCGGGCTATGATGCGCCCGGGACCGACATTCTGATCGCCCTGCTGCACGCAATGCCCGCCCCGAAAGACGCCAGATTGGTTCTGGTGCATGCCTTAGACCCCGCTGCCTTTGCCGGGATGGCGGGCGATCCTTCCTGGCCGCGCGCCATGCTGGGGGCGGTGGCGACGGAGGATCTTTCGCGCGTCCGTGCCTTGGGCGTGTTGGCGCTGGGCCGGGAGGACCAGAGCCTTGAGCCGGCGCTCCAGGCGTCATTGCCGGGCGCCGTCATGACCATCCTGCCGCCGGCAAGCAGTACGATGGAGGCACAGGCCGCGGTAACCGCTTTCCTGGCGGATTAAATTTCGCGCACGGCGCCAAACCGGGCTTGCGGGGCTAGAGCAAGTTGGGGCAGAGAATCCGCGCCGCCGCCCGTGAGGATTGTTCCATGCGTTTTCCGCGTTTCATCGCCATCGGCCTTTTCTGCGCCGTTCTGCCTGTGAGCGCCGCCGAACCTGCGCCAAAACCCGCCGCCAAAGAGGCCGGTCCCTCCATGATGATGACGGCAAAGCCCAAGACCGAGAATTCCATGATGATGTCCGCCAAGCCCAAAGGCGAGAAGGGCGAGAACGCCATGAAGATGGCGCCCGCCGCCAAGGACGGGCACAATCACCAGGCCGTGACCGCGCCCGCAAACAGCGGAGCCAAGTAAGGCCGGCCGGATTTGGGTTCGCTTTGCAAGGCGGGCCCGATTTCTTTATAGCGGGCAGGGAGCGACCGGCGCCCCGGCGCGACCAATGGTAAAACGTACGCACCCGTAGCTCAGCTGGATAGAGTGCTGCCCTCCGAAGGCAGAGGTCATAGGTTCGAATCCTATCGGGTGCGCCATTTCTTTCGTCCGCAAGGCGGACGAAAGAAATGGCGCTGCCAAGCGCCCATAGGCGGCGCTAGGCGGTTAGCGACAGCGTAGTGTCGCGCGACTTGAGGGCGGGCCAACCGGCGCCAGCCGGTTGCCACAACAAGGAGCAAGTATTGCCATGACACCCATTACGCAACTCGCCTGTGCTTGCGGACAGACACATATCGAGGTGCAGAAAACGCCTATCGTCAGTGCCGAATGCCATTGCGATAGCTGCCGTGCGGCCGGTGCCAGAATGCGCACCCTTCCCGCAGCCCCACCATTTTTGGAAACGAATGGCGGGACACGCTTCGTCCTCTACCGCAAGGATCGCGTCCGCTTTCTGAAGGGCGCCGGACAGCTCAAGGAGTTCCGCCTCGCACCCGAGGCGACAACCCGCCGGGTTGTCGCGACTTGTTGCAACACGCCCGTCTTTCTTGAATTCCAGGGCGGCCACTGGCTAAGTCTTTATAGCTGTCTGTGGCCAAAGGGCACGCTGCCCCCGCTGGATCTGCGGACGATGACGAGCGACCTTCCGAAGGGTTCGGCACTTGCCGACGATGTCCCGAACGGGAAGCGGCATTCGGTTTCTTTTTTTGCCAAGCTTCTCGGCGCATGGATCGCGATGGGGTTCAAAAGACCGAAGATCGCTGTCGCCAACGGAGAGTTACATATCTAACGCCGCCGGCTGAGGCGCCGGTTTAATTCCGGCATAATGCCGGAATTTATGCCGCACTCGAACTTGCGTCGAAAAGCAAAACAGTCCGCTAAATCCGGGGGCATGTATGCCCTCGCCGGTGCATACCTACACCGCCGACTTGCGTCGGTGATAGGTGAGCGCCATGGCGAGGCAGATTGCGAGCGGCGCTCTTGGCAGTGCGCCGGACGTGCGGAGGAGAATGGCCCTATTCTTCTCGTAGCCAAAGATGCCGGAAAACTGCGCGCGAAACGTCTCGACAAGCGTGGTGCGGCAGTTGAGCAGAATTGCGCAGGTCTCGTCCGACGATCGGGGCCATCCCAGGCGGATGGTGGTCCCACTGCCCGTCGCCTCGGTGAGATAGGCCGGCTCGCACCATTTCAACGTTTCCGTAAGCGGGCCGACGCCGTCCGTTCGTGCCGCGGTCTCGAAGATCAGGCCACGTACTTGCAACAGCCGTTGACGAACCGGCGCGGGAAAGGCGTCGAAAGCGCGCGCGACGTCCCTTGGCATCTGCGGCGGCTTGGGGTGGCGTCCCGTCATGGCCTCTTCAGGGGAGATGAATGTCTGTCAGCAGTTCCTTGGGCGCTACATGCTGCGGGCTGTTGGCTGAAAATGCAGTGACAGGAGCGCCATTCCATTTTTTCAATTCTGAATTCCGGTCGGCGTATTAAAAAGCAAAACAGAACGGCTTTCCACACCGTTTCGGCAGCTCACGTCACCTCTTGCGCGCCACTATGTAGGGACGGCGGTCGTTGCCCTTGGTGGCGTGGTTTTCCGTGGCAAGAATGTCGAAGCCCGCGGCACATATAAGCCCGCTCAACTCCGCCGCCCGGAAGACGTTGACATAGGGTGCCTTGCCGATCGCGCGCATCGCGGGCAGCAAGATAAGCCGGATGAGCGGGTTCATATCCCCGAGGCTGGGTGTCTTGGAGATGAACAAGCCATCCGCTGCAAGTAAGGCATGGATGGATCGCAGCGTGCCCCGCAAATCGCGGACCAGATGGAGATAGTTGAATCCCAGAACGGCATCGAACGGCCCATCCTCCGGCGCAAGCGCCTCCGCGGTCGCAGTGCGGAAGACAGCGGGCGGGATAGGACCGGCGGGACGTTTCTCCTCGGCAATCGCGATCATCGCAGCGGAGATGTCCGTCGCAAGATAGCTTTGCACAGCGCCTGCAAGCCGGAGCGCCGTTGTTCCCGTGCCGCAGCCCAGTTCCAATACCCGGCCCTTTGGTCCCAACAGAGCGCGGGTCCGGTCCAGGGTGCGCTCATATCCGGCCTGATCGGCAATGGCAGCCCTGGCATACTTCCGGGAAATCCTGTCCCAGAAACGGGCGTCACGCGCTGTGCTCATGGGGGGCTCCTTGCAATTAGGAGCTGACAAAGTCCGGGACACGATCCCCTAGCGGCAAATCGCTATCAATTTCCAGTTCTCGTTTTCGTCCTGTCCGGCGCGCCCGGCAACGCCGCAAACCAGGGCCCAAATCTGCGAACAAAGGCGATCAGCCAAAGCTTTTGTGATGCGGATTAAGTATTGTGTCCCTGGAATTGCAGACAGTTTCCGTATTGGGAAACTGAATCACAATGGATGCGGCTCGGGGACATGGCCCGATGGGACCATGCCCGCTACTTCAGGGCATTGGCAGGCATGGTGGCCGACATTCCCTTGAGCAGGAGTTTCTGGGCCCGGTTCCCGGCTACCTCGGCGGTATAGAGGTTGCCCTTCGAATCCACCGCCATGTGATGCAGGCCCTGGAAATTGCCCGGGGCCGGGTCCCGTACCCCGAACTGGTAAAGCAGGGTCCTGGACTTCCGCTC
>DATEMS010000044.1:0-116547 GCA_035275465.1 Rhizomicrobium sp. | reverse complement strand
TCTCCATCTCCGCCCAGCGGATAATAGGGAATGAAACCGATACCGTTCTGCTGGCAGTAATCCACTACATCGTCGCTTTCGCGGTCCGCCAGATTGTAGCTGTTCTGCACCGTGGCGACGCGGAAGACTTGGGATGCGGCTTTGATCTCCGCCACCGAGACTTCCGACAGGCCGGCATGGCGGATCACACCTTCGTCCAGCAATTGCTTGACCGCGCCAAACTGCTCGTCGCGCGGCACCCGGGGATCGATGCGGTGCAATTGCCAGAGCCCGATCTGTTCCTGGCCCAACTGGCGGCGGCTTTTATGGGCTTGGGCGATCAGATGTTCGGGCCGGCAATTGACATGCCAGCGATGGGGACCGCTGCGGGTGAACCCGGCCTTGGTCGCGATCAGAAGTCCGTCATAGGGATACAGCGCCTCGCGGATCAGCTGCTCGGAAATATCGGGGCCGTAGGAGTCCGCCGTGTCGACAAAATTTATTCCCAGTTGCGGCAACCGCTTGAGAACACGTAAAGCCTCCGCAGGATCGCGCGGCGGGCCCCAGACGCCGGGGCCGGTGATCTGCATGGCGCCGAACCCCAGCCGGTTCACCGCAATCTCACCGCCGATTTGAAAGCTGGACATGCAAGCGCCTCAGGAATCAAGGCCGCGCGGCTCCTTGATCACCTGACGGGTTGACCAAGTGCGTGGCGTATGGCCGCTGATCTCGGTACCGGCTTCATGACTGAAGCGACGGTTCCAGATCGTGGCGGTGAGCGAGACCGCCGCCACCGTCCAGAGAGCAACGGTGAAATCGGCGAATTGCGGCACATGATGGCCGCGCAGCACCATCGCTCCCTGCAGGGCGGCGGCGCCGGCGCAGATGCCCATGGACAGCATCAGTTGCTGGAAGGTGGTGTAGAAGCTGGTGGCCGCGCCCATACGCTGCTGGCTGACTTCATCATAAGCGATGGTGTTGAAGCCGGTGAATTGCAGGGACATGAAAAAACCGCTGCAGACCATGATCGCGAACATCACGGGCAGCGGCCAGCCGGGCCGGAACAAGCCGCACACCGCATAGCCGGCGCTGGCAAAAAAACCGTTGACCACCAGGGTATCGCGAAAGCCGAAACGGCGCAGCACAAGGGGCGCTACCGGCTTGGCGGCGATGGAGCCCAAGGCCGTCGCCAAGGTCATCAGACCGGATTGGGCGGCGGAAAGGCCGAAGCCCAACTGCATCATCAGCGGCAGGAGATAGGGATGGGCGCCCTGGGTGAGGCGGGTAATGGCGCCGGCGATCACAGACGTGCCGAAGGTTGGAATCCGCATCAAGGATATATCCAGGATGGGGTCGCGGACGGCGCGCGCATAGTGGATATAGAGCGCGCCCAACAGCCCACCCATCGCCAGAAACGACAAGGCCAGAATAGCCTCGCCATCATGGCTGATCAGCTCGAAGCCGAACAGCAACAGGCCCAACGACAGACTGGAGAGGAATATCCCCTTATAGTCGGTTTTCTCCGGCACCTCGCCGCGCGTATTGGCGATGAACAGGCTGACCAGAACAATGGCCACCAGGCCGATGGGCAGGTTGATATAGAAGATCCAGCGCCAGGAATGCAGATAGGTGATAATGAAGCCGCCGACCGGCGGCCCCAGGATCGGTCCCACCACGGCGGGAACCAACACCCAGCTGGAGGCCTGAATTAGATCGCGCTTCTGCACATTGCGCATCAAGACCAGCCGGCCCACCGGCATCATCAGCGCCCCGCCTATGCCCTCGACGAACCGCGCCACGACCAGGAAGGAGACGCTGGGCGCATTGGCGCAGGCGATCGAGCCCAGCAGGAAGATGACGATGGCGCTGCGGAAAACCGTGCGGGCGCCGAACCGGTCCGCGATGCGCCCCGATACCGGAATGAAAACCGCCAGACTGATCAGGTAGGAGGTCAAGGCGATGGACAGGCTGGGCGCCGATACGCCCAACTCGCGCGCCATGCTGGGCAGCGCGGTGGCCAGCACGGTGCCGTCCAATTGCTCCATGAACATCGCTGCGCCGGCAATCAGCGCAATGGTGCGAAAATGAGGTTTGCCGGCAGCGGACATGGCGCAACCCGTTTAGGCCCCAGGTCTGGAGGGTGCAAGGGCGCTTTTTCGCCGGTTCACGGGGCTGTGGCGCCCAAGCGCGCTGTTTTGCATTCCGCGTGACCTGGGCTTGGACTAGGGACTCCTCCCGGCCGGCGGCCCATGCTATCCCTTTACATTAAGGAAACTCAGGAACAGCCATGCATCGCCCGCTTTTGTTGCTTGCCGTTTTGCTTGTCCTTGCACCGCAGCTTGGCAGCGCGCAACCGGCCAAGCCCGCACTTTACACCGCCGACCAGGCCACGGCCGGCGCGGCGATCTATTCGCAGTCCTGCGCCGCCTGCCATGGCGCGCAGCTGGAAGGCATCGCGGCGCCCGCGCTCAAAGGTTCGGTGTTTGGCGAGATGGCTGCGGCCCAAGGCCTGACGGCCCAGTCGCTGTTGGACGTGATCGCCAACACCATGCCGCAATCCGATCCCGGCTCGCTCAAGCCTGAAGACAACAATGCCGTGACCGCCTATATCCTGCAGCAGAATGGCTATCCCGCCGGCAGCACGGCATTGGCCAAGGGCGCGGCAGGCCTGGCAGACACCAAGGTCAGGCCGTAAATCATCCTTGGAACTTCTGTCGCGGCGGCGATATCCCAATTACAATAACGGCCGACCGGTCTTCGGCGGCGTCTTCGCGATTCTCGCACGTCCGGACACCAAACAGGCAGCGCATTTTCCCCAGGACCCGCAATGAACGCCGGCACCAGAAAAATCCTTGAAGGCATTTCCACCGCCACCCTCACCACCGTGCTGCTGAAGAAAGGGTTGCGCAATGTCTGGCTGCGCGGCGCCTTTCCCAAACAGCCCGGCCAGAAACGGGTGGCGGGCACCGCCTTCACCTTGCGCTTTGTTCCGGCGCGCGAGGATCTGGCGACGCCGGCCAGCTGGGCCTCGCCCATCTCCACCCGCACCGCCATCGAGGCGATGGAGGAAGGCGTGATCGCGGTGGCCGACGCCATGGGCGTCACCGATGCCGGCATCTTCGGCGATATTCTTTGCGCCCGCATGGCCAAGCGCAAAGTTGGCGCCCTAATCACCGACGGGGTGATGCGCGACATGGAAGGCGTGCTGGCAACCGGCTTGCCGGTATGGTGCGCGGGCGCGGCAGCGCCGGCCTCGGTCGCCGGCCTGACCTTCGTCAATTGGCAGGAACCCATCGCTTGCGGCGGCGTGGCGATTTTCCCCGGCGATGCCATGGTCGCGGACGGCGACGGTGCGGTTGTGATTCCCCAGGCCATGCTGGCGGAAGTGACCGGACTGGCGGCGGAGCAGGAAATCCAGGAAGGCTGGATCATCAACGAAGTGCAAAGGGGCGTGCCGCTGCCCGGGCTCTATCCGCCCAATGAGGAAACCAAGGCGCGCTATGCGGCGTGGCGGAAGGAAAATAAGTAGCGCAACGACCCATCCTCCTCTTGAGGGAGGATCGAAAAATTCGAGCCTAATAGCGAGAATTTTTCGAGGAGGGGTCCACCAGCACATTACCCCTCCCCGAAATGCCTTTGGCATTTCGACCCTCCCTCAAGGGCAGGGTTAGGATTGTTCAATCTTTTATGAAATCCCGCAGCCTTCCATAGCTGCGCTCGATATGCCGCCGCATGGCGGCTTCGGCACGGGCGCCGTCGCGCGCGCGCAAGGCGGCGATGATGGCGTTATGCTCGTGTACCGCCTCTTCCGTGATCTCGCTGCGGAAACAAGAGCGGAAGATGTGGACATGGATATGCAGCCGCGCCAGCGAATCCGCGATCAGATGATTGCCGGCGCCTTGCGCGATCAGCCGGTGAAATTCGGTATCCATGTCGGCAAAGGCGTCGTGCGACGGCGCGCTCTCGCCGCTGGCAAGCCGCCCCATGTCGCTGTCGGCCATGCCTTCGGCCGCCTTGCGCGCGGCATGCGGTTCGATCAGCAGACGGAATTCGAACAGCTCGTCGAGCTGGGCCCGGTCCATGCGCGGACTGGTGGCATAGCCGGCAAAGTGCCGCTTGCTGACCAAGCCATTGGCTTCCAGCATCGAAAGCGCCTCGCGGATCGGGGTCTGTGACACGCCCAGCTCCCGCACCAGGCTGTCCACCGACACCCGGCTATCGGGCGGCAAGCGGAGCGACAGGATGTCGGCCCGGATCCGGCGATAGACTTCCTCGGCCAGGCCGGAGGGGCGGACAATAGGGCGATCCATGTCATTCACAGCAGGCATGTCCATTCCCACGGAAAGGCTGGTTTTTGCCATTGACCGGGCACAGCATAACCCATACGGTCCGACAATCCTATAGGATATTTGATCTGTGCTGGTTTCTGTCGAGGACGTCCGCAAATTGGCCGAGGGCATCTTGCTCGCCAATGGCGTGCCGCCCGATCATGCCCGCACCCAGGCTGGCCTGTTCATCGAAGCCGAAATGCGCGCCATCCCCAGTCACGGGCTTTTGCGCCTGCGCCGGGTGATCGAGCGTATTCATGCCGGTCTGTCGGTGCCCGGCACCACCGGCAAACAGACTTGGACCGCGCGCAGCTTCTTGGCGGTGGATGGGATGCGCGGTCTGGGCCCGGTGGTGGCCATGGCGGCGCTGGATGCCATCATTCCGCGCGCCCGTGAGGACGGCATCGCCATCGCCGCGATCCGCAATACCAACCATCTCGGTGCGCTGGCCTATTATGCCGAACATGTCGCCAGCCTTGGCCTGACGTGCATCGCGCTGACCATTTCCGAAGCCCTGGTGCATCCCTATGGCGGACGCAAGGCGATGATCGGCACCAATCCGATCGCCATCGGTGTACCGGCTTCGCCGCATCCCATGGTGCTGGATATGGCGACCGGGCTGGTCTCCATGGGCAAGATTCACGACCATGCCAATCGCGGCGCGCCGATCCCCTTGGGTTGGGCGCTGGACGAAAAGGGCGATCCCACCACCGATGCCAGCGCCGCCAAGAAAGGCGCCATCGCGCCGTTCGGCGGCGCCAAGGGCTATGCGCTGGGCATCGCCTTCGAAGTGCTGGTGGCGAGCCTGGCGGCATCGGCCATCGGTACCGATGTCAAAGGCACGTTGGATTCGGTGAATGTCTCCAACAAAGGCGATCTTTTCATCGTCATCGCCCCGCCCCATGCCGAGGACGCCAAGGCGCTGGTCAGCGAATATCTCGACAGTATCCGCAGCGCCGCCCCCGCCGACCCCGAACATCCCGTGCTGGCGCCGGGCGACCGCGCCCACAAGGTACGGGCGCAATCGGAAAAGCGCGGCGTCTATCTCGACGACGGGCTGTGGGACGATCTTCAGAAGCTGGCGGCAGAATCCCGAAAGGAAAAAACCTCATGAATCCTATCTTCGGCGCCCTGCGCCTGCCCGCTTCGGTGATTTTCGGTTCCGGCCAGCGCGCCGCCATCGGCATGATGACCGCCGGAATCGGCAAGCGCGCCTTGATCTGCACCGATGCGCGGCTGGGCGGCGACGCCCAGTTCAAGGCGATTGTCGCCGACATAAAGGCCAATGGCGTGGAGGTCAAAATCTACGACCGCACCGAGGCTGACCTGCCGATCAATGGCATTTCCGGCTGTGTCGCCGAATGCGCCGATTTCAAGCCCGATATGGTGCTGGGGATCGGCGGCGGCTCCTGCATGGATATGGCCAAATGCGTGGCGGTGTTGCTGGCCCATGGCGGTTCGTTGCGCGACTATTATGGCGAGAACAAAATTCCCGGGCCCGTGGCGCCGGTGATTGCGGTGCCCACCACTTCGGGGACGGGATCGGAAGTGACGCCCGTGGCGGTGGTCGCCGATACCGAACGCGGCACCAAGGTGGGCATTTCCAGCCCCTATCTGATCCCGCGCGCGGCGGTGTGCGACCCCGAAATGTCCGTCAGCTGTCCACCCAGTCTGACCGCCGTGAGCGGCGCCGATGCGCTCACCCACGCCATCGAAAGCTTCACCGCCGCCAACCGCGAAGTGACGCCCGACCTGACCGTCAAGAATGTGTTCGTGGGCAAAAATGCGCTCAGCGACACGTTCGGCCTGCTGGCGCTCACCAACATTTTCAAGGCCCTGCGCACCGCGGTGAAGGACGGCAAGAATATCCAAGCCCGCGAGCAGATGATGCTGGCTTCGCTGGCTGCCGGCTGCGCCTTCGGTACGGCAGGCACCGCGGCGGCGCATGCCATCCAATATCCGGTGGGCAATGAGACCCACACCCCGCATGGTATGGGCGTGGCACTGTTGATGCCCTATGTGATGGAGTTCAACCGCCCCAACTGTGTGGCCGCCTTTGCCCAGATCGGCCGCGCCATCGGCCTTTGCGGTACGGACGAGGAACTCTCCCATAAACTGATCGACGAAGTGGCCAAATTGCTCAAGGATATCGGCATCCCCGCAACCCTTAGGGAACTGGGACTGCCGGAAGACAAGCAGAACTGGACGGCGGAAAGCGCCATCGGCGCCACCCGCCTGGTCAACAACAATCCGAGGCTGCTGGATGTGGACGCCATGAAGGCGATCACCCGCGCCGCCTTCTCCGGCGACCGCTCGGCACTTGCTTCCTGATTTCGTTAGCAGAGAGACTCAGCAGAGAGACCTATGACCAACACTGTCACGATCCCCGCGCCCAAGTCCGGCCCAGCCCCCTTCCCGATTCCCACCGACCTTTGGATCGGCGGCAAATGGGTGGAAGGCTCGGCCAAGAAGCGTGTCGATGTGTTCGATCCTTCCACCGGAAAAAAGATCACCGATGTCGCCGACGGCGATGCCAATGATGCCCTGGCCGCGGTGGACGCCGCTGACAAGGCCGCCGCCGGCTGGGCGGCGACCACGCCGCGTCAGCGCGCCGAGATCCTGCGCAAATGCTATGAGAAGATCGTCGAGAATATCGAATGGCTGGCCTATCTGATCAGTCTGGAGAACGGCAAGGCGCTGCCCGACGCGCGCAGCGAAGTGCTCTATGCCGCCGAATTCTACCGCTGGTATGCCGAGGAAACCTGCCATGTGCTGGGCGAAGTCGCCATGGCGCCCGCCAGCGGCGCGCGCATTGTGGTGCAATACCAGCCCATCGGTATCGCCTTGCTGGTCACGCCCTGGAACTATCCGGCGGCGATGGCCACCCGCAAGATCGCGCCCGCGCTGGCGGCCGGCTGCACCGTGCTCTTGAAGCCCGCCACCGAGACCCCGCTCACCGCCTTCGCGGTTGCCCAGATCATGCACGACTGCGGCGTGCCGGCGGGTGTGGTGAATGTGGTCACCACCTCCAAGGCCAGTGTCTTGTCCAAGGCGGTGCTACACGATCCCAGGGTGCGCAAAGTCTCCTTCACCGGCTCGACCCAAGTGGGCCGCGCCCTGCTGCACGAAGCCGCCGACCAGGTGATTTCCTGCGCCATGGAGCTGGGCGGCAATGCCCCCTTCATCGTCTGTAAGGATGCCAGCCTGGGCGACGCGCTGGACGGCGCCATGCTGGCCAAGATGCGCAACAGCGGCGAGGCCTGTACCGCCGCCAACCGCTTCTATGTCCATAAGGATATCTACCAGCCCTTCACCGACGGCATGGTTGCGCGCATGTCGGCGATCAAATTGGGTGAGGCGACCGATCCGGACTCCACCCTTGGTCCGATGGTGAACGAAAAGTCCGTCGCCAAGATCGCCGAGTTGGTGGACGACGCGGTGGCCAAGGGCGCCAAGCTGCTCTTGGGCGGCCAGCGCCTCAACCGGCCGGGCTATTATTATCCGCCGACGGTTTTGGCGGATGTACCGGACAATGCCGACATGATGCGGGAAGAGATTTTCGGACCCGTCGTGTCGCTGCAATCCTTCGACGACGAGGCCGAAGCGATCCGCAAAGCCAATGACACCGAATATGGCCTGGCGGCCTATGTCTATACCCAGGACCTCAAGCGCGGCCTTCAGATCTGCGAGAAGATCGAGGCCGGCATGCTGGGGCTCAATCGCGGCCTGATGTCGGACCCGGCGGCACCGTTCGGCGGCGTCAAGCAATCGGGCCTGGGCCGCGAAGGCTCGCACCATGGCTTGATCGAGTTTTGCGAGATCAAATACATCTCGACGAACTGGTAACCCACTTTCCCATCGCCCTCGGCGTTGCTCGCCCACCAAGAAATTGGGTGTTATTTTGCAATGGAAACGCCGCTTCAGAGCGCGACTGAAATCGGGAATGCAGAACGGGTCGTGGTGATGGCCTCAAATGCTTCGCAGGACATCTATGATGGGAAGACGTGCGGCCCGTAGCGCCGGTAACAGGCCCCCAAACAGCCCGATCAGGACAGCCCAGACAACGCCTTGAACCATAAGGGCTGGCGTGACGGCGAGATGAAAAACAAGCTGCGTAAAGCCCGCGCCCAGCGCGCTGACGCCGTTTCCGTCGAAGAATATCCAGGCCAGCCCCGCCCCCAAAACGCCCCCTAACAGAGACAACAACGAAGCTTCAACCAGCACCGAGACCACAACGGGAAGCCCGCCGAAGCCGATGGCCCGCAAAGTCGCGATCTCGACAGAACGCGCGCTGACGGCGGAATACATCGTATTCAGCGCACCGAAGACGGCGCCGACCGCCATGATGCTTCCCACCACATAAGCGACAAAATGCGTTATCGTGGTGAGGTTACTGGATGTTTTGGCGAAATATTCCGGTTCGCGGCGAGCCTCGACTGACAGTTGGGGATTGGTGGTCAGCGCCCGCTTGAAGGCCGCAAAGGCATCCGGCGAATCCAGAAGAACGGTTACGCTTTGAAACATGGTGCGACGCAGCGCACTGAGCACCGTAACTGCGTCCGTCAAAACTTCGGATTCATGGGTATCGCCGTCGCTGGTGAAGACGCCGACGATCCGCCACTGCGAACCGCTGAGAGAAACATGGTCCCCGATCTCAAGGCCCAAAAACTGTTTCTGCGCCGCCCGCCCAACGACCAGTTCATGCAGGCCGGGCTTGAACCAACGTCCTTCGGCAAGGCGAATTTCCGGCCGCAATGCCAGCCCCTGGTCTCCGATACCCCGCAGCGTGACATTGGCATCCGTTCTGCCCTTGCGCATGGGACGGGCGAGTACGGTGACGGATTCCGCGGAGCCGATGATTTTGCCCGCCCCATCGCGATGCACGCCCGGCGCATCGAGGATGGTCACCACCGCGGCGCGTGATAGCAGGCTCGACGTTTCGGTGTCCGAACCGCCGCGCAATATGATGACGCGATCCGCCCGGCCGGCATGATCCATCGACGCGATAAGTCCGGTCGCCATGGCAAGCACCGATACCAGCACCCCGACAACGCCGGCAACGCCCATGATGATGACCAGTGAACTCCAGGCCCTTGTGTGCAGGGTTTTCAAATTCATCACGGTGACGGCGACGATCTGTTCAAGCATGTTCAGCGCCTTGCCAGTCCCTCGATGATATTGAGCCGCAGGACCCGCAAGCCGGGCAAAAACCCGGTAACCAAAGCTAGCAGAACAGCGTAAAAGAGCCCGAGGCCGATGACGGAAGGAGGCAGTGTGGCCACACCCAGCACCATTTTCAGAGCCGGAAAGGCGGCGGCCGATGCCGCAAGCCCCAACATTGCGGCAATCAGCGCCAGAATAAGTCCTTCTGCGACCACCATAGAAAGGATGGCGCCGCCGGAATAGCCGATAGCTTTCAACGTGGCGAATTCGGGAATGCGCTCCCGCACCGACTGCATCATCGTATTGCCGGTTAGGAAGAGAAGGGTGAAGAACACCGCGCCGATAATGGTACTGACAATGAAATTGACGTCGGCGATCTGGCGGAGGAAGGATTGGATAAATTCCTTTTCGCTGACGGTCTTGGTTTCATGATCGGAGTTGGCGAACAGCTGATCGATGGATTGCGCGATCGCCGTAGCGTGTGCGGGGGAATCGATCCGCACGTGATACCAGCCGACCGTACCTTTCGCCATGGCGCGGCCTTCGTCGAAGTAATCATTGTTCAGAAGAATGCGCTGTTCCTGCCCCGCATCGTCCGGCACCCGGAAAATGCCTACGATCGAAAGCCGCCAATCATAAGTGCCGTCCTTTTTGGTCCAGAGCGCCGATTTGATGGGAATGGTGTCGCCGATTTTCCAGCCATATTGCTCAGCCAACGCGCGACCGATGACGGCGCCGGTGCGGATTCGGCTCAGCGCCGCCAATTGCTCCGCCGGAAGTTCGACGTCCGGAAACACCTTGAAATAGGTCGATACCTCTATGGGATAGGTGAAAACCTTGTTCTTCGTATCCCGATAATAGCCGCCAAACCAGGTGGCGAAGGTGACGCCGATCACACCAGGCACGCGCGCGATGCGATCGTGATAGACGAGAGGCAATTGCTCGGTAAGGCTGATTTTCCCTTGCACAACCAGCCGGTCCAGGTGCGCGCCTTCCACGCTATTGCTGAATGCGGAATTCACGCCCTGTAACAAACCGAATAGCAGAAAAGCGACCGCGATCGACAGCAGCGTCAGTAGACTGCGCAATTTCTTGCGCATCAAACCTCCCCAGATCAGCGGAAAATATTTCATACCGGCCCTCGTAATCAGCAACCTAGCACAGAGATCGGATAATTGCAGATGCGCAAGAAATTGCGCGTGAGATGCGACACGCCCCACCAGAAACTGACAATCCCTCAGTGGGAATGACGCCAAGAGGAAAAGGTTCAGGACGAACAACTCACTTCCAGATCGCACAATTCCGGCGACGGCGGCGCGGCGAAGGCATCGCCGCCGTCATGACTTTCAAACGGCGCCTGCAGAATTCGGAAGATGCGGTCCAGAGTGGCGATGTCATTTCTGTCTTCCACTGCGCGGATGGCGGTTTCCGCCACCCAGTTGCGCAAGACGAATTTGGGATTGACCCGATCCAGTCCCGACAGGTCTTCGCTTTGCGTACGGACACGATAGCGCGACAGCCAGGCTTGCGCTTCGGCATTGTCTTTCCCGAACAGCGCCAGCCAGCCGGCATCCTCTCCAGTCAGGTTGCGGAAGGACAAAGTATAGTCGGCGCGGGTTTTTGCCATCAACGCCAGCAACCCGCCGATCAGTTGATTGTCACCTTCTATCTCGCGCGTCAGGCCCAGCTTGGCACGCATCAAGGCGTGATACGTCCCGCCGAAATGCTGCTCGAAACTCGCCAGTTTTTCGACCAGCGTGCCGGTGGGAATCAGGCCGGACAGCGCCAGCGCCAGGGCGCGCAGGTTCCAGTGCGCGATCACCGGCTGATTAATGAAACTGTAGCGCCCCTGCTCATCGGTGTGATTGCAGATGAACTGCGGATCATAGGCATCCATGAAGCCGTAAGGGCCATAGTCCAGCGTCAGGCCCAAGATGGACATATTGTCGGTGTTCATCACGCCGTGGGCAAAGCCCACCGCCTGCCACTGCGCCACCATAACGGCCGTGCGCCTGACGACTTCGCCGTACCAGGCGGCATGATCGCCCGCCAAATCGGGGAAATGTTCCGCGATAACATGATCGGCCAGGATGCGGACCTGGTCCTGTTCGCCACGATGAAAGAAATGCTCGAAATGGCCGAAACGCACATGGCTCTGCGCCAGGCGCGTCAGCACCGCGCCCGGCTCACGGGTTTCCCGCAGCACCGTTTCGCCGGTCGCCACAATCGCCAACGCGCGGCTGGTCGCAATGCCCAACGCCGCCATCGCCTCGCTGCAGAGATATTCGCGAATGGTGGAACGCATCACCGCGCGGCCGTCGCCGAAACGTGAATAAGGCGTTTTGCCGGCGCCCTTGAGCTGGATGTCCCACAATTGGCCCTTCGCGTTGCGGACCTGCCCGATCAGCAAGGCGCGTCCGTCGCCCAATTGCCCGGCCCAGACCCCGAATTGGTGTCCGGAATAGACCATCGCCAGCGGCGAAAAACCCTCCAGCGGGCGATGTCCGCCCATCACTTCGGCAAAGCGCGGATCGTCGAAAATCGCGGGGTTCAGATCCAGCAAGGCGGCGGCGGACGCGTTGGCGTGGATCAGGCGCGGGCTGTCGCCAACCTTCTCCGCCGGCATTTTGGTGTAAAAATCTTCCGGCAACCGCGCATAGTGATTTTCGAGCGTCCCGGCAATTGGCAGACGAAAGCTGTCGGTCATTCCTTAGTATAACGCGCTGCTGCGATGCCGACAGGCCCATCGTTTGCTTTGGCCCGCGGCGCGCGTTTCAACGCGGTTATGCAATTTTCCAGCGCGCCCAGGAAGCGGGAACGGTCCTGTTTGCTGAAACCGGCATGATGGGTCTGGCCGCCCGGCGTCAATTCGCGCAAGTGCCGGCTGAGGTCCCGCATTCCCAGGGCCATGCCGATACTGTCCTGGGTGAAAGGCTTGCCGTTGGGCGCCAGCACGGCTGCGCCCTTGTCCAGGCAGCGCGCCGCCAAGGGGATATCGGCGGTGATGCAGATATCGCCGCCGGCGATGGCATCCACAATCCAATTGTCCGCCGCATCCGCCCCTTCCGCCACAATGACATGGCGCAGAAGCGGGTTGGCCGAGGGACGCAAGCCCCCATTGCTGACGATGGTGACTGCGAGGTTGTGCCTTGCTGCTACCTTTTCGACTTCCGCCTTGACCGGACAGGCGTCGCCATCAACAAAGATTTGAAACAACGGACCAACTCCCCGGCCGCTCGCTCAAGCTCGCGGCGTTCGTCGCTCAAATCGCTCCGTCGCTAGCGCCAGCGTAGTGCGACACCGATTTGCCCGGCTATGCCGGTCGCGCCTTACCCTCACCGGACCTGCTCACGCGCCTCCGGCGCGCCGCGCCGAACTATCTTTACCGCGATGCCAATGCGGACGCGAGCCGTTGCGCTTCTTGGGCGCGTGCGGATCGCCATGGGCTTGTCCGCCATCACGCTGGCCGCCTGGACGCTGACCGCCGGGCTTGTGGCCATGCCCTCTGTGATTCTTGGAGTGACCGTGGGGACGGCGCGGCTCTTCCTGTTGCTTGCGCTGTTCTTCGGTCAATTCCGGCAGATCATGCGCCACCGGCTCGATCTTCATGCGGATGATGCGTTCGATATCGCGCAGATAGCCGCGCTCGGTGGCATCGCAGAAGGAAATCGCAATGCCCTGGCCGCCGGCCCGCGCGGTGCGGCCGATACGGTGCACATAGCTTTCCGGCTCGTTGGGCAGCTCGAAATTCACCACATGACTGATATCGTCAATGTCGATGCCGCGGGCGGCAATATCGGTTGCCACCAGAACCCGCGCCTTGCCGCTGCGGAACAGATCGAGCGCCCGCTGGCGGGCATTCTGGGACTTGTTGCCGTGAATGGCTTCCGCCGCCACGCCGGTGCGCGACAGATGTTCGGCGACACGGTTGGCGCCATGCTTGGTGCGGGTGAACACGATCACCCGGTTCATCGCCGCATCCTTCAGCAATTCGCTGAGCAATTGGCGTTTCTGCGGCATGGGCACGAAATACAATTTCTGCTCAATGCGGTCCGCGGTCTTGCCCTGGGGCGCGACTTCGATCCGCTCGGGCTGACGCAGCATGTCATGCGTTAGCTTGACGATGTCGTCCGGCATGGTGGCGGAGAACAGCATGGACTGGCGCTCGCGCGGCAGCATCGCCACCAGCTTCCTCACATCGCGAATGAAGCCCATGTCCAGCATGCGGTCGGCTTCATCGACGATGAAAGTCGTCACGGCGCCAAGGTTGATATGTTTCTGCTGCACCAGGTCCAGCAGGCGGCCGGGTGTCGCCACCAGGATGTCCACGCCCTTGGACATGTTGCGGACCTGGGTGTTCTGGTTCACCCCGCCCAGGATCACAGTCATTTTCAGGTTCAGGAAGCGGCCATAGGTGCGCAGCGATTCCTCGATCTGCACCGCCAGCTCGCGGGTGGGCGCTAGGATCAGCGCCTTGGCCTGGCGGGCTTGCGGCGGGACATGGCCAATAGAGAGTTTTTGCAGCAAGGGTATGCCGAAAGCCGCCGTCTTGCCGGTACCGGTTTGGGCGATGCCCAGCAGGTCGCGGCCCAACAGCAACGCCGGAATGGCGCGGGTCTGGATGGGCGTGGGGGTGGTGTAATTTTCCGCGGAAAGGGCGCGGAGGATCGGCTCGGCAACGCCAAGCGATTCAAAAGTAACGTCGGTCACAAAAGTCCTTAAAAACCGTGGGACGCGCCAAAGGGCGCGGATTTACGGCTGTTGCCGTCTTCCACGCACTCTGGAGGGAACGGAGGTCAAAACTAAGATCCGGCGGTGACAGCGCATGGTTTCAAACCAAAAAGCGCCTTGTGCGATCGCAACGGATGCGGGCTTATCCCGGTATTTGCGGAGGAAGTCAACCTGTTTTTGCTGCGATGCAGCACGGCAAGCCTGACATTTCTGCCGTAAACCCCGTTGCGGGACAGGGGTTTCTGTAGTCATCATGTCGCAGTTGCCCTCGCATAGCCGGGACGAGGGCCACTTGGGGTGTCAAGCCGGCATGGGGCATTTCGTCGGTCACAATGGCATACGGCAATGACAAGCCTATTTCGCAGGCCTCTGCGAAGGGCAAGGTGAAGTGGTTTAACGCCACCAAAGGCTACGGTTTCATCACTCTGGACAATGGCGGCGACGCCTTCTGTCACGCATCCGCGCTGCAGGCGA
Source organism: Rhizomicrobium sp. (assembly GCA_035275465.1). GTDB lineage: Bacteria > Pseudomonadota > Alphaproteobacteria > Micropepsales > Micropepsaceae > Rhizomicrobium. The sequence continues at coordinate 101,872 of DATEMS010000044.1, read as the reverse complement.
CCGGGCATAGCGACGTGCCCCCGGGCACGTCGATTGTATGCGATCTGGCCGACAGCGCGCGCGGCTTGCAGGTGGTCAGCGTTCACAGCGTCGATACCTCGACGGCCGAAGCGCCTGCCAGAGGACCGCGGCGTGATTTCGGCGGCGGCGGCGACCGGTTCGGCGGGGGCGACCGCTTCGGAGGCGGCGATCGTTTCGGCGGCGGCGGCCATCACCGCGACAGCGGCCCCTCCGGCCCGATGGTCGAAGGCAAGGTCAAGTTCTTCAACGACCAAAAGGGCTTCGGTTTTGTGATGCCGGACAGCGGCAGCGGCGACATCTATCTGCATGCCAGCGCGCTTCGGCGCTCGGGGGTGCAGGCGGTGGAGCCCGATCAACGCATTCGTTATTCCACCCGCCAAGGCAACAAGGGCGTTGAAGTGGATCGGGTCGAGATTATCTGACGCGCTTGGCTTTTGCTCCCTGGCGGCGTCGCTCGTCGCTCATGGGCTATTTGCCCACATCGCTCCTCGCTCCTGGCCAGGAACCAAAATCCTGCGCGCTAGACTAGACGGGTGACGCTTTCGCCACGCTAGGCGCCACGTCGGGGTCGTTTTCCACTTCCTTCAACTTCTCGCGCGCGGCGGCGGCTTCGCGTTGCTTGTTCCACATGGACGCATAATGGCCGTTCTGGGCCAGAAGCTGGGAATGGCGGCCGCGCTCGACAATCTGGCCGTGATCCAAAACCAATATCTCATCGGCATCCACCACGGTGGACAAACGATGCGCGATCACCAGCGAGGTGCGATTGCGCGATACTTCATTCAGCGCGCTTTGGATTTCCCGTTCGGTGCCGGTATCCAGCGCGCTGGTCGCCTCATCCAACAAAAGAATGGGCGGATTCTTCAGAATGGTGCGCGCGATGGCGACACGCTGCTTCTCGCCGCCGGACAATTTCAAGCCGCGTTCGCCCACCATGGAATCATAGCCCATCGGCAACAGGGTGATGAACTTGTCGATTTGCGCCAGGCGCGCCGCCGCCTTGATGTCGGATTCATTGGCGCCGATACGGCCATAGGCGATGTTGTACTTGACCGTATCGTTGAACAGCACCGTATCTTGCGGCACGATGCCGATGATGCCGCGCAGCGATTCCTGGGTCACGGCGCGGATGTCCTGCCCGTCAATCGTCACCCGCCCGCTTTTGATGTCATAGAAGCGGTAGAGAATGCGGCTGATGGTGGACTTGCCGGCTCCCGATGGCCCTACGATCGCCACGGTCTTGCCGGCGGGCACGGTGAAGCTGATGCCCTTGAGCACCACCCGTTCCGCATCATAGGCGAACACCACATCCTGGAAGCGGATTTCGCCGCCCGACACGATCAGCGGCTTGGCATCCGGTCTGTCCTGCACCTCCCGGGGCTGGTGGAGCAGGCGGAACATGGCCTCCATGTCCACCAACCCTTGGGTGATCTCGCGATAGACCGTGCCCAACAGATTCAGCGGTTGGTAGAGCTGGATCAAGATGGCGTTGCCGGCCACGAACAGGCCGATGGAAAATTGTCCGTGCGCGATGCCCCAGGCGGTTAGCCCCATCACCGCCCCCAGTCCCAGCGCCATGATGGTGGCCTGGCCGGTATTGAGGATGGAGAGCGAGACCTGCGACTGGATGGAGGCCCCGGCATATTTCTCCATCGAAACATCGAAACGGCGCGTTTCGTGCCTTTCATTGTTGAAATACTTGACCGTCTCGAAATTCAGCAGACTGTCCACCGCCTTGGTGTTGGCGTCGGTGTCGCTCTGGTTCATCTCGCGGCGGAACTGGATACGCCAGCGAGTGATCCAAAAGGTGAACCATGTATAAGCCACCACCATCACGACGGTGGACAAGGCCACCCAGACATTCAGTTCCACCCAAAGAATGATGCTGTAGAACAGCATCAGCAGGATGGTGGGAAAGATCGAAAACAGCGCGAAGGACAACAAAGTGTCGATGCCCTTGGTGCCGCGTTCGATCACCCGCGAAAGTCCGCCGGTCTTGCGCTCCAGGTGAAAGCGCATCGACAGGGTATGGACATGGGCGAAGGTTTCCACCGCCACTTCGCGCATGGCGTGGTATTGCACTTTTGCGAAAACGCCATCGCGCAGTTGTGCGAAAGCCTGCAACAGGACGCGCGAGGTCATGTAAGCGGCGATCAGGGCCATCACCGTGCCCAGCGCGATGTTGGCGGGCGTCGGGCGCAACTGATCCACCGTCCAGCCATAAATCAGGGGCGAGACACTGGTAAATCCCGTGGCCAGGATCAGAAAGATGACGCAAACCAGAACCCGCGCCTTCAGATCGGGGCGGCCTTTGGGCCACAGATAGGGCATCAACCGCCACAAAGGTTTAAAGGACGGCGCGCCGCTGCCCTCTTCCACGGGATGCGGCATCATCGGCCCATATCCCCGCCGCCGAATGTGACAAATCCCGCAATCAGCGCGATCAGGGCCACGGCTCCCAAAATCAACAGCCAGCGCGGCATTTTTTCTCCATTGGCGCGGGGGACGAACCCGTTTAGGAAGACCATGATTTAAGAAGGTGCGCGCGTTCGCGCAACCCTGTTGGCAGCATGGACAAGTCCGATATCCCAAAGGACGTCAAGAAGATTCCCGCGATCTGTGTTTTCTGCGGTTCCTCTTTCGGCAACGATTCCGCGTTCCGCGAGGCGGCGCAAACCATCGGCGATGGCATCGCCCAAATGGGCTATTCCCTGGTTTTCGGCGGCGGCGGGCTGGGGCTGATGGGCACCGTCGCCAGGGCGGTGCTGGAGGGCGGCCAGAAAATCCAAGGTATCATGCCCGGTTTCCTGCAGGCGCTGGAGCCGGAAGTTTCATCCCAGGAAAAACTGATCGTCACCCCGCACATGCAGGAGCGCAAAGCCCTGATGTTGCAGATGTCGGATGCCTTCATCGTGCTGCCCGGCGGCCTTGGCACCTTCGATGAATTTTTCGAAGTGGCGGTCGAGGCGCAACTGGGCGTGCATGCCAAACCCATCATCGTCGTCAATGTAAACGGTTATTTCGACGCCCTGGACGCCATGCTGCACGCCATAGTGGAAAAAGGTTTCGCCAAACACACGATCCTCAAGCTCTATTACCTGGCCGATGGGCCACAAGCGGCGCTGGAGATTTTGGAGGGCGCGCTTAATGCGCCGCCCCGCGCTTAAACCGCCGCTTTATCGCGGTACAATTTGTATATGATGGAATCGGTGAGCGCCTCGAAGGACGCATCCACGATATTTTCCGACACGCCCACGGTGGACCAGCGATGGCCCTTGCCGTCGGCGCTTTCCACCGTGACACGGGTGACGGCCTCCGTGCCGCTGGTGAGAATGCGCACCTTATAATCCACCAATCTGAGATCGGCCAGGAAGGGCGAATATTTGCCCAAGTCCTTGCGCAGCGCCGCGTCCAGCGCATTCACCGGACCGTTGCCGGTTCCCATATTGCGGATTTTTTCCCCGGCCACCACCAGCTCCACCACCGCCTTGGAGGCGGATGTCAGCCGATCGGACTCGTCGCGCAGGCTTTCCACCGTGACGCTGAACTGTTCCACCGTGAAATAGCGCGGCAGCTTTTTTTCCTGCCGCAGCGCCAGAAGTTCGAAGGACGCCGCCGCATCGTCATAGCTATAGCCTTCAAATTCACGGCGCTTGACGTCTTGCAACAGGCGCGCCAGATCGGGCTTGCTGCCGTCTTGCGCCAGGTTGAGCGCCACATTGGCGCGCCCCGACTGCGCCGAAACCGGCATGGCGCGCTTGTTGCCCACCGATTCCGGCGGCACATGCTCGTAAGTCCGGGGATCCTTGGCCACCGCCGAGACATGCAAACCGCCCTTGTGCGTGAAGGCGGAGGAGCCGACATAGGCGGCATAGCGATTGGGCGCGCGGTTGAGAATTTCGTCCAGCAGCCGCGAGACATGGGTGAGTTGGACGAGATTGTCCTTGGACACACCGGTTTCGAAGGCGGACGCGAAAGGTTCCTTCAACAGCAGATTGGGTAACAGCGAACAGAGATTGGCATTGCCGCAGCGCTCGCCCAGCCCGTTCAGCGTGCCTTGGATCTGGCGGACCCCGGCGCGCACCGCCGCCAAGCTGACCGCCACCGCCTGTTCGGTGTCGTTATGGGCATGGATGCCCAAAGCCGCGTCCGGCAGCGCGGCCTTCACCGCGCTGACAATGGAAAAGACTTCCTCCGGCATGCTGCCGCCATTGGTATCGCACAATACGATCCATTTGGCGCCCGCGTCATGCGCGGCGCGGATGCAGGCCAGCGCGTAATCGGAATCTTCTTTGTAACCGTCGAAGAAATGTTCGGCATCGAACAGCGGTTCGCGTTTCTTCGCCGTTATGGCTTCCATCGAGCGGGCGATATTGTCGAGATTTTCTTCCCCGCTGATCTCCAGCGCTACCCGCACCTGATAGGCGCTAGTCTTGCCCACCAGGCAGACGGCATCGGCATTCGCATCCAGCACCGGCGCCAGTGACGGATCGTTGGCGGCGCTGCGCCCAGCGCGCTTGGTCATGCCGAAGGCGGTGAAGCGGGCGTGTTTCAGCGGCGGCCGTTCGGCGAAGAAAGCGGTGTCGGTGGGGTTGGCGCCCGGCCAGCCGCCCTCGATGTAATCCACGCCAAGACTGTCCAGGGCGAGGGCGATCTGGCGCTTGTCCTCGACGGAAAAATCCACGCCCTGGGTTTGCGCGCCATCGCGCAAAGTGGTGTCGAAGATGAACAGGCGTTCCTTGCTCATCTTTTGACCTCCCACGTCGTGCCGCCGGGGCCATCCTTCAGCACAATACCCTTGGCCAGCAGATCGTCGCGGATGCGGTCGGACTCCTTGAAATTCTTGTTCTTGCGAGCAGCATTGCGCGCTGCGATGGCACCGGCGATGGCCACCGTATCCACCGCGGCCTTGCTGGCGATTTTCACCTGCACATTGGAGAAACCCAGAAAGCCCAGCCCACCGGCCAGCGCCATCTCGTCCGCTTGATGCAGCGAAGCAATCGCGGCCGGCGTGTTGAGATCGTCCGCCAGCGCCTCAAAAAAAGCGGCATCGGGCGCGGGATTGGCCAGTGGCTCGGTCACCTCATACCAGCGTTCCAGCATTTTCCAGCTTTCCTTCAAACCGGCGACGGTGAAGTCTATCGGTTGGCGATAGTGGGTGCGCAGCATGTTGAAGCGCAACACCTCGCCCGGCCAGTCGGCCAGAAGATCGCGGATAGTAAAAAAATTTCCAAGGCTCTTGGACATTTTCTCGCCTTCCACCTGCAGGAAGCCGTTGTGCATCCACACATTCGCGAGGCCGTGGCCGTGATGCGCGCCCTCGCTCTGGGCGATTTCGTTTTCATGGTGGGGAAATTGCAGATCGATGCCCCCGCCATGAATATCGAACGTCTCGCCCAGATACTCGCCCGCCATGGCCGAACATTCGATATGCCAGCCCGGACGCCCACGCCCCCAGGGCGAGTCCCAGCCCGGTAGCGCGGTGCCCCCCTCTGAATCAGAAGACGGCTTCCACAGCACAAAGTCCATGGCGTTCTTTTTGTAAGGCGCCACTTCCACCCGCGCGCCCGCGAGCATCTCGTCCAGCGAACGGCGCGACAGCTTGCCGTAATCGGCCTTGGACGAGACATCGAACAAGACATGGCCATCCGCCGCATAGGCATGGCCGGCGGCGATCAACTGCTCGATGATGCGGATCATCTGGGGGATATGCTCGGTGGCGCGCGGGCAGACGCTGGGCGGCAGGTTGCCCAGCGCGGCGACATCCTCGTCATAGATGCGCGCGGTCTCCTCGGTCAGTTCGCGGATGGAGATGCCGCGTTCGGCGGCGCGCGCATTGATCTTGTCGTCCACGTCGGTGATGTTGCGGACATAGGTGACATGGGCATCGCCATAGACATGCCGCAGCAGCCGGAACAGCACATCGAACACGATGACGGGGCGCGCATTGCCGATATGGGCGAAGTCGTAAACCGTAGGGCCGCAGACATACATCCGCACATTCTTGGCATCGAGCGGCGCGAAGACATCCTTGGTCTTGGTCAGGGTATTGAAAAGGCGCAGAGTCATAAGGGGTCCGGCGAAGCGGTGAAGGAAACTAGCAAATTTTGGGCGAGCAGAAGGGGGTTTGCAGCGCTAGCTGCAAATAGAAATCCGGATAATGACGAAACCCCTAAAGGGGCACAAAGCCGTCACGCGGTTCTTCCTTCCAGGCGCGCGAGGGACCGCTCGCGCCCGATCAGGGGTAACAGTTTTTTGAGTTCGGGTCCATGCTCCAGGCCGGTTAACGCCAATCTTAAAGGGTGAAACAGCCCCCTGCCCTTGGCCCCGGTTTCGGCGGACACCGCCTTGGTCCACAGCCCCCAGGTCGCCTCATCCCAGGGCTCGGGCGGCAACAGGTCCGCCGCCTTGGCCGCCCATCCGGCATCCTCGATCACCGGCACCACCGGCCCGCTGACCAGACGGGCCATCTCGCCGACATCGGACAATTTGGTGAGATTGGGCTTGATCGCGTCCCAGAAAGCTTCGCCCTGCGGTACCTGCTGCGCCACCGCGCTGTAAGGCGTGATGTGCAACAGCCTGGCGTTGAGCGCGCTCAACTCCTCCGGCACGAAATGGGCGGGCGCGCGGCCGATCTTGGCGAAATCGAATTCCTGCGCCAGCTCGCCCAGCGACAGGCGCGGTTCGACGGGATCGGACGTGCCGATCTTGGCCAGATAAGACGCCACCGCCAGCGGCTCCATGCCCTCGCCGCGCAACTGCTCCAGCGACAGCGAGCCCAGCCGCTTGCTCAGTGCCTCGCCGCTGGCGCCCACCAGAAGCGGGAAATGCGCGAACTTGGGAACGGGCCCGCCCAAGGCTTCAAAGATTTCAATCTGGGCGGCGGTGTTGGTGACATGATCTTCGCCCCGCACCACATGACTGATCGCCATATCGATATCGTCGGCCACCGACGGCAGCGTATAAAGAAAGGCGCCGTCCTCACGCACCAAAACCGGGTCTGACATGGTGGCGGTGTCGATCTCCACCGGGCCGCGCACCAGATCGGTCCAGCTTACTTTTTTGCGCGACAATAAAAACCGCCAATGCGGCTTGCGGCCTTCACCTTCCCACTTGGCCTTGTTGGCCGGTTCCAGCGAAGCGCGATTGTAAACCGGCGGCAGCTTGCGCGCCGCTTGCAGGGAACGTTGCCTCTCAAGTTCGGCTTCTGTTTCATAACAGGGATAGATGCGCCCCGCTGCCTGTAGCTTGTAAAAGGCCGCGCTGTAGATCACCAGCCGGTTGATCTGGCGGTCGGTGCCATCATGCGTCAGTCCCAGCCAGCCCAAGTCGCGGTAAATCGCTTCTTCAAAGGTCTTGGTGGAACGCGCCGCATCGGTATCGTCGATGCGCAGCAGGAATTTGCCGCCCAGCTTCTTGGCGAACAGCCAGTTCAAAAGCGCGGTGCGGGCATTGCCGACATGCAGCAGACCTGTCGGTGATGGCGCGAAACGAACGGTGATGGACATCAGCGCGCGTCCCGAAACGCATTGGTGATGGGATAGCGCCGGTCGCGGCCGAAATTGCGGCTGCTGATCTTGACGCCGGGCGGCGCCTGGCGGCGCTTATATTCGGAAATATACAACAGATGCTCCACCTGCCTGACGGTTGCCGGATCGAACCCGCGCGCCACCGTATCCTGAAAACTGCATTCCTGTTCCACCAGACATTCCAAAATGCCGTCCAGAATATCGTAAGGCGGCAAGGTATCCTGATCGGTCTGGTTAGCACGCAATTCGGCGGTGGGCGGCTTTTCGATGATGCGTTCGGGAATCACGCGCCCCTGTGGCCCCAACGCGCCTGCCGGGGAATGGGCATTGCGCCAATGCGACAGGCGGAACACTTCGGTCTTGTAGATGTCTTTGAGCACATTATAGCCGCCGCACATATCGCCATAGAGGGTGGCATAGCCCACGCTCATCTCGCTCTTGTTGCCGGTGGTCAGCACCATGGGACCGAACTTGTTGGAGATCGCCATCAGGATCACCCCGCGCAAGCGCGACTGGATATTTTCTTCCGCTGTGCCCGTCTGGGTTCCGGCGAAAGCGGGCGACAGGGTCTCGCCCATCGCCGCTACCGCGCGTTCGATCTCGATGGTTTCATACGCCACGCCCAACAGGCGCGCGCAGGCATCGGCGTCGTCCAGGCTTTCGCGGCTGGTATAACGCGAAGGCAGCATCACACAGCGCACCCGGCTCGCGCCCAAGGCATCCACCGCCACCGCCGCCGACAAAGCCGAATCGATGCCGCCCGAAAGCCCCAGCACCACGCCGGGAAAGCGGTTCTTGTTCACATAGTCGCGCAGCGCCAGCATCATGGCGTGATAGACCTGGGAGGAACGATCCTCGGCGATGAAGATATCGCCCGCCGCGCAAGCCCATTTGCCGTCCGCGCCACGCTGCCATTCGCTCAACGTCACGCGTTCTTCCCAGCCGGGCAGCGCCAGCACGATGCGGCCGTCGGCGTTCAGAACAAAAGACGCGCCGTCATAGACCACCTCATCCTGGCCCCCCAATTGGTTGAGGTATATCAGCGGCAATCCGGTTTCCTTCACCCGGCTTGCCGCCAAGGCCAGCCGCACATCTTCCTTGCCCGCTTCAAAGGGCGAACCATTGGGCACACAGAGAATTTCGGCGCCGCTTGTGGCCAACGCGGCGCAAACCTCCTGCTTCCAGATATCCTCGCAGATGGGAACGCCCAGTGGCACACCGCGCACGCGCAAAGGCCGCGGCGCGGGACCGGCGGCAAAGACGCGCTTTTCGTCAAACACGCCATAGTTCGGCAAATCGGCCTTGAAACTTTTGTCCGCGACCTTGCCGCCATCCAGCAGCAGCATGGCATTGTAGAGCTTGCCGTCCTCCACCCAGGGCGCACCCATCAAAATGGCGGGACCGCCATCTTGGGTGTCGCGCGCTAATTCTTCCACCGCGGCACGGGCGTCTTCTTGCAACGCCGGTTTCAGCACCAGATCTTCCGGTGAATAGCCGACAATAAACAGCTCCGAAAACAGGATGATGTCCGCGCCGGCGGCCTGGCCCCGCGCGGCGCGGGCGCGCGCCAGATTGCCGGCGATGTCGCCCATCACCGGATTCAACTGCGCCAAAGCGATGCGATAACGATCAAGCATGACCGTTTTCTACAGGCTGTATGGGAAAGGTACTAGCGGCGGCCTGCCGCAATGCGGGCTTGCGTCCGCAGGGGTACGGCCACGCCTGAGGCTTCCTCGATCCACAGCGCGGTGGCCAGGGCCTGCGCCGCTTGTTCCGGGGTTACCAGCGCATCCGCGCCGGACTTGGCGGCGGCGATGAAGCCGGCCACGGATTCCCCCAAAGGATCGCCAAGTTCCAACGCCCCCAAGGGACGCGGCGTGGTGTTCTTGACGGTGCGGGCGAGGAAGTCGATTTCCACCACGCCGTCGGCATAGACGGCGCGCAGGCCCCGCTTGCGCTCGGTGGCGACGCGGCTGGTTTCCAGCTTGGCGATGGTGCCGCCTGCAAACCGCAGCAACGCGAAAACTTCGTCGGCATGGGGGCCATACTCAATCAGGCCTTCGGCGCGCACATCCGCCACCGCACCGGGGACCAAGGTATGCACCAGATCCAGATCGTGAATCATCAAATCCAGCACCACCGAGACATCGTCGCCGCGGCCGGTCCAGGGACCTTGGCGCCAGCAGGTGATCTCCAGCGGCGTTTCCGCGAGATCGAGCAGTCCGGTGCGGGCGAAAACAAAACGTTCCTGATGGCCGACGGACAGGACCCTGCCCACCGAACGCGACAATTCCACCAGGTCATTGGCTTCTTCCATGGTGGTGGCGATGGGCTTTTCCACCAGGACATGGGTGCCGGCCTGCAGAAAGCCGCGCACGACCTCGGCATGGGTGACAGCGGGCGAGCAGACGCTGACCAGATCCACTTTGCCCAGCAATTCGCGCCAGTCTGCCACCACGGCGCAGCCATGATGCGCCTTGGCCTTGGCGCGCATCTCAGCGCTGGGATCGGCGATGGCGAACAAGCGGACATCGGCACCGCCTTTTCCCGCTTGGCCCAAGGCTTTGTATTTGGTGGCGTGATGATGGCCGAAGACGCCGGCGCCGATCACGGCAGCTTTCAGCGGTCCACTTTCCGGCACACGGCGGCGAAGAAACAAGCTTTGGGAATCCCCGATAGAAACGCGGCGCAATAAAGGACCGCAGCCCCATAACCCGCCAGCAAAGAAATATTGCGGCTTGTTACCATATAAATCGTTGGATTGTCTATGTTTTTTCTGGTGCTGAGGCCATCAGAGAGGCCAAAGCCGCCAGGATCAGATAGGCCAGCATCAAGGGCGCCAAACCGATCAGGACTGCGCCGGTCACGTCGGTAAAGGCGCTGCAAGGCAGCCAGGGATAGGCTGAACCCACGAACAAAAATTGGAGGGAGACCACCCCGACGATACCGAACAGAAAAGCGCGCAAGGTCGGACCCAGAATCTGCGGCCGGTCACCCGCCTCCAATCGGATCAAGCCTGCTTGCAGCTTCAGGCGCGACGCGGCGCTGGCGAAGTAGATAATGGCCAAAAGCCACGTGAACGCGGCGGCAAATACCCGCCCCCCATCCATGGTGCAGGCTTGCAGGGAAAAGACCAACGCCCGCTGGCCGGGGACCACAAAATAGATGGCGCGCTCCAGGGCGGTGGCCGCATCGCGCTCGATATTGGCGGGCGCCAGGAACGCCTGGAACAGAAAACTCAGAAGCACGAAGAGGGCAAAGACGCCTTCGTTGAATCCGGGGATCAGATGGTGGAGGCGGAACGTTTGCGACCAGGCCCTGCCGCTGAAATGCCCCGCTGAAACGCCGAAGCCCCCAACGAACAAAAGCCCCATCGCGGCAAACAAAAGCGCGCAGATGCCGATGCCCGGCAGCGCGTCCCACAGCGGTCGGCCCTGCAGCAAGGCGAAATTCAGGGCATGGGCGCCCGCAAAAAGGCAGAAGATGATCCAGCCTTTGGCCAGCAGCCTTGCAATGCCCATTATGCAACCATCCTGTGCGGCGTCTCACCCTTGTCATCCACATGCTGAGCTGGCGAAGGGCGAAGCATGGGGATCGCGCCACTGTCAGGCCGAAGCAGCCAGACCCGATTGCTTCATGCGTTCGTCGCGGATGCCTTGCGCGATCAGGAACGCCAATTCCAGAGCCTGGCTGGCATTGAGGCGCGGATCGCACGCCGTCTGGTAGCGGTCCTGCAGATCGATTTCCTTCAGGTTCTGCGCCCCGCCCAAGCACTCGGTGACATTCTGGCCGGTCATCTCAAAATGCACGCCGCCGGCATGGGTGCCTTCGGCGCGGTGGATGGCAAAGAAGCTGCGCACCTCTTCCAAGATGCGCTCAACCGGCCGTGTTTTGTAGCCCGATTGCAGCTTGATGGTGTTGCCATGCATCGGATCGGACGACCATACAACCTTGGCGCCTTCCCGTTTCACGGCGCGGATCAGAGGCGGCAATTTCTCGGCCACTTTGTCGGCGCCGAACCGTGCGATCAGCGTCAAACGGCCCGGACTATTGCCGGGGTTCAACGCCGCGATCAGGCGCAAAAGATCGTCGGGTTCCAGAGTGGGACCGCATTTGAGGCCGATGGGATTTTTGATGCCGCGCATGAATTCGACATGGGCGCCGTCCAACTGACGGGTGCGGTCGCCGATCCACAGCATATGCGCGGATGTGTCGTACCAATCGCCGCTGGTGGAATCCACCCGCGTCATCGCCTGCTCATAGGGCAGTAACAGGGCTTCGTGCGACGTATAAAAGTCGGTGCCGCGCAATTGCGGCACGGAGTCCGAGGTGATGCCGCACGCCGCCATGAAATCCAGGGTTTCGGAGATGCGTTGCGCCAGTTCCTTATACTGTTCGGCCGCGGGCGAGTCCGCGATGAAGCCCAGCATCCAGCGATGGACATTGTGCAGGTCGGCATAGCCGCCTTGCGCGAAAGCGCGCAGCAGATTGAGCGTCGCCGCCGACTGGGCGGTTGCCTGCAGCAGGCGCTGCGGATCGGGAATGCGCGCTTGCGGCGTGAATTCGCCGCCATTGATATTGTCGCCGCGATAGGACGGCAGGGTGACCTCGCCGCGCTTTTCGAAATCGTCGGAACGCGGCTTGGCGAACTGGCCGGCGATGCGGCCCACTTTCACCACCGGCACGCCGGCGGCAAAGGTCAGCACCACCGCCATCTGCAGCAGCACGCGGAAGGTGTCGCGGATATTGTCGGGATGAAATTCCGCGAAGCTTTCGGCACAGTCGCCGCCCTGCAGCAGGAAAGCCTTGCCTTCCGCCACCTGGCCGAGCGCCGCCTGCAGATTGCGCGCCTCGCCCGCGAACACCAGCGGCGGATGGGTCCTCAGCTGCGCCAAGACGCGGTCCAGCGCCGCCTTGTCCGGATAATCCGGCATCTGACGGGCGGTTTTTTCCTGCCAACCCTGGGGGGTCCAGCTCTGGGCCACGCCACGCTCCTCTGAAATAAGGCGGTGGATATAGGCGATAGGGCCTTAATTTACCAGAAGTCCGTAACCTGCTGATGAACCATGGGAAATACCGCTATGGCGGCGCTGGCGCCCTACTAGGATAGGGCAAGTTGGTCTGGCGTTTTGGAGTAACTCTTGCTGCGCATGGTGACCAGCTCTTCGGCGGCGGTGGGGTGCAGCGCCATGGTGGCGTCGAAATCCGCCTTGGTGGCGCCCATTTTCAGGCAAATCGCCACGATCTGGATGATCTCCGCGGCATGGTCGCCGAAAATATGACAACCGATCACCTTGTCGGTCTTGGCGTCCACGATCAGCTTCATATGGGTGCGAACGGCGCGTCCGCCCAGCGTGTGCAGCAGGGGGCGGAAAGTGGATTTGTAGACATCGATTGTCTTGCCCTGCATCAAGGCCTTGGTCTCGCTCAGCCCGACTACGCCCAGTTCCGGGGTGGTGAAAACCGCGCTGGGGACGTGGCTATGATCCGGCTTGGTGGGATTGTTCTTAAAGGCGGTTTCCACAAAGCACATGGCTTCGTGGATGGCCACCGGCGTCAACTGTACCCGGTCGGTGACATCGCCCACGGCATAAATATGCGGCACGGAGGTCGCGGAATAGTCATCCACCTTCACTTCGCCGCGCTTGCCCAGTTCCACCCCCGCCTTCTCGACATGCAGCGCCATGGTGTTGGGCACACGTCCGATCGCCAGCATGATCTGATCGCAATCGATCTTGCCGCCCTTGTTGGTTTCGGCATGCAGGCAGTTGCCGCGCTTTTCCACTTTGGTGAATTCGCAGCCCAACAGCACGTCCAGCCCGCGCTGCTTCATCGATTCCAACAGCGCGTCGCGCATATCGTCATCGAAGCCGCGCAGCGGCTTGTCGCCGCGATAGACCAGGGACACTTTGCTGCCCAGGCCGTGAAAAATATGGGCGAATTCAAGCGCGATATAGCCGCCGCCAGCGATCAGGATGCGCCGGGGCAGTTCCTTCAGGTGAAAGGCCTCATCCGAGGTGATGCAAAGCTGCGCGCCGGGAATGACATGGCTGGTGCCCATTTCGCGGGTGGGGCGGTTGCCGGTGGCGATCAGGATTTTTTCGGCGGTGACGCGCTTGCCGGAATTGAGCAGCAAGAGTGTGTGGGAATCCTCGAACACCGCGCGGTCCGGAAAGATGGTGACGCCGGCTTTTTCGACATTGGCGGTGTAAAGCCCTTCCAACCGGGCGATCTCGCGGTCCTTGTTGGCGATCAAAGTCGGCCAGCCGAAGCGCGCATCGCCAAAGTCCCAGCCATAGCCGGCGGCGTCCTTCACATTTTCGGAAAACTGACTGGCATAGACGAGCAACTTCTTGGGAATGCAGCCGCGGATCACACAGGTGCCGCCCATCCGCGATTCTTCCGCCAGCGCCACACGCGCACCCGCCAGCGCCGCCATGCGGCTGGCGCGCACGCCGCCGGAGCCGCCGCCGATGACGAATAAGTCATAGTCGTATTTCATCTTACGCCATTCCTGTCCTGCCGCTCGCCCAAGCTCGCGGCGTTCGTCGCTTTCGCGGGTCCGCCGGACCCGCTCACGCGTAACCGCGCCGCTCCTCACTCCTGCGTGCTACGCACGCGAAGGGGAGACTGGTCTCAGCCAACTTCATCGTTCGATGACTTCGATCTCGCCGGGGCCGGCAATCAAGAGCGTGGTGGCGATGCCGATGAACAGGCCATGCTCGACCACGCCGGGCACGGCTTGAAGCGCCGCCGCCAGTTTGGGCGCGCTGTGGATCACCCCAAAAGCGATGTCATAGATCACATTGCCGCCGTCGGTCTTGAACAGGGCGCCATCGCGCTGGCGCAGGGTCATGGGCATGTTGGCATAACCGGCGGCGGCCAAGGCCGCGTTCAGCCTTTGGGCGGTGGATTTGTGGCCGAACTCCACCACCTCCACCGGCAGCGGGAATTTTCCCAGCCGCGGCACCATCTTGGATTCATCGGCGATCACGACCATCTTGCGCGAGGCGGCCGCGACGATTTTTTCCCTGAGCAGCATGCCGCCGCCGCCCTTGATCAAATCCAGATTGCGGTCGGCCTCGTCGGCGCCGTCCACCGTCAGGTCCAGCGGCGCCAGATCGTCCAGGGCCGCCAGGGTGATCCCCAGCTTGCGGGCCAAGGCGGCGGTCTTTTCGGAGGTCGGCACGCAGAGCAGCTTTTCGCCGCCGCGCACCCGGGGCGCCAGCATCTCCACAAACATCTCGGCGGTGGAGCCGGAGCCCAGCCCCAGCTTCATGCCGTCCTGGACATAGTCCAGCGCCTTGGCGGCAACGGCGCGTTTGAGGGCGTTCTGGTCGGTCATGGCGGCAAACCATAGCGGTCCGCCCCGACAAGGCAAGATCGCGGCGGCGCTTTATTCCACCGTTACCGACTTGGCCAGATTGCGCGGCTGATCCACGTCCGTGCCCTTGGCGATGGCCGCATAATAGGCCAACAGCTGCACTGGAATAGCATAAAGCAAGGGCGTGATGAAGGCATTGGTCTTGGGCACTTCGATCGAGGCCCAGACCTTGCCCGCCTTGGCGATGCCGTCGGAATCGGAGATCAGCAGCACCTTGCCGCCGCGCGCCATCACTTCCTGCATGTTGGAGATGGTCTTTTCGAAATGCACATCGTGCGGCGCGATGACGATGATCGGCACCGCCTCGTCAATCAATGCGATGGGGCCGTGCTTCATCTCGCCGGCGGCATAGCCTTCGGCATGGATATAGGAAATTTCCTTGAGCTTCAGCGCCCCTTCCAAGGCCAGGGGGTAGCTGGCGCCCCGGCCCATGTAAAGCACGTCGCGCGCCTTGGCGACGTCCTCGGCCACCTGTTTGATGGCGGCTTCCTGTTTGAGGAATTCGGCCATATGGCGCGGCGTTTCCAGCAGCGAGGCGCAGAGCTTTTTCTCATCCGTCTCGCTGAGATTGCCGCGCGCCACGCCCGCCGCGATGGCGAAGGAGGCCAGCGCCGCCAGCTGGCAGGTAAAGGCCTTGGTCGAGGCGACGCCGATTTCCGGGCCCGCATAAGTCGGCAGCACGATATCGGCTTCGCGCGCGATGCTGGATTCGGCGACATTCACCACCGCGATGGTGGTCTGGCCCTGGGCCTTGGCGTCGCGCAGCGCCGCCAGCGTGTCGGCGGTCTCGCCCGATTGCGACACGAACAAGGCCGCGCCATTTTCCGGATAGACCGGATTGCGGTAGCGCAGCTCCGACGCCACGTCTATTTCCACCGCCATGCGGCCCAGCTTCTCGAACCAGTATTTGCCCACCATGCCGGCATAATAGGCGGTGCCGCAGGCCGAAATGGTCAGGCGCGACGCCTTAACCAGCACCCCGCGCAGGCCGACGCCCTGCCGGCGCCATGTCGGACCGGCCGGGTCCAGATAATGGGCCAGGGTGTGGCTGACCACTTCGGGCTGCTCATGGATTTCCTTGGCCATGAAATGGGAATGGCCCGCCTTGTCCACCAGCGCGGCGGAGGCGGTGGTGATCTTGATCTCGCGGTTGGCGGGACGCCCCTGCGCATCGAAAATCGCAACTTGCGCGCCCCGGATCACGACACAATCGCCTTCTTCCAGATAGGAAACGCGATTGGTGAAAGGCGCCAGCGCAAAAGCGTCCGACCCGATATAGGCCTCGGTTTCGGCATAGCCCACCGCCAGCGGCGCGCCCCGGCGCGCGCCCACCAGAAGGCCTTCCTGGTCCTTGAAGATCATGGCGATGGAATAGGCGCCGGTCAGCCGCGCCACCGCCGTCTTGGCGGCCTCATCGGGCGCCAGACCTTCGCTTAAAAGTTGGGTTACCAGATGGGCGGCCACTTCGCTGTCGGTTTCGGACTCGAACCTATGGCCCTTGGCGATCAGCTCGGCTTTCAACTCTCGGAAATTCTCGATGATGCCATTGTGCACAATGGCGACTTGCGCCGTGGCATGGGGATGGGCGTTGGATTCCGTCGGCGCGCCATGGGTGGCCCAGCGGGTATGGCCGATGCCGGTACAGCCATGCAGCGGCATTTGCTCCAGGACCGCGCCCAGCTTGTTCAGCTTGCCCGGCGAGCGGCGGCGCGCAATGGCGCCGTGATCCAGGGTGGCGATGCCGGCGGAGTCATAGCCGCGATATTCCAGCCGCCGAAGCGCTTCCAGGATGACGGGCGCCACGTCGCGCGTGCCTGCGATGCCGACAATGCCGCACATTACGTCTTCTCCTGTTTCTTCGCCCGTTGGCGCTCGCGGAATGTCTTGGCCCAGCCCGCTATTGCACTTTGTTTGCCACGCGCCACCGCCAGCGCATCCGCCGCCACATCCTTGGTTATCACGGAACCGGCGCCGGTGATCGCGCCGTCGCCGACCTTGACCGGCGCCACCAGCGCGGTGTTCGAACCGATAAAGGCGCCCGCGCCGATCTCGGTCAGCGCCTTGGTAAAGCCGTCATAATTGCAAGTGATGGTGCCCGCCCCGATATTGGCGCCCGCCCCCACCAAGGCATCGCCCAGATAGGTGAGATGATTGGCCTTGGCCCCTTTTTCGATCAGGGCGTTTTTCACTTCCACAAAATTGCCGATATGAGCGCCTTCCCCGATTTTGGCGCCGGGCCGAAGCCGCGCAAAGGGACCGACAAGGGCGCCCGATGCGACGATTGCGCCTTCCAGATGCGAATGGCCGCGGATGCGCGCGCCGGTCTTGACCGTCACGCCGGGCCCGAACACCACAAAAGGCTCGATCTCCACGTCATTCTCCACCACCGTGTCATGGGCGAAGAACACCGTTTCGGGCGCGGTCATGGTGACGCCGTCCGTCAGCAAACGGGCGCGAAACCGGGCCTGGAATTTCTGCTCGGCTTGCGCCAGTTCGGCGCGGCTGTTGACGCCGCATACCGAAACTTCGTCGGTCACCGTAACGGCGCAGGACACATCGTCCTGCCGCGCCAGCATGGGCACATCGGTCAGATAATATTCGCCCTGGGCATTGTCGTTCTGCAAAAGCGACGCCCAGCGGAAAAAATTCTTGGCGTCGGCGGCATAGCAGCCGGCATTGCACAGCGTGACGCTGCGTTCGGATTCCGAGGCGTCCTTGAATTCCACGATGCGGTTCAAAAAACCGTCGGGACGCAGCAAGACCCGGCCATAGGCGGCGGGGTCCGCCGCCTCGAAGGCCAGCATCGCCAGGCCGGTGCGCGACTGCGCGCTGATGCATTGCGCGATCGTGCCGGCGGTGAGCAGCGGCATATCGCCATTGACCACCACAAGCGTGCCGGAAAAATCCGCCAGCGCATCCTGAGCGCAAGACGCGGCATGGCCGGTGCCAAGCTGTTGCTGCTGGATGACGCATTCCGCGCCCAGGCTTTTGGCGCAATCGCGCACCGCCTGGCCGCTGGCCGAAGTCACCACCACGATTCGCGCCACGCCCGCGCCGCGCAGCGCCGCCGCGACATGGCCCAGCAGGGGCATGCCCGCTACCTTGTGCAGCACCTTGGGCAAGGCGGATTTCATCCGTGTGCCTTGACCCGCAGCAAGGATAATGGCGGCCTTCGACATGGGCGTTCCGGTAATGCCTTGAGAGAAAAAGATGAAGTGACGATTTACGACGGTATATTGCCCCGATTCTAAGGACGATTCCTTAACCGATGCTGCCCGCCCCTGCCCTGATTTTCGACCTGGACGGCACCCTGGCCGACACCGCCCCCGACCTTTTGGGCGCCACCAATGCCGTTCTGACCGCCCGGGGTCGGCCCCGGCTGGACCTGGAGCATTTGCGCCACATGGTGGGGTTCGGCGCAGGGGCGCTGATCCGCCAGGCCATGGAGGCCGGCGGCGGCACCGTGACCGAGGCGCAAATGCCACCGCTGATCGAGATATTCCTGGATCATTACCGCGGCCATATCGCCGATGGCACAAGGCTGTTTCCGCGCGTGACCGAGACGTTAGCCGCCCTCAAGGCCGATGGCGCAAGATTGGGCATCTTGACCAACAAGCCGCAGGAACTGACCGACCTGTTGTTGCCGCGCCTGGATTTGGATGGGGTGTTTGCGTCCGTCTATGGCGCCGGACGCAAGCCTTATACCAAGCCCGATCCGCGCATCTTCCATGATGTCGTGGCCGATTGCGGCGGCGGCCCTGCCGTGATGATCGGCGACTCCATCACCGATCTCAACACCGCGCGCGCGGCGGGCGTGCCCTGTATCCTGTTCACCCATGGTTACACCCATATTGCCGTTTCCGATCTAGGCGCGGACACGGTGCTGGACGATTTCGCGCAATTGCCGGACGCCCTGCGCGATTTGGGACTGCTTTAGGCAAGGCCGGCGGTTTGCGGCACGCCTGCCTTGGCGCGGCTGGGGTTCCGGCGCGGGGCGGCTTGACGGGTCCAAACCCGGCCCTTATAGCCCTGCCCCTTCGCCTCAAGGGCGGGCGCGTAGCTCAGCGGGAGAGCACTCCCTTCACACGGGAGGGGTCCCA
The DNA here is from genome assembly GCA_035275465.1 of Rhizomicrobium sp. Classification (GTDB taxonomy): domain Bacteria; phylum Pseudomonadota; class Alphaproteobacteria; order Micropepsales; family Micropepsaceae; genus Rhizomicrobium. The sequence continues at coordinate 82,838 of DATEMS010000044.1, read as the reverse complement.
GGTTCAATCCCTGGCGCGCCCACCATTCCATTGCCGCCGAAGGGCGGCAATGGAATGGTGCCAAGGCGCGGCTGGGCGGCTTAGCGACAGCGTAGTGGCCGCGCATAGTGCCGCGCCGCGGCAGCAGCAGTCCCGCTCAAACCCGCACGGGCGGCTTTAAATGGTGCCGAGCGCCCCGCGCGACAGCCCCCCTCAGCACCCGTCATCGACGTGCTTGAAATTATTCAGTAGCTTTGGCTGAGGGATTTCAGACACGCCAGATCTCACGGAGTTTCAGCCATGAAGCAGGCTGCGGGTACATCCTTTGTCGTCGCCTTCATGCTGTGTGCGTGCGCGCTCGGCGGGTTCGCGCAAGAACCCCACCACGATCATGGCAGGCCCACCGGCCCTCTCGGCACGGTGCATTTTTCGACCTCCTGCAACCAGGCTGTCGCGCAGGACTTTGATCACGCAGTCGCGCTCCTCCATTCCTTCTGGTACGCCGCCGCAATCGAGACCTTCACCGGCGTTTTGAAAAACGACCCGAGCTGCGCGATGGCCCATTGGGGGATCGCCATGAGCAGGTGGGGCAATCCCTTCACCGGATTCCGGACGCCGCAAGCGCTGGCGGCGGGTTTGACGGACGTTGAGAAAGGCAAGGCCGCGGGGGCCAAGACCGAGCGCGAGCGCGGTTACCTCGCGGCTGTCGAGGTCCTCTACAAGGACGCCGCCGCCATCCCGCTGCGGACGCGCACGGTCGAATACGAAAAGCAGATGGCGGCGCTTTCGGCGAAGTATCCCGACGACTCCGAAGCCAGGATATTCTACGCGCTTGCATTGGGCCAAACCGCTCTGCCCACCGACAAGACCTATGCCAATCAGCTGAAGGCGGCGGATATCCTCGAGAAAGAATTCGCCCGGCAACCCGATCATCCGGGCCCCGCGCATTACATCATCCACAGCTACGACGTGCCGGCATTGGCGCCGCGCGCGCTCGATGCCGCCCGCCGTTACGCAAAGATTGCGCCGGCCGCGCCACATGCGCTTCACATGCCCTCGCACACATTTACGCGTGTGGGCGCATGGCAGGATTCGATCGACACCAACATCGCATCCGCCGCGGCTGCCCGCAGGGACAATGCGCCGTCCGAAGAACTCCACGCGATGGATTATATGGTCTATGCCTACCTGCAGACGGCGCAGGACGACGCCGCCAAGGCGTCGGTGGATAAGATCGCGGCGATTACTTCGCGGATTCCGGTGAACGCTGCTGGCGTCGCCGCGCTTCCCTCCTCAGGTTACTATGCCTGGGCCGCGATGCCCGCCCGGTACGCGCTCGAGCGGCGTGCATGGAAAGAGGCGGCCGCCCTGGCCCCGCGCGAAACAGTGTTTGCGCCTGCCGATGCCATCACACACTTCACACGAGCGCTTGGCGCGGCCAGGAGCGGCAATCCCGCCGCCGCCGCGCAGGACGTCGCGAAACTGGTGACGCTGCGCGACGCGCTGCAAAAATCAAACGACACCTACTGGGCTGGACAGGTGGATATCCAGCGGCGCATCGCGTCCGCTTGGATAGCCCTCGCCGAGGGCCGGCAGACCGAAGCGCTGTCATCGCTGCGTGAGGCAGCCGACCTTGAGGACCTGACAGACAAGAGCCCCGTATCGCCCGGTCCGATCAAGCCTGCGCGCGAGCTTCTGGGCGAGATGCTCATGGAGCTAAAACGGCCGGTGGAGGCGTTGAAGGAATTCGAGGCAACCATGGCAAAAGAGCCGAACCGATTCCGCGGCGTATACGGCGGCGCGCTCGCTGCTGAGGAAGCAGGGGAGCATCGGAAGGCCCGTAGCTACGCAGCAAAGCTCCTTGAGATCAGCGCGCGCGCCGACAAGCCCGGGCGTCCCGAGCTACGTGAGGCGCAGAAGCTGCTGCAGGCTCGGTAGTCAGCGTTTTCACAAGCTGGGGTCGGCACGAACGATGCCTTGGGCGTGTATAATCCCTGGCGCGCCCACCATTTAAAGCCGCCCGCACGGGCGGCTTTAAATGGTGGGTCTTTACGCAACCTGCACCGCCCTTCCACCGAAGAGGCCGCTTACAATAATGCCAAGGTCTCAACTTGCTCTAATATTAGAAGTGTTCGCCTTGGCGGAACGGCCCGTGCCGCGTTGCGACCCCCACCAGATAGGCCGTGGACCAGCCGATCATCAGAAAACCATTGATGCCCTCCAGCGCCGTCAGCAACCGCCAGGCCGGGTCGATCTGGGTTTCGCCATAGCCTATGGTCGAGAACATAGCGGTGGAAAGAACAAGCGCATCTGCAAAATCCGACGTGGCATGAAGGGCCGTGTAGGCGAGCGCCCATATCCACACTTCCACCGTGAGAATAGCCAAAATGCCCAGCACGGTGCCGGTCATTATCAAAGTCCGCCCAATATTATGATTGTGAAATCCAAGCCGCCGCGCCAGCCATGGCGTGGCCGACGCGACCAAAACCAGCCCGACGGTGTGAATCAGGACCGTCAGCGCGACCAGGCCGGATCCGGCTGCGAGATTTTGCAACATGCCGGCAGATAAAGCTGAATCTGGAGGCCGTGTCTTTGCGCAAGATCAAATCTACCAGGCACGAACCCGGCCGACGTCCACATGGACAAAGTCCGACTGCGGATAATAGCCGACGCCGCCCACGCGCTGGACAAGCGCCGCGGCATGCAAGGCCGCCAGCGAGCGGCCGGCGATCCGAATGTCGATCGCCTTGCCCAGCATGTGCAAGCTCTTGGAAGCAACGCCGGAATGTTCATGCTCGCCGCGCAGCATGGCGTTGGTCCTGGGCGAACGATAACCGGAAATCACGCTCACCGGTTCGTTTGTCTCCAGACGCGCGCGCAATGCCGAAAGCAGATCGAGCAATTGGGGCGCTATGGGATGCACCTCGCCGGTACGAAAGTCGCGCAGCACGTGATTCACCTGCGCCAGCGCGTCGTGCAGATATTGGCCCTCCGCCCAATAATCGATCTTCAGTTTCTCACCGGTATGAACGTTATCGAAAGCCAATCGCCGGACGCCCGACGCATTGGCATGCGCCAGGCGCGGAACGAATAGGCTGGCGCCCGCTCCGGCAAGAAAAAGGCGTCGTCCGAGAACCGGCGTCCGCAGATGGGCTTTTGGCATCGGAAATTTTCTAACAGGCGGCGGCTTTCGCATCAAACATTTTACCCTTTGGCACAGGCGGCGAAATTGGCTGCGACCTGCACGGGCCGCGTCCGCATGGCCGCGATAAGGCGCTGGTCGCGGCCATAAATATCGGGGCGGGCTTGCAACGCGCCGTCGGGCCCCACAAAGGCCGTCCAGTAAAGGAAATAGACCGGCAGCCGCCTGGACAGCGGCAGATATTGCGTTCCTTCGGCATCGATGGCCTGGCTGATTTTCTCCATCGTTCCCAGATCACCCGACACAGCATAGGACGCAAGCGGCAGGATTTGTTCGACCCGGACGCAGCCATGACTGAGCGCGCGATTGGCTTTGGCAAAAGCCGCCTTGCCAGGCGTGTCGTGCAAATAGACATCGAAACGGTTCGGCAATTCGATCTTGATCCGTCCCAGCGGATTGCGTGGGCCGGGATATTGCCGAATCCGGTAGGGGAATGTGCCGGCCCGCACCACGCGCCAGTTGACGTGCAAACCATGGGGATCGCCCGCCGGGCCGTCGAGAAGGACCATGTCATGCTCAGCCAAATAGGCGGGATTGGCTTTCAGCTTGGGCAGGATTTCCTTGGCCGCAATCGATCGCGGCACCGTCCAGGGCGGATTGATCGTGATGCCCGCGCCTTCTGCCCGCAGGATGGGCGTGCGGTCGCGCGGCCGGCCGACGATCACGCGAGAGGTCAGAACCATCTTCCCGCCTAGCCAAAGTTGCAGTTGGGCATCGGCAGCATTGATAACGATGCGGTCCGGCTCCCATGCGGATGGCAACCAGCGCCAGCGCTCCATGTTGGCTGCAATGACGTCTGCCGGCACGGTATCGTGCGCCAGAGCGGCCTTCAGGGCAGCATAATCGGGATATTGCGGCGCCAGTGACTCCAGCATGGCGGCCAAGCGGCCTTGGCGCAGCGCGTCATTCAGCAAAGAACTGATGTCCAGAAATCGGGGCGGCAGCGAGACATCGGCATCGAGCGCCCGCAGATCAGGCCGCCCGATCGCCAGATCGCGCATATAGGCCAACACCGCCGCGCTGATTGCGACGTCATCTGCTTCCGCACTGCCCTTGTTGACAAACAAGCGATAGCGTCCGGGATCAAGCCCTTCGCTGGCGGCATTCGACAGCACGGCAATTGCCAGCTTCGCGTTGGCGCCGGCGTTTCCGCTCCAGGCCAGGGCGCCATTGCGCTGCTGATAGAATTGGCGCGTCAGGCCGCCATCATCCGTTGAGGACAGCGCCGCCTCCATCGCCGGGCTAAAGCCGTTCGGCTGCGCCATGGCGGAGCCGAACACCAGCAACAGAGCGACCACAAAGACCAAGCGCCAGGACATGGGTGGCAGTATCGGAGAAAGCGCTTGGCGGGGCCTTGATCTGGCGCAAGGCGGCGGCGAAGGCTCCGCCCTAGCTTCACGGCAGGAGAACGCCGTGAAGCACGCCATCATCATTACCCATCCCAAGGCGCGGAGCTTTACCGTTTCGGTTGCCGATGCCTATGCCAAAGCCTGCGAGGCGCTGGGACACGGCACGGTCATCCGCGATCTTTATCGCATCGGCTTCGACCCCTGTCTCAAACCGGGAGAAATGCCTTTCGCGGGATCCTTCCAGCCCGAGCCGGATGTCATCGCCGAACGCACTCTGCTGAAGGACTGCGATGTGTTCGCTTTTTTCTATCCGCTTTGGCTGAATACGCCGCCCGCGATCGCCAAAGGCTATCTCGAGCGCGTTTTTGGCTTCGGCTTCGCCTATGGCGGCGACGGACACAGCTACAATCCGCTGCTGACGGGCCGCAAGCTGATCAACTTCAGCTCGTCCGGCGCCCCCACAGCGTGGATCAAGCAGACTGGCGCCCTTAGTGCGATCCAGACTCTATTCGACAGCTATTTCGCCGAGCTTTGCGGCCTGACAGCCCTGCAACATGTCCATTTCGGATCGATCACGCCGGGCGCCAGCGAATTCTACATTCAGACCAAGCTCAATGAGGTGGCCAATACCATCAATCAGCATTTTGGGAGACAGACATGACACTGATGCATATCCGCCTGGAACTGGGACGGGACCGCGAATTTCCGGAAGGCGATTCCCGCCATGGCTATGAATTTGTCGCACCCTTGAACCGGCACGGCCATCTGGATGCCGCGCTTTGGGGCGAGGAGAAACAAAGGTGCACGGTTCGCAGCTTTCGGCCTGGCCAGCCCGAGCGCAAAGGATTGCTGCGCCATGTCGGACGCGGCTGGCGGTTCGACTACCAGCCGGACCGAAAGGAAGATGACGAGCCCTTCTTCAAGCTGGACCGTCACGTCGTGGCGCCGGGCTTTTACGTCACAATCACCGAGGACGATGGCGTGCAACGCCCCTTCAAGATCGTGTCCGTCACGCCCGTGAAGGTGCCAGCATGACTGCCGCCGCTCATCAGGATTGACGGCGATGAAGCACATATTGCTCATCAACGGAAATCCTGATCCCTCGCCAGAAAAGCTGACCAGCGCCTTGGCAAAAGCCTATCGCGAGGGCGCCGAGGAGGCCGGATGCAGGGTGCGGCAGATCGACGTCGGCGGCATAGAATTTCCCTGGCTTCAAAATGCCAAGGACTTCGCCACAAAAGCCACCGATAAGACGATCGTCGAAGCACAAAGCGCGATTCGCGCCGCCGACCACATCGTTTTCATTTATCCGCTTTGGCTTGGTTCGGCTCCTGCTCTCCTCAAGGCTTATATGGAAAGAATTGCTTGCGGAGAGTTTCTGTTGGGCAAAAGCGATGGCGGATTTCCGCCTGGCCAGTTGAAGGGACGCTCGGCACGGGTCATCGTCACCATGGGCATGCCCAGCCTGCTCTACCGGATCATCTTCGGTGCGCACGGCGTTAAGGCCTTCAATCACGGCATTCTGGGCATCGCCGGTATCAAGCCTGTCAAAACGACGCTTTTTGGAGGATCGCAAATCCAGCCACAACGTTGTGCGCGCGCGATCGAAATCGTTCGGGAGATGGGACGGAGCAAGTCATGACGCAGGATGTAGAATTGATCACGAAAATCGCAGTATCGCCGGATCTTTGGGCCACCAGCATGCTGCCCGAAGGCATTATCGAGCAGTGGATTCTTCCAGACGGCAGCCGCGTCGAGGCAGGCGATCCTATCGCCACCGTTCGCATCGAAGACGCACTGCATGAACTGGTGGCGCCGGCCCGGGGCCGGCTGAGCATCGGTCTGAAGGTCAACAGCGTGGTCGAGCCCGGCATGGGCATCGGTACCATCATCCGCCAAATCCCAACAGCCAGGTCTGCCTAAGCAGGGCTCAAGAATTTCCTGAAACCAGCGTCATCCGCACCAGTTCCGGCAGGCTGGAAGCCCCCATCTTTGTCATCACATTGGCCCGGTGGACTTCGACGGTGCGCGGGCTGAGGCCCAGATCATAAGCGATAGTCTTGTTGGGATAGCCCGCCAGAAGGCCGTCAAGAACTTCCCTCTCGCGCGCGGTGAGGGAGGCCAGCCGAGTCTGGACCTGAGCGAGTTCTCCGGCGGGGCGGCCCATATTCCGGTCGCGTTCGAACGCAGCCTGAATAGCCGCAAGCAGCACATCGTCCGCAAAGGGCTTTTCGATAAAATCGACGGCGCCCCCTTTCATCGCCGCCACCGCCAGCGGCACATCCGCATGGCCGGTCATAATGACGACCGGCATGCGCGCCCGCTTTTGCTGGAGCTGTTTGAGAAGTTCGACCCCATCAATCCCGGGCATCCGGACATCGCTGACAACACATCCGGACTGGAAATCCTCGCATTTCTCCAGAAAGGCGGTGGCGGATTCATAGACCTTCACGGCCAGGCCCGCGGTTCCCAGCAGAAACGCCAGCGCCCGCCGGACATCCTCATCGTCGTCAATCAGATGGACAAGTCTAGTAGGCGCCATCGCTCACTCACCCGCTTCGATGCTTTTCAGGGTCAAACGAAATATTGTGCCGCCGCCGGGGTTGGGTTCGGCCCAAAGCCGGCCACCATGGGCTTCGACGATGGTGCGTGAAATGGACAATCCGACACCCATGCCTTGGGGCTTGGTGGTCATGAAGGGCTGAAAAAGGTTTTCCGCTATGTCCGGCGCGATACCAGGCCCGGTATCCCGCACCGCGATTTCCACGGTTTCCGAATCTATCCAGCGCGTCGAGACTTCCAGCTCGCGTTGTCCGCTTTCCTGCATTGCTTCGATGGCGTTGCGAACAAGATTGAGGATTACCTGTTGAATCTGGATACGGTCCACCAAAACAAACCCGGCGGCGGGATCGAACGAAAATGACACCTGCGTACCGGTTTCCTTGGCGCCGACAAGCGCCAGAGCACTGGCCTCCTCGATCAGCTTGACCAAGTTTTCCGCCTGCCGATCCGTTTCGCCGCGGGCCACGAATTCCCGCAATCGTTTGATGATTTGTCCCGCCCGCAACATTTGTTGGGCGGCGCTCTCGACACCGCCGCGGGCGAGAGGGATATCATCCGGTTTGCCGCCGTCCAGCAGCCTGCGCGTACCATTGAGAAAAGCCGTCGCCGCCGTCAGAGGCTGATTGAGTTCATGCGCCAGCGTGGACGCCATTTCCCCCAAGGCGGTGAAGCGGGACATGAAAATCAGTTCGGACTGCAAGTCTTGCAGCCGCTGCTGGGTTTGTTGCCGCTCCGTCAGATCGCGTACAAAACCCGTAAAAAAGCGCCGGTCGCCGGAACGCATCTCGCCCACCGAAAGCTCCATGGGAAAAGTCGAACCGTCCTTGCGCTGGCCCACGACAAGCCGCCCCACGCCGATAATCCGCCGTTCGCCGGTGGCCATATAGCGCGACAAATAGGCGTCATGGTGGCCCCGGTAGGGTTGAGGCATCAGAATGCTCACATTCTGTCCTATCGCTTCGCTCGCGCGGTAGCCGAACAGCCTCTCGGCGGTGGCGCTGAAGGATTGCATGATGCCCCGCGTATCGATCACCACCATGGCGTCAGGCACGGTATCCAGCACCGACTGAAGATGGGCCTCACGCTCCCGAAGTGACGCCTGGGCTGCGCGCGCGGCCGTGATATCGCGCGCCACCATGGAAGCCCCGATCAGCATCCCGTCACCGTCCCACACCGGCGACACAGTGACCGACACATCGATGACGCTGCCGTCCTTGCAACGGCGTCTCGTTTCGAAATGGTCCGCTTTCTCGCCTTTGCGCACGCGGGAAAGTATTTCTTGCTCTTCATTTTCCAAACCCGGGGGCAAGAGCAAGGTTATAGACTTGCCGATGACATCCTCTGCGCCGTAACCGAAGATAAGCTCTGCGCTCCTGTTCCAGTCTGTGATAATGCCTTCCATGGTCGTTCCGATGATGGCATCGTCCGACGACGACACAATGGCGGCAAGCCGGCTATTTGCGAGCTGGCCCGAACGGTGCGTTCCGATGTCCAAGACGACGCCATCCGCAACATGTGGATTTGCGGTCGCCTGGCCGCGCATTCGCCGCCATTTGCCATCGGTGATGATGCGAAAATCATGATCAAGCAGCTTTCCCGCATAGAGGCTGCGCCGCAACGCCTGTTCCATCGCCTTTCGGTCTTGGGGATGGATCAGCGCCAAGAACTGATCCTGGGAAAGCTCCCCCGCAGTCGCGGTAAGCAGCGCAGCCGCCTGGTCGGAGAGCGCCACGTATTGCTCGGCCAATTGCCAGCGCCAAGTCCCGACGCCCGCCGCTTCCATGGCGGCCTCTGTTTCTGACCGGGTTTGCCCGGGCCTATCGGATGCGATTGTCATGCCCGTTCAGCCTAATAGCGCGCTGCGAGAACCGCCAGACAGCTTGATCGGTGTCAAGGCGTCCCGCACGGCGGCTCGCCATGGTGCACCGGGTTTAAGGCGGATTAGCCTCATGAAAGCACTTTGGGCGGGCGGCGGAAACCCTGGCCCTGAAGACCATTATCAGCGCCTGACTACGTAGAATCCCTAAGGACCAAACCGAATTTTTTCGCCGCCGGCCTGTCGCTAGAAGGTGAGGGGTAAACCCTCCCTAGGAGACAGCAATGACGGCACAGATGGCTCTACGCACCCTTCCTTCCTCTCCCGCCGCAGCCGTCAAGGCTCGAACCGCCTGGATGGCGGGCCGGGACGCCCCAGAACCCCTGAGCACCGCGGGCACCGTAATCCATATCGCGCAGGGCCGCGAAATCTTTGCCGAGGGCGATGACACCGATATCTTCTACAAGGTGGTTTGCGGGGTGGTGCGGGCCTGCAAGTTTCTCAGCGACGGCCGCCGCCAGATCGAAGCCTTTCATGTCGCCGGCACTCTGTTCGGCTTTGAGCTGGGCGAAGAACGGTCGATGTCGGCCGAAGCGGTCAGCGACTGCACCCTGATCTCCTATCGTCGCCATAACGTCCAGACGCTCGCCCTGAAGGACCAGACGGTCAGCCATCAGCTGTTCCAGTATGCCATGCAGAATCTGGTGCAGGCGCAGGGCCATTCCCTTCTCCTGGGCCGCCGCGGCGCGGCGGAGAAGGTCGCCACCTTTCTCCTGGATTGGGCCAAGCATTCGGCAAACAAGCGCGTCCTGCACCTCGCCATGACTCGCCAGGATATCGCGGACTATCTCGGCCTGACGATCGAGACAGTCTCCCGCAGCCTTACCCAGTTCGAGCGCGACGGCGTCATCGCGATGCCCAACACCCGCGAGGTACACCTGAAAAGCATCGAAATCTTGGAAGATCTCGCTGCTTAGGAGGGCATATGGACACTTTCCCCAAGAATGAATACGGCTTCTTCCATCTGACCCCGGAGGGCTGGATCCGCAAGGATCACCAGCCCTTCCCGCAAAACCGGGTCGAAACCTGGGCTTATGAGATGGAGTGTCTGGCGGAAGACGCCAAGGAGCGTGTTTGCTTGACCCGTACCTGGATTTTGCCGGAAATCCAATCCGAGACCTGCAAAAGCCTGCATGCCCGGTTCGGTGAGCCGATATCGTCCACGACAGAGCGGAATGTCACGCTGGAGTGCGAGGTCTGACCGCCAAACAAGAGCAGATCAATCAGCGCTCGATCCGCGCCGGCAAAGCAAAACCCTGTTCGGGGCCGGCGTGCATCTTGACCATCAACCAGGGATAAGACGGCGCTTTATGCTTGGGGCGCGCAGGAAAACCGGGCGGACAATTTGGCCCTTCACGATCTCCGGAGCGATCTGCGGTGGCGCATGCGCGCCGCAGAATGCCTAACCCGATGAACAATTCATCTATCTGCGGATCCATCCGCCGGGCTTCGGTGACATCCAAAATACCGCGCGCGGTCTGGCGCAACCGCAGCCGCGCCAGTCCCCGGCCAAAGCGTGCCGAGGGTTGAGAGTCCTTGGCCGTCAGGGACGCATCATAGTCGACAATAGCCTCTTTAAGCCTGCCCAAGCGTAGGTGCGCCAACCCGCGGCTGTTGAGGGGCCCTGGCGTTCCGGGAGCCAGCATAAGCGCCCGATTGCAGTCCTTGAGAGCGGTTTGTAAATTCCTGCCAGTTCCCACCCGGGCCCAGCAAAGGCCATTATGATATGCTGCAGAAGCAGGCGACAGCGACACGGCTCGGCTGAATTCAGCGACCGCCAGGCCAAATTGCCCCAAACCGTTCAGGCTGCGTCCATAGCCTGCGTGACTTTCCGCATCGTCCGGCCGAAATCTGAGCGCAGCCCGAAAATCCTCAGCGGCGCGCTCAAATCGTTGCTCGATCAAATAGGCGTAGCCGCGCAACTTGTATCCGGTCGAAGAACGCGGATCCAGATCGAGAGCCTTTCCACACAGTTGTTCCGCTTTCCCAGGGCGGCCATCCGTCAGGGCGTTCAGACACGAAAGCAGGAAAGCATTCGCGGCGGATGCTGAATCCAGATGTTCCTGGCGGGGCGTGGCGGGTCCTTGCGCCTCAGACCTAACCGAGGCGGTTTGCGGTTGTTGCGCGGCTATTGCCGTGCCCGTTATGGACCCCAGAGCTACCAGGGCCAAGCAGATGCGAGAAAACATGAGCGCACTCCTTTTTGGATATCGTGCGGCATGGCCTCCTGCGTCGCCTTGATCCGTCTCAATCGCACCGTTGATTCAGATCAACGCGGTGCGGGCCCAAGATGGGTAAGTCTTCCCGGGTAGTTGGGAGACAAATGATGAGCACGGATATTGGAATTCTGGTCTTGGTGGTGGGCGCTTTTTCCCTGTTCGGCGGCGTATTGGCATGGGCCTCTTGGGATGAGTTCCGCCGGACGCGCAAAAGCCGCAAATGACATCGCAGCGCCCCGTTTGGCAATCGGCGCGGCAGCACGTGGCGGCGGCTGCGTTCGGGATGGCCATCTTCGGGCTAGTGTTCGTCTATACGGGAGACAGTGACATGTTGGCCGCTGTCATCAGTGGCCTGGAAGGTAGCCTGCTGATCTACCTTCTGGCGCAGATCAAAAATATTTTCATCGAGAAAGAGTAATGGAAGTCCTTGACGCCCTCCGCCGCCGCCGCGCCGTCCGCGACTACAAGCCGGTTGCGGTGTCCGCCACTATTCTGCGCCAGTTGATTTCTGCGGCCAGCTGGGCGCCAAGCGCCATGAACGAGCAGCCTTGGCATTTCACGGTCGTAACCGACGCGGCGCTGCTGGATGAAATTTCCCGGCGTTCCAAGAATTGGATGCTGAATGCGCTCGCAGCGATGCCGCGTCCCGGTCATTTTCGCGACCTTCTGGCCGATCCTCTCTTCCATATTTTCTACCATGCGCCCGCGCTGATCGTCATTTCGGTTCCGGACGACAGGCAATGGAGCGCAGAGGACTGTGCGCTGGCGGCGCAGAATATGATGCTGGCGGCGCTGGAGCAGAATCTGGGCAGTTGTTGGATCGGCTTCGCCCAGGGCTGGCTCAACACCGAAGAGGGCCTCAACCTGTTGGAGCTTCCACGGCAAAGCCGGGTGGTCGCGCCGATCATTGTCGGATATCCCAATGCCGTACCGCCGCCGGTGCCCCGCAAGCCGCCCCTGATCACCTGGATCGGAAAGATCGCGGCCCCGCCCGAACCAACACCGCCGCCCGGCGCAAGCAACGGCGCCCTGATTCATCCCTAGGAGGCGTTCATGAAAGCTGATTTGATCCTGCTGCTGTTTGCGGTCGCCGCCATTCTGGTTGCCGGAGCCGCCATGCATGGCGGGCGTGGAAAACGCTGGCCAGGCCGGAACACTTAATAAGCGCTGGCACTTGGAGTAGCGTGAGCCGGCATGGACGATTTTGAGATTCTTCAAAGAGTTGGCCTTGCCGCCGCCATCGGCCTGCTGATCGGCATTGAGCGTGGCTGGCAGGCAAGACAGGCCAGAGATGGCTCCCGCGTCGCCGGCATCCGTACCTTCACCTTGATCGGCGGCCTGGGCGGCATTTGCGGCCTACTTCCCGGCACCATCACGCTGGGTCTGTGTATCGCCGGTTTTGCGATCCCCTTCGGCGTCTTCGAATGGCAGCGTGCCAAAGAGAGGGGCAATTATTCCGCAACCGGCTTCATCGCGGGCCTTATGACCTTTGCTTTGGGCGCCTATGCGGCGCGGGGCAGTATGGTGGTAGCCGCGGCGGGCGGGGTGGTCGTGGCCGCGATTCTGGCCGAACGCCAGATAATGCATTCCTTCCTGCGCCGCCTGAAATGGACGGAATTGCGCGCCGCCCTGGTCCTTCTGGCCATGACCGTGGTGCTGCTCCCCGCTCTCCCCGACCGGACGGTCGATCCCTGGAACGCGCTCAATCCACATCAGATCTGGCTGATGACGGTCCTGGTGGGCGCGGTCTCTTATGCCGGCTATATCGCGGTGCAGGTTGCCGGCGAGCGGCGGGGGCTTCTGTTCGCCGCCATCGCGGGAGGTCTGGTAACCTCGACCACCGTGACCTGGACGTTTGCGCGCTTGGTCAAGCGAAATCCCGCCCTGTTGCCGGACGTTATGGCGGCCATCCTTGCCGCCTGGATCGTCTCGCTGCTGCGCATGACAACAATCGCGATCATGATAGCGCCCAGCCTCTTGGCACCCCTTGGCACCCCGATCGGTGCCGCATCAATTCTGCTGCTGATCCCGGCCGCTTTGGCCTATCGCGCCGCGGGAAAGGCGGACGCGCAAGGCTTGTCCCTGCAGGATCCCATCGAACTGCCGCTGATGTTGCGGTTCACGGCGCTGGTGGCCGCAATCATGCTGCTGTCCAAAATACTATCTTCTGGCCCCGCCGGTCTTTTCGCGCTTGGCGGCCTGACGGGTTTGCTGGATGTGGACCCGATAACGCTTTCCATGGCGCAGCTCACGGGGACGCAGATCACACCTGCGGTCGCCGCTGCCACCATATTGATTGCCGCCGCCGCCAATGGGTTGGCCAAGTCGGTGCTGGCCGTGACCTTCGGCGGACTACGGTTGGGGCTGGCATTGAGCGCGATGGCGTTGCTGGCTTTCTGCGCGGGAGCAGCCGTTATTTTCAGCGCGGGATAACCTCGCCAATCGCGCAAGACACCGTCCAGATTGTATCAGGACGCCGATGACCCTTCATACGAGGTTCCCAGGCCTCTCAGTGAGAAACAAAAATTGGCAACTTCGGGTCTGACAACACGCCGCGGGTTGCGCCACCCAGAACGAATTCCCGAAGGCGGGAATGGCCATAAGCGCCCATGACCAGCATGTCGGCCTTGACCTCGCCGGCATATGACATCACACAGTCATTGATCGCGGCGTCCTTGAGCGAAACCTGTTCGAATTTGTGTTTCACTTGATGGGCAGCGAGATATTTCTCCAGATCGTCAAGAGCGCAAGTTGTGTGAATGCCTTTTTCGCCCAACACCGAAAGGACGTGCACCTTCTTTGCCTTGACCAGAATGGGCAGGGCATCGGTCATGGCGCGGGCGGCCTCGCGGCTATAATCCCAAGCGACCACCACAGTATCCAACCATTGCAGGGCCTTTGTTCCCTTGCCCGAGGGAAGCAGCAAGGTGGGACGGCCTGTGCCGAATATCACGGTCTCCATAATGGTGCCGCCCAGCATGTCCGTATTGGAGTGGGACAAGATGGTGAGGTCGTGCAAGCGCGCCAGATCGACCAGGCAATCAGGCGAATCGATAAGGTTCGCAAAAACCCTGCGAATATCCAACGGCACACGCAGCCCTGAACAGACTTTGCCGATTTCCTCGGAGACGGACGCCGCATTGCGTTCACTTTGGAGAACGGCCTCGTTCATCAGCTGCGGAAAGTCCAGCGGAAAGGTCCCAATGATCGGGGGCCAAGTCTTCTGGTCACCACACAGTTGGGGAATCTGGGCCGTGAGCGATGCCCCGAGGAATTGGGCTAGAGTCGCAGCCCCTTCCAACACCTGGGTTGGGGGGCGATCGGGAAAGCTGGGAAGCGATAGGAGAATTTTCCGGATCATATATGCCTCGTTCCGACTATTTGGGTCATTTTATAGGCGCCGATATCAGGTAACGCTTTGATCCCCCTCAAACCCCGATCCGATTTGATATGGATCAGGGCGCAGAGAAAGCGCAGGGCCTTGAATGATTCAGGAGCGGCAAGATCATGGAACAGGAACCGGCGATCATAGAAGTACAGGTCGACAAGGTCGGGCAGTTGTTCGACACACTCGACCCCATGCCCTTCCGGGAGAAAGACCTAGATCGTCAAGCCGAGGACTATATCGTCGGCTGGGCCCGCGAATTGCCGCGCAAGGCTCCCATTCGTATCCAGATCCATATGCCGGCCTCCGAAGCGTCCGGAGACCATGCGCAGATGCTGGGCCAGGCGGTTGGCCGATATTTCAGCTATCGGGCCGACGCCTTGACCAAGGACTTGAAAGAGTTGTTCCGCGTCGGCCGCTACTCCCTTTGCGTGGGGCTTGTGGTGCTTGCCGCCTGTGTCACCAGTGGCCGACTTATTCTGGGCGCGTCCTGGTCCGGTGAGCTTGGCACGCTGCTCAACGAGGGGCTTGTCATTCTGGGATGGGTGGCGAACTGGCGGCCGATCGAGATTTTTCTATACGACTGGTGGCCGATCGTTCGCCACCGCAATATTCTGAAGCGCTTGGCGCGTGCTGAGATTGTGATCGCCGCACGGTGAGCGAGACGCGCGTAGCTCAGCAGGAGAGAGGGGTCAGAGGTTCTGGCCCTGTCCCCGGTTTTGAAGACACCGAGTTTGGTGTTTTTATGGAACCGGGAGGCGCATCGGCTCAGTCAAGGTGCGGCGGCTCGCAATCAAGGACCGTGTGATTTCCTGGTTTTCCCGCCATTTCTAGCAAGCTGCGCCGTAAACTAATACGCTATTCGCGTATTTTTTCTTGCCAAGATATACGCCAGTAGCGTACTTTTGGGCATGGAAATCGTCCGTACCACCCTTTTTGTTAAATCGCTCAAGAAACTGGGCGCCAGCAGTGCAGACCTGAAAAAGCTGGAAGACGCCATTATCGCCAACCCCATAGCGGGCGACGTGATCCAGGGTCTTGGCGGTGCGCGCAAGCTGCGCTTTGGCGTGGCAGGCCGGGGCAAGCAGGGTGGCGCGCGGGCGATCTATGTTTTGGTGGTGAGCGCCGACACCACCTATCTGCTCCTGGCCTACAGCAAAAAGGATCAGGGCGATCTTTCGGAGAAACAGCGCAAAGTTTTGGCGGCGCTGGTTGAGGAGCTGAAAAATGGCTAAGAAAAAAATGAAGGCAGCCGGTGAAGACACCGATTTCGGCCGCGATCTGATCGCTTCCGTTAAAGAGGCGCTCGCTCACAAACGAGGCGAGGTCGCCCTTCCCACGCGCGTGGTCGAACTGATGCCCGCTGCGCGTGTCAAAGAAATTCGAAAAAAGGTCGCCAAAAGCCCCAAGGAATTCGAGAGGCGCTTTGGTGTCCCTGCCAGAACATTGGAAGGCTGGGAGCAAGGTAGAAAAGTGGATGTGGCTGGTCGTGTGCTGCTTCGTGTGATCGAGAAGGATCCTGAAGGTGTTGAACGCGCGCTTTCGACGTAGCGAGCGCTAAGTTCACACGGAAGGGATCAGAGGTTCAATCCCTGGCGCGCCCACCATTTAAAGCCGCCCGCACGGGCGGCTTTAAATGGTGCCGAGCGTCCCGCGTGACAGCGACTTAAGGGACGCGAGGCGCGTCTCGGTCTTCACGCAACCTGCACCACCCTTCCACCGAAGGCGCTGCTTTAAATGGTGCCAAGCGGCAGCAGCAGTTCCGCTCAAACCCGCGCGACAGCGGCCGGTGGAGCGGTGCTGCTACCATGCTCCAAGGCCGGTCGTTCCGGCTTGATACTCAGCGATACGACGGCTGGTCGCCGGGGAGGTGGATGACGGTATTTGATCGAGAGGAAACCACCTGGCCTCTTCGATCTCCATCGCGTCGGCCTTCGGCAGATCAGCGGCAGCGTTGGAGACGGCCCGAGCCGCGAAGATAACGATGTGATCGTCTTTTGCCTGGCTGCGGCTGTGATAAACACCCAGTATGCGTTCGATGTGAGGGCTAACGATCGCCAGCTCTTCTTTCAATTCTCGCAACAATGCCGCTTCGATGCTCTCGCCCTTTTTCACGCCGCCGCCGGGAAGATACCATTGGTCCGTATAGGTGTGCCGGACAAGGGCAACGCGATCCTCTTGATCGAGAACCACGGCCCGAACGCCAATGGTTCTGGGTTTGGTAATGCGCCAAACGAGGTGCGCTATTTGCCAAATGAGCCGATGATGCAATGCCATTCAAATCTCCTGCGCCATCTTTAGGCGGGACAGTGAAGACCGTATCATTTTCCAGCCACCGATCGCACCCCTCACCCGGCCATTTTCCGCTTGCCGAACGCTTTGCCTGGTCTTGTACCGGCAATATTTTTCAACGGCCCCTTGACCCTCCCGTTGCGTGAGGCCGTAGAGTCTGGACATGAAACAGCCCCGCAACCTCCACGTCAAAGATGTGGCCAAGCTCACAGGCATCTCCGTGCGCACGCTGCATTACTATGAGGAAATCAATCTTATTGCGCCTGGCCGATCGGCTGCGGGCTACCGGCTCTATGGCGATGCGGACTTGCTGCGCCTTCAGCAGATTCTGATTGGGCGGACACTCGGCCTGTCACTGGAAGAAATTCGACGCTCGCTCGACGACCCGGCCTTCGACCAAATGGAATGCCTAAAGGCCCAGCGCGTGCGTCTCGCCGCACGTGCAGCGGAAATGAATGCCATGGTCGCGTCAATCGACGCTGCCCTCGCACATATAGCCAATGAGACGGAGACGAGCGCTATGGATTTGAAAGCTATTTTCGACGGCTTCGACCCTTGCGTTTACGAGGCGGAAGGGGCAGAGCGGTGGGGGAAAACAGACGCCTTCCAGCAAAGCGCGCAGCGCAGCAAGACCTATGGCGAAGCCCAGTGGCGTGCGATTAAAGTTGAACAGGCTTCGATCTTCGACGCCGCCGCGGACGCTATGAAAGCCGGTTCCGACCCCGGCAGCGCCGCATCCAGGACGATCGCTGAGCGGCATAGGCGTTACATCGACCGCTGGTTTTACCCCCTTTCACCCGTGATGCATGCCACACTCGCAGACATGTGGGAGGCCGATAGCCGCTTCGAAGAAAGCATAGACCGCCACGGACAGGGGCTTACACGCTGGCTTGCGAAAGCCGTTCGGGCGGCTGCCAGCGCGCATCGCTAACCGCAGCGGAGGTCCAAACCCTCTCTCGCCCACCATTATAAGCAGCGCCGTCGCGCTGCTTATCCCACATCAGCGGCTATTGCGGGTCGCAATCGCGCCGGGGCGCGATTCAAATGTCAGCGCCGCCGCCGGATCGTGCGTCAGCGTCTTGCCGTCAAAGCGATAGACTTCGACGCTGCGCTCGGTGGCGCATTGCATCAGCACCAGGCGGCCGTCATCGCTCCAAGCCGCGCCCTGGCTCCAGTGACAGCTTGGCGCCTGGGCGACTTCGGTCAGCTTTCCCGGCGCCACGGCATAGATTTTCAGGATGCCGCGCACGCGGTCATAATTGGGATCGGATTTGACGGTGGCCGCCCCATTGGCCAGCACCACCAGGGCATATTTGCCATCGGGCGAAAGCGCCACATGCTCAGTCACCTTGCCCGCTTCCACCGACAGCGCCAGGGTGTGGTTCTTCAAATCCACCATGGTCAGCGTGCCGGCGCCATATCCGTTCAGCGCGCCGCCCAAATTGGTGTTGATCAGAAATTTTCCGTCCGGCGTCACCACCGCGCCATAAGGCTGGCGGCCCGTCACCACATCCTTGCCGGTGCGCGTAACGCGGCTGCCCTCCACCGCCAGCTCCATGATTTGGGTGACGCCCCACCCCACCGCATAGGCTGTGCGCCCATCGGGCGCGAAAACCACATCGGTGGGCCCCGCCCCCTTGCCCAGATCCACGCGTCCGGCGGGCGACAATTTTTTTCCCGCCAACGTGAAAGCGATGACCGCATCCTCGCCCTTGGCCGCGACCAGCACCAGGGTCCCGGCGCGGTTGATGGCGACGCCGCTGGCGCCCGCGCCGGAAGCGATAGTCTGGAGCAACGTGGGCTGCGCGGGATTGGTCAGGTCAATGACCGATACTTTGTCGTCCGCGTCGGGATGCGCCGGATCGGCGGGATTGAATTTCTGCGAAGCGGTGACGATAGCAAAGCTTTCGTCCTTGCTCACCGCCACGGCATTGGGCGGCCCAATCATGGCGGCCGGGACCTGGAGGCTGCCGATGACCCGCGGCGGATAGGCCTTCAAGTCAATCACACTGATGCTGTCGGGGGTGCGCGGGGTGGGATCGCCCGCCCGCAGTTGTTTGCCGTCATTGGCCGAAATCGCCAGCTCCGCCCAGGCGGCAGCGGGCAAAAGCGATAGACTCACGGCGATCACAATGCTGCCAATCCGCAACCCGGCCTCCCTTGTTGTTCTTGTCCTGGACGCATATTCAGTCGGGGACCGGGCGGAAAGCAAGCGCCCCTTTCACGAAAGGCTTGATCCATCCTGCGCCTTTCTTCGTAATTGGGCCGATGAGCTTTGCCACCGACCTTGCCGAACGCCGCTATCTGCCCGACTTTATCATCCGGGCCGGGATGCGGCGGGTGATCGCCGCCAACGACCGCCAAACGACCCCGCCGGGCACAGAACTGGAATTTGTTCGCGGCATGGCCGGCAAACCCATCGCCGAGCATACCGGCGCCGCCAACCGCCAACATTACGAACTGCCTCCGGCCTTCTTCGGCCTGTTCCTGGGGCCGCATCGCAAATATTCCTGCTGCCTTTATCCCACCGGCGCGGAGAGTTTGGCCGAAGCCGAAGCCGTTGCCTTGGCGGAAACGGCGGCGCATGCCGGTCTTGCCGATGGACAGGAGATTTTGGAACTGGGCTGCGGCTGGGGCTCGCTGTCGCTTTACATGGCGGAAAAATTCCCCACCGCGCGGATCACGTCGGTGTCCAATTCCGCGCCCCAGCGGCTTTACATTGAGGGGCAGGCGCGCGCCCGGGGACTGAACAATCTTTGTGTCGTGACCGCCGACATGAATGATTTCGCCATCGAAAAGACCTTCGACCGGGTGGTGTCGGTGGAGATGTTCGAGCATATGGCCAATTGGCAGCCTCTGCTGGCGCGGGTGCGCTTCTGGCTAAAGCCGCAAGGGCGGCTATTCCTGCACATCTTCACCCACCGCCACCGCCCGGCACGCTATGACTGGCGCGATCCCAAGGATTGGATGGGCCGGCATTTCTTTACCGGCGGCATCATGCCCACCGCCGGCCTGATCCGGCAATTCTCCGATCTCTTCGCCGTGGAAGCGGAGTGGCGCTGGAGCGGCACCAACTATAAGCGCACCGCTCTGCAATGGCTGGCGCTGTTCGACGCCCATCGCGGCGCCCTGGATCCGATCCTGCGCGAAGTCTATGGCGCGGATGCCGCGCTTTGGCGTCAGCGCTGGCGGATGTTCTTCCTGGCCACCGCGGAAAGTTTCGGCTTCAAGGATGGTGAGGCCTGGGGCGTCCATCATTACCGGCTGAAGCCCGCCTGAACGGTCTGACCTTGCGCCATCCCGACTTTGGCTAAGGCTTGATGGTGAAGGATGCGCCGGCTTCGCGGCCGTTGCTCCATACCGAAAAAGGGCTTTGCGCGATTCCCTGACCCGGCACAGGCGGCGCGGCGGAAATCAGAGTGACATCTAGCACCAGACTTTGGTGCGGCGGGATGGCGCCGTCCATCGCGCCCCGCCCGCCAAAAGCCAGATTGGCGGGGACCGTCAATTGCCAGCGGTCGCCGACATGCATCAGCGACAAGGCTTCCGCCAGGCCGGCCAGCGCCACATTGCGCATCGGCACCGAGGCCGGCAGCACCGGCGCGGTGCTGTCCACCAGAACCCCGTTGATCAGCCGGATGCTGTAAGCCACCCGCACCACGTCATTGGAGCCGGGCCGTTTGCCGGCGCCGTTGCGTAAGATACGATATTGCAGCCCGCTGGGACGGGTGATGGTGCCGGGCTTCTTGGCATCCGCCGCCAGAAAGGCGGCATTGGCGGCGGCGCTCAGCGCATCCTCGGCCGCAAAAGCGCCCGCGCCGAACAGCATGGTCAACAGCAAGGCAAACCATAATTTCATGGACACTATGTGACGGCTTTTGCCGCCCCGCGCGCTAGTTCTTGCCGGTATAGGTGACTTTCCAGATGGTCTGGCTGACATCGTCGGCCACCAGCAGGCTGCCGTCCTTGGCGACCGCCAATCCCACCGGGCGGCCCCAAACATTGAATGGGTTCAGCTTGCCGTCCCAGAAACCTGTGAGAAAATTCTCGAAACCGGCGCTGGCGGGACGTCCGTTCTTGAAGCGGATACGCACCACCTTGAAGCCGGTCGGCTCGGAGGCGTTCCAAGACCCATGCAGCGAGACAAAGGCATCGCCCTTATACTCGGCCGGGAAATTGCCGCCGGTATAAAACACCAAGCCGGTGGGGGCGCTGTGCGGGGGGAGCAGCACGTCGGGCACAAGCGTCTTGGCCACCATGTCGGGACGCTTGGCGCCGAAATCGGGGTCGGGATTTTGGCCGATATAGCTCCAGGGATAGCCATAGAAACCGCCGGGCTTCACATAGGTAAAATAGTCCGGCGGCAGCTTGTCGCCCAAACCGTCCCGCTCATTGGCGGCCACGAACAGATCGTTGGTGCCGGGATAAACGGCAAAACCGACCGGATTGCGAATGCCGCTGGCATAATCCACCAGCTCGCCATCCTTGACCTGGAAGATTTCCGCGCCGGGACGGAATTCAGAAACATTGTCCCGGCTGCCCATTTCCAGGAACAGAGAACCGTCGGCGGTAAAGACGAAATTGCGCGTGCTATGTACGGCGGTCGGACGCAAGTCCGGCGCCTTGGTCACTCTCTCAAGCGTGCCGGCCTTGGTGGCGCCCGCAACATAGGGCGTGCGCCAGAGCGCGTTCAGGTCGCTGATATAGACATAACCGTCATGGACCAAGACACCGGAAGGATTGCGCAGGCCCTCCGCGAAGGTGAAGCGCTGGTCGGCAACCCCGCTCCCCTTGGTATCGCGCAGCAGGGTGATCTTGTTGCCCCGGCGCTCCGACAGGAACACATCCCCATTGGGCGCCACCGCCGGAAAGCGCGCGGAGGTCAAGCCGGTGGCATAGATCGAAACTTTGAAGCCTAACGGCGCCTGCGGCATCACGCCCTCGGGCCTGGGGATTTCTTCGTTGCTGTTGGCAACCGCCGGGGTGGCATGGGGCTTGGGCATATCGGAGGGCTTGATCAGGAATTTCTCTCCCGGCCGGTCCATGGCGGAGGCCGAGGTGAACAAAAGGCCCAGCAGAAAAACTGTCACAATGCGATTCACCACAATGCGTTTCATGACGTCTCCTCGTGCGACCCGCCCGGCCCCTTTTTGCAGGAAATATGATGACGGGGTGCGGCCGCAAAAACAATGGCAGGCGGCTCCCGTACCGGCTAAAAGCCCCGCCATGGCCGTTTCGGAAGCACGCAAAACGCAAGCACGCGCCTGGTTCGAATCCCTGCGCGACCGGATCATGGCCGCGTTCGAAACCCTGGAAGACGAAGCCCCCGCCGATCTTTATCCCGGCGCTCCCGGCCGCTTTGAAAAAACCCCTTGGAGCCGCGGCGAAGACGAAGGCGGCGGGGTGATGGGGATGATGCGCGGCAGGCTGTTCGAAAAGGTCGGCGTGCATACCTCCACCGTGTTCGGCGCTTTTTCCCAGGAATTCGCCAAACAGATTAAAGGCGCCGCCAAGGATCCGCGCTTTTGGGCCAGCGGCATCAGCCTGATCGCCCATATGAGGAACCCGCGTGTTCCCGCCGTTCACATGAACACCCGCATGATCGTGACCACCGAAAGCTGGTTCGGCGGCGGCGCGGATTTGAATCCCACCTTGGAATTGGCGCGCAGCCCCCGCCATCCCGACACGGTGGATTTTCACGCCCGGCTAAAGAAGGCCTGCGATGGCTTCGGCACCGACTATTTTCCCAAGTACAAAAAATGGGCCGACACTTATTTCTGGCTGCCGCATCGCGGCGAGGCGCGCGGGGTGGGCGGCATCTTCTTCGACCATCACGATAGCGGCGACTGGGACAAGGATTTCGCCTTCACCCAAAGCGTGGGCGAAGCCTTTCTCGACATCCAGCCGGCCATCATCCGCCGCCGCATGGGCGAAAAATGGACCGAGGAAGAACGCCACGAACAGGCCAAGTGGCGCGGCCGCTATGTGGAGTTCAACCTGCTCTATGACCGCGGCACCCATTTCGGCTTGCGCACTGGCGGCAATGTCGAAAGCATTCTCTCCTCCATGCCTCCGGTCGCCGAATGGAAATAAAGCTCGGCTCGCGCGGCTCGCCTCTGGCCTTGGCGCAATCGCGCCTGGTGGCGGCGATGCTGGCGGAAAAATCCGGCCAGGACATCGCCGCTTTTCCGATCGAGACTTTCATGACCAGCGGCGACCGCATTCAGGGCCGCTTGCAGGAGGCCGGCGGCAAGGGCCTGTTCACCAAGGAATTAGATGAAGCCTTGCTGGATGGGCGCATCGATGCCGCGATCCATTCTATGAAGGATCTGCCCACCCGCATGCCCGAAGGCATTGTGCTGGCCGCGGTGCCGGCGCGCGAAGACCCCCGCGACGGCTTCATCGCCACCCGCGCCAAGACGCTGATGGATCTGCCGCAAGGGGCCACCGTTGGCACCGCCAGCCTGCGCCGCCAGGCCCAGACCCTTCATCTGCGTCCCGACTTGAAAGTGGAAATGCTGCGCGGCCGGGTGGAAACGCGGCTGACGAAAATCGAAAGCGGCGCGTTCGACGCGACCTATTTGGCGCTGGCAGGACTAAAACGCCTGGGCTTGGAAAATCACGCCGCCTCGATTGTGGACAGCGAGGCGATGCCGCCCGCGCCGGGACAAGGCGCGCTGGCCATCACGGTGCGGGCGGGCGACGCAAAAACCTTGGCATTGGTATCGCCTCTGAATGTGGCCGAGCATGCCATCACCACCACCGCCGAGCGCGCCTTCCTGCAAGCCTTGGATGGGTCCTGCCGCACGCCCATCGCCGCCTTGGCGAAAATCTCCCATGGCGCGCTGATTTTTTTGGGCGAAGTGCTGACGCCCGACGGCAAGCAGTGCTGGCGCCGCCGCCAAACCGTGGCCCTGGGCTCCGACCCTTCCGAAACCGCCCGCCTCCTGGGCGCCGGGCTGGGGGCACAAATCGTGGCCGAGGCCGGACCGCTCTATAAGGCGCATTTCGGCAATCACGGCTGGTAGAGCCGGGATCCCGCAAAGCAGCATATTTCTCCCCTTTGCAGTCCTTTCCTTTTGCCCCAGCATCCCGTCCAGAAAACAAGGCGCAAGCCAAAGGGAGAAACGCCATGCTGAACAAACGCCATTTCCTGACCGGCACCATAGCGGCCGCGATTTCCACCACCGCTGCCAAGGCGCAACCGGCGGAGCCGCCGCCGCGCACAATTGCGCATGGCATGATGAAAACCACCAGGATGTTCAAAGCCCCGCCCGGTTACCCCAACGGCATGGCGGTGGCGCCGGAAGGCCTGTGGCTGGCGCAGCAAAAAGCATCGGGTGACAACGCAAAGCAGTACAACCTGCCCGAGCCCGACGATCTTCGCGAGGCCGCCTGGCTGGTGGACTGGAACGGCAAGCTTCTCAAGACGGTCATGACCAACAGCCGCAACTGCTCGGGCATGGCCTATGGCGACGGTTGCGTGTGGATGATGGCCAACCGGCCACCGTATGGCTGTTTTCAGGTGGACATGAATGGAAATCAGATCAGCCACCACCAGATTCCCTTGGGGCTCCCCGGACAGCACGGCGGCGGCAGCCATGGCGCGCAATGGCATGATGGCAAATTGTGGATCGCAGCGCTCAGGCCTAAGCTGTTGTTGCGTGTCGATCCCAAGACCTGGACGCCGGAAGTCGCGATCTCGGCCAATACCCGGCCGGACAGGCCGCGCTCCCACGACATGACCTTCGACAGTGACGGCAATATCTGGCTGGTGAACGGCAACAATTCCAAGAACTACAAGGAAGGCAAGCCCGGCCTGGTCAAATATGACGGCAAGACCGGCCAGGTGATCGGCAACTATGATTTCCTGCCCGGCTCCTGCGATCCGCACGGATTGGAATTCCACAACGGCACCTTGATCAGCTGCGATTCCGGGCTCCATCCCGGCTGGCCAGCCAATGACAGCCCGCATTCGGGCTGGGTGTTCAAGATCGAACCGGCCTAATCCACCCGGAATCCAGGACGCACGGTGACATAACTTGAATCGACTCGGGAGATGCTGGCGCAACCCAGCAGCTTCAAGGTGCGGATGATGTCGGCGCGGAAGATTTCGATGGCGCGCTCGATGCCGGCATCGCCCGCCGCCGCCATGCCATAGGCATAGCCGCGCCCCAACAGCACCGCCTTGGCGCCCAACCCGATTGCCCGCACCACATCGGCGCCGCGCCGCACGCCGCCGTCGAACAAGACTTCGATCTTGTCGCCCACCGCTTCGGCGATACCCGGTAGCACGCGCAGGCTGCCCGCCACGCCGTCCAACTGCCGTCCGGCATGGGTGGAAACCACCACGCCCTGCACGCCTTCGTCCACCGAACGCCTGGCGTCATCAATGGTCATCACGCCCTTCATCACAATCGGTCCGTCCCATAGCTGGCGAATCCATTTCAGATCGGTCCAGGACACTTGCGCGGATTCTAAAGCCGCCGCGACATCCACCGGCTGCAAGGGGCCCGAACCGGGCACCACGATATTGGGAAAGGGCCGCATCATGCCGTCCGCCACGAACCCGGCCAGCCAGCGGGGATGCATCAGGATGTTGGGCACATATTTCATGCGCCCCAGCCAGTTGGGCGCCATAAGCTCCTTCATGCCATTGCGGAAATCACGCTCGCGATTGCCGGCCACCGGGGTATCAATGGTCACGAACAGCGCCTTATAGCCCGCGGCCTTGGCGCGGAGGATAGCGGCTTCCGCCGCGCCGCGCCCGCCCGCCAGATACAATTGATAGAAGGTGGGGCCGGCGGACTGTGCCTTCACATCCTCGATTCTGTGGCCCGACATGGTGGAAAGAATATAGGCGGTGCCGTTCTTGCCCGCCGCCTTGGACGCCGCCAGTTCGCCGCGCGGATGAATCATGCGCGAATAGCCGATGGGCGCGAGGATGAAAGGCAGGTCTAGTTTCTGGCCCAGCACCGTGACTCCCAGATCGCAGGACGGTGTCGCCACGGCATGACGCGGCTTGAATATCACTTCCTTGAAGGCGCGCTCGCTGTCCTTAAGCGTCACCTCATCGTCTGCCGCACCATCCAGATAATCGAACACCGCGTCCGGCAGACGGCGGCGCGCCAGGCGGCGCAGGTCCTTGACATTGAGCACGGTGGGAGGCGCAAGGCTCATGGCGGCGGATTTTCCGAAAAAAGCGGGGCGTTTATGCCCGCAAACACACCGTTTTAAAAGGCGCAAATGCCGGTTTGGGCTCGCCCGTCAATTCCTTGTTTGAGAAAAGACCCAATCCGCCACGTCACGGTCGACATTTTCGCCTTGCAGGTCGCGCAGCAGCATATGCCAGCCCTGCTCATAGCGCTTGACGCGGGCCTTGGACCCCAAAGCCGCGATGACGGCTTCTGTCGGTTTGGCGGGAATGATCTGATCGTTGGCGCCATACAAAAAAAGCATGGGAGGCGAATTGCGGATCGCGCCGGGGGCGCTGCGCGCCTCGTCCATCAGATTGACCAAGCCGAACAGC
This sequence comes from Rhizomicrobium sp., assembly GCA_035275465.1. GTDB lineage: Bacteria > Pseudomonadota > Alphaproteobacteria > Micropepsales > Micropepsaceae > Rhizomicrobium. The sequence goes on along the minus strand of DATEMS010000044.1, from coordinate 56,445 downwards.
GCGTCGGTGCGCGTCTTTTTCTGAAACAAGGGGTCGCGGCCCAAGGCCCGCAACATGGGCTCATTGTCGGACGGCGTGATGCGCACCACGCGCCGGGCGGTATTGTTGGACAGGATCATGCCGGGCAGCAAATGCGCCGCGAGATATAAAGCAGCACGATAGGTGAGCGGCATGTCGCCGCGTGACCAGACCGCCGGCGCCACCAGGATCACGCCGTCGGCGGCCGGCGGCTCTGGTGAAGCCAGTGACGTCAGCACCACCGCGCCGCCCATGCTCTCGCCCAAGGCAAAGACCGGCACCCCCGGATAGCGGGCGCGCGCGGCCGTGATCGCGTCGCTGAGATCGCCGCGCATGGTATCGGAGCCGGCCCACAGTCCGGGCCCGTCACTGCGGCCAAAGCCGCGCTGATCATAGGCCAGGGTGGTAATGCCCAACTTGGCCCAAACCTTGCCCGGCATGTCGAAGGCGTTGGAATAGTCGTTCATGCCATGCAGGGCCACGATGACGGCGCGCGGTTTGCCGCCTTCGGCGTCCCAATGGCGCAGCGGCAACCGAAAGCCGTCGCGCGCCGTGATGGCATCGTCGGACAGGACCGGAATCACATGAGCGTCCAAGGACGGCGCAAAACGGGGCGCACAGGCCGGCAGAAACAGAAAGGCGCAAAACAAAAACCGCCGCACGTCACACCCTGAGACTTTGCGGCAGATCGGCTTTGTCCCGCAGCACCAGCACGCTGACCACCATGATGTGATCCACCCGCTCTTGGTCACGGCCGAACGGCAGGATGGCGCTTTCATAATAGAGAAACTGCGCCCCCGGCATATCGGCCCCCGCCCAGCCGCGATAGCAGAGCATCTCGCCGCTGGAGCGCACCATCTCATAGAGCATGCGCAAGCCGATGCCGAAGCGCGGGGCGTTGGCCTCGATCTCGCTGAGACGCTGTCCCGAAAAATCCATGCCAAAACCGGCGACTAAGGCCTGGCCCACATGGCGATATTCGTAATCCTCGCCGCCGCCGATCACGCCCACCAAAAGCGTGTTGTCGGCCACCAGCGCCATCACCGCATCCGGGCGGTCCGCAAAACGCCCCTTGCCGCGCAAGCTCTGCCAGCGCGCGATCGCATCCAGCGGCGCCTGGGCTTCCAGCTCGGAAAAAGCGACGATCTCGCCCGAGGATTGGTCCGGTATCCAAAATTCTACCATGGCGGGAGTTATGCCAAAGTCTTCAAAAAGGTAGCAAGCCAATCATGGCGCCCGACAGGCCGCTGGCCAGGGTTCCGGCCACCAGCGCCTTCAGGGACAGCGCTACCACCTCGTCGCGCCGGTCCGGAATTAGGGCGCTCATGCCCGCAATCAGGATGCCGACACTGGCGAAATTGGCGAAACCGCACATGGCATAGACCATGATCTGGGTGCTGCGCGGGTCCAAGGTTCCGGCCGGCAAGGCCGCCATGCGCAGATAGGCCATCAATTCGGTGAGAATCAGCTTGATTCCCATCAACCCGCCCGCCGCCCCGGCCTGACTCCAGGGCACGCCCAAAAGCCAGGCAAAGGGCGCGAACAGCCAACCCAGCATGCGTTCCAGCGTCAGGGGCGTTCCGCCCACATCGGGCAGATGTCCCAAAATACCGTTGGCCAGCGCCATCAGGGCGGTGGTGACGATCAGCATAGCCAGAATCTGCAGATAGATTTTCAAGCCATCCTCGGTGCCCTGGGCCATGGCATCCATGGTGGAGCGGTAATGAACGCTTTCTTCTTGGGCGCTGAGATCGGTTTGCGCCGCGCCCGGCACCATGATGCGCGCCAAGAGCACACCCGCCGGCAGGGACATCAAGGACGCCACCAGCACATGGCCCAAGGCGCCGGGCAGCACATTGCGCAGAATGGTGGCATACAACACAAACACCGTACCCGCCGTCACCGACAGCCCCACCGTCATCAGGATGAAAAGTTCGGTGCGCGACAGCCGCGCCAGATAGGGCCGGATCACCAGCTGGCCCTCGATATTGCCCAGAAAAACGGTGGCGGCGGCGCTGAGCCCCACCGCGCCGCCCAGGCCCAGGCTGCGCTTGAGCAAGGCCGCCAGGGCGCGCACGATCAAAGGCAATATCCGCCAATGCCACAGAATGGCCGACAGAGCGCCGATCACCATCACCAGCGGCAGGATGGAGAAAGCCAGATTGACCATGTTGGCGGGATTGGTGACGGTGAAAGGCGCCGGCCCGCCGCCCAGATAGCCGAAGATAAAGCTGGTGCCCGCGCCGGTCGCGGTGGTCAGCGCCGAAACAACGCCATTCAATTGAAACAGACCGTCACGGATCACGGGCAGTTTCAACAAAAGCAAGGCCACCGCCGCTTGCAGCAACAGCGTCCCCGCCACCATGCGCCACCGGAAGGCCCGCCTGTCCTCGGACAGAGCCCAGGCACAGGCGATGATGACGCAGATTCCCAGCGCCGATTGCAGATGCGGCAAACCAAGCCCCCACCCAAACTCACCGGTTACGCTACACGATTTTCGCCCCAGCCATAGATGGGCGGCATGACAGATGGGCACGCACGGGATAGGCTGCCAAATCAGGGACCCCAGAGATCACACCGTGACCGGAATACCGGCAAGCGCGGGCAAAATCGCGGCATTGGCGGGCGCGCGCGCCTTTCCGCCGCTGTTGGTGGTGATGTTCCATTTCGGCGAGGGCCATCATTATAGCGGTTGGAAGGTTTTGGATTATTTCGCCGCCCGCGGCTATCTGTGGGTGGAGTTTTTCTTCGTCCTGTCAGGCTTCATCCTGACCTATGCCTATTGGCCCAGGCTGGGCGATCTTCTAAGGCGCTCCGGCTACATCGCCTTTCTCAAGGCGCGGCTGATCCGGCTTTATCCGCTGCATCTTTTCATGCTGCTGTTCTTGCTGGCGATGGTGGCGGGTTTGCGCGCCCTGGCCGCCCATGGCGGCTATGCCTCGATTTTCGACGTTCCTTATCACCAGGATGTCAGCGCCAAGGGATTCTGGCTCAGCCTGTTTCTGGTCCATGCCTGGAACAGCATGCCCCGCCTGACTTGGAACGGCGTATCATGGTTCGTCAGTGTGGAGTTCGCGCTGTGTCTTTTGTTTCCGTTGCTGTTGTGGCTGGCGCAGGGGCGGTTGTGGCGCGGCTTTGCCCTGATCGCGGCCGGCCTGGCGGGACTTTTGGCGCTGCTGTTCACTTCCAAGCATGGACTGGACATCACCTTTCACAATGGCGTGCTGCGGGGACTTTGCGATTTTACCGTCGGGGTGGGCATGGCGGTGCTGTTCCGGCGGTTGAAGGCGCATGACCGGATCCCGGAATGGGTCCATTCGGCGTTGCAGATTCTTTTGCTGTCGCTGTTGTTCTATGTGATCACCCATACCGGCTGGTCCCATACCCGCATGGACATCTTCACCGTCCTGCCCTTGATGATGCTGGTGTTTGCGCTGGCTTTCGACCGCGGCGTCATCGCCCGCCTGCTGCAGATGAAGCTGCCGCAACTGTTGGGCGAATGGTCCTATGCCATCTATATGGGGCAGACCACCTGGCTATTGGGCATCCGTTTTTTCGAACAGCGGTTTTATCCTTCCGCCGATACGATCATTTGGGGCACGCCTTTCTCGTCTCTGATCTGGTGGCTGGAGCCGCTGGGGCTTGTCATAATCTGCGTGCTGTGGGGCGGTCTTTTGGCGGAATTCATCGAGCTGCCTGCAGCCGCCAGATTGCGCGACTATTTCGGCCGCCGCCTTGACCGGCAGAGCATACCCACGCCATCGTAGGAGCGTCGGCGCGAGCCGGAGCGACCTATAATAAAAGGGCGTCGGCGCGAGCCGGAGCGACATAAGTCAGCAGGAGATTCCATGGCCATTTCCTTCAAAGATAAAATCGCGATCGTCACCGGGGCCGGTGGGGGCCTGGGACGGGCGCATGCCCTGGCGCTGGCAAAGCTGGGGGCCAAGGTCGTGATCAACGATCTGGGCGGCTCGCTCGACGGCAGCGGCGGCAATTCTAAGGCCGCCGAAGACGTGGTGGCGGAAATCACCGCCGCGGGCGGGGAAGCCATCGCCAATGGCGCATCGGTCAGCGATGACGCCGGCGTTGCGCATCTGGTCAAGCAGACCATGGACAAATGGGGCCGCATCGACGTTCTGATCGCCAATGCGGGCATCCTGCGCGACAAGAGCTTCGGCAAGATGGAATTGAAGGACTTTACCGCCGTGATGGACGTCCATCTGCTGGGCACCGTCAAACCCTGCAAGGCGGTGTGGGAAATCATGAAAGCCCAAGCCTATGGCCGCATCGTGGTCACCACCTCCTCGACCGGACTATACGGAAATTTCGGCCAAACCAATTATGGCGCCGCAAAAATGTCGCTGATCGGATTCATGCATTCGCTCAAGCTGGAAGGCGCCAAGGACAATATCAAGGTCAACGCGGTGTGCCCGGTGGCGGCGACCCGCATGACCCAGGCCTTGATGCCGCCCGCGGTGCTGGAAATGCTCAAACCGGAATTCGTCTCGCCCGCTATTGCCTATCTGGCGTCGGACGATGCGCCCACCGGCGTGATCCTGACCGCGGCGGCGGGCGCCTTCGCCGCCGCGCAAATGGTGGAGACTGACGGCGTGAATTTGGGACAGCATGCCACCGCCGATGACATCGCGGCGCATTTTTCACAGATCTGCGACTGGTCCACGGCCAAGCATTACGGCCAAGGCGGCGAGCAAAGCGCCAAATTCCTGGCCCGCGTTCAGGAAAAACCCGTTCTGAGCTGACGCCGTCACTTGTTGTTACAATCTACGACCCTGCCTCCCCTTCGCGTGCGCAAGCACGCAGGAAGGGGAGATGGCCGTAGCAGCGCTTGCAGGCGCGTAGGCGGGAGCCGAAGCGCCAAAAGCAAAGCTGCGAAGGCCAGAGGGGTTCAAAATAAAAAAGTTTGATTTTGCGGCGAAATGACTCTTGCAGGGACTTCGGCTTTGCCCCACCCTTGAGCCATGGACGACCTCGCGCTGAGTGTTCGCACGGCGCGGCCTGAAGATGCCGCAGACCTCGCGCGCATCTATATCGAATCCTGGCAAGACACCTATGCCGGCGTGATATCGCACACGCTGCTCAGCGCCATGTCGCTGCGCAGCCACACGGCACGCTGGCGGGCGACGATCAAGACCATGGACCGGCAGAACGGCGCCGTGCTGATGGCCGAGGATGCGCGATTCGGCGCGATCGGGGTTTGTAGCCTGGGGCGGGCGCGTGACGGTGGCGCCGGTTTTGAAGGCGAAGTCTATACGCTGTATGTCGATCCCGTGTTTTTGGGGCGGGGCGCGGGCCGCGCCCTTCTATGCGGCGCGTTTGAGGCGTTCAAAGACCGCAAATTGCGCTCCTGCTTGATCTGGGCCCATGCCCATAACAATGCCTGCTATTTCTACGAAGCCATGGGCGGACGGCGCGTTGCCACCCGCACCACGCGGCTTTTGGGCGAACTGACCCCGGAGATCGGCTTTGGCTGGCGTCAGCTGGCAGCCAAGAAACAAGCCCGCTCGATCCAAACCCGCTCCGATCAATCGTGATCGGACGCCACCGCGCCGCAATCGCATAGGATTTCCGGCGGCAGGCTCAGCGGGAAACGCGGGCGGCGGTGGAAGCCCTCCGACAGCAATACCAAAACTTTACCCGCGGCGTCCGTCACTTCCCACGTGGCGGTGCCGGTGCGGTAGCATTTGCGGCAACGCAGGATTTTCTCGACATGGCCATCTTGATCCATGGATGCGCATTTTACCGGCCAACTGCAAAGCATGTGTTGGCGGGGTGTTGCGATTTTTACGCTTATTTTTCCGATATCGGCCGGCACGGCGAATGAAAACCGCTACAGGTCCTTCGGCCTCACGAAATCCACCAGCTTGCCGGTTCCTGGCATCACATCGCGCCAGCGGCCGACATCGAAGCCGAGGATCGCCAGGGCGCAGGTGGGAAATTTCTCTTCCAGCGCCTCATGCCGCGCCCGTTCCTTGCGCCGCACCGGCTCGCGCGCCAGCAAGGCGGCGCAAGCTTCCAGCCCGGGATTGTGGCCCACCACCATCAGGGCCGACACCGTAGCGGGCGCCCCGCGTATCGCGGCGACGATCTTGGCGGGCTCCGCCAGATAGAGCGCGTCGCGATATTCGATCTCGCACTCCAATTGCTGCAACACCAGTTCGGCCGTTTGAACCGTACGCGCCGCGGCGGAGCACAAGATCAGCTCCACCGCATAATCGCTCTTGCTGAGATAGCGCGCCATGGCGCCCGCATCCTGCATGCCGCTGAGCATCAGCGTGCGCTCGAAATCCTCGATGCCGGATTCAGCCGGCACCGCCTTGGCATGCCTGAGCAGAAATAGCCGTTTCATGAGGCGCTTCCTGGCCGCTTCCGCCGTTCAAGGCGTGTCTTAAGACCTGCGAATCCCGCATAAAGCTTATGTTCTTGACCCAAAAGGGGCAACCGCGCGACAAACGGGCCTGCCTGCGCAAGCGGCGAACTGGGATCGAAAGTTCATGGCCACCAACAAGAAGACCGGAAAATGGCGCAAGCGTACCCTGGCGGTGCGCGGCGGCGCGGCGCGCTCGCCATTCCAAGAGACGTCCGAAGCCCTTTATATGACCTCCGGCTATGCCTATGAGAGCGCAGAGGAAGCCGAAGCCCGCTTCAAGGGCGAGGTCGGCGGCTATCAATATTCCCGCTTCGGCAACCCCACCGTCACCATGTTCGAGGAGCGGATGGCGCTTTTGGAAGGCGCCGCCGTGGGACGCGCCACCGCCACCGGCATGGCGGCGGTCACCGCGGTGTTGTTGTCGTCCTTGAAAACCGGCGACCATGTGGTGGCGGCCCGGGCGATGTTCGGCTCCTGCCTGCATGTGGTGGAACAGATTCTGCCCCGTTTCGGCATCACCTATACGCTGGTGGACGGCGAAGACACCGCCGCTTGGGAAAAAGCGATGCGGCCGCAAACCAAGATGCTGTTCCTGGAAACACCTTCCAACCCGGCCTTGTCGCTGGTGGACATCGCCGCCGTGGCGAAGATCGCAGGCAGCCATGGCGCGCTACTGGCGGTGGACAATGCCTTTGCCAGCCCCGCTTTGCAGCGGCCGATGGAGTTCGGCGCCCATATCGTGATCCATTCCTCCACCAAATATATCGACGGCCAGGGCCGCGCCCTGGGCGGCATGATTCTGTGCGGCCAGGAATTCCTGGATCAGCATCTGCAGGTCTTTCTGCGCAACACCGGCCCCAGCATCAGCCCCTTTAATGCTTGGCTGCATCTCAAAAGCCTGGAGACGCTGGAGCTGCGTATGAAGCAGCATTGCGAGAATGCGAAAGCGGTGGCGGATTTTCTCGGTCAGCAGAAGAAAATCACGCGCGTGCTCTATCCGTTTCACCCCGATCATCCGCAGCACAATCTGGCCAAGACACAGATGGACGGCGGCGGCGGCGTGGTGGCGTTCGAAGTGGCAGGCGGCAAGGCGGCGGCATTCCGGCTCGCCAATGCGCTCAAGATGATCGACATCTCCAACAATCTGGGTGACGCCAAAAGCCTGCTCACCCATCCCGAAACCACCACCCATTCCAAGCTGGCGGCGGAAGAACGCGCAGCGCTGGGAATTTCACCGGGTTTGATGCGCATTTCGGTGGGCCTGGAAGACGCCGAGGACCTTTGCGAGGATTTGGAACAAGCCTTGAAGGTCGCCTGATGGCGGAACATCGCCCAATTGCCGCTTGCGTGAAATGCGATGCCGTCTGATACTGCCTGCATGTACGAGCTGGAAAAAGGGCGGGAACGTTTCGATCCGCAGTATGAACTGGAAACGCGGCGCATTCGCGTGGCGGTGCGTCCCGCCTATCTCGACGATCAATCCGATCCGGACGGCGACCGCTATGTCTGGTCCTACACGGTCATCATCGAAAATCTGGGCAAGGAACCGGTGCAGCTTCTTTCGCGCTATTGGAACATCGTCGACGGGGTGGGCCGGGTGCAGGAAGTGCGCGGCCCAGGCGTGGTCGGCGCCCAGCCGGTGATCGGGCCGGGCGAGAGTTTTCAATATACCAGCGGCTGTCCCTTAGAAACCGCGTCCGGCAGCATGAGCGGCCGCTACCAGATGATGAGCGCCTCGGGCGAGAGTTTTGAGGCGGAAATACCGGCTTTTCTGCTGGAAAGCCCCTACGAACGCCGCCAGATTCACTGATCTGCGGCCTAAACCTTTATAACCTTGCGGTTGAAACGCGCGCGCCCGCGGGCGACACTTTCTCATGAGCAAACCGACACGCCAAGAGGCCGAAAAGGCCGTCCATACGCTGTTGCGCTGGGCGGGCGACGATCCGTCCCGCGAAGGCCTGGCTGAAACTCCTGCCCGCGTCGCCAAGGCGTTCGAGGACTGGTTCAGCGGCTATGGTCAGGACCCGGAAGAATATCTCACCCGCACCTTCGAAGAGATCGAAGGCTATGACGATATGGTGATCCTGCGCGACATCCGCTTTGAGAGTCATTGCGAGCATCATCTGGCGCCTATCATCGGCCGCGCCCATGTCGGGTATTTGCCGACTAAGCGCGTGGTCGGCATCTCCAAGCTGGCGCGGGTGGTGGAAGCCTATGCCCGCCGCCTGCAAGTGCAGGAGAAAATGAACGCCCAGATCGCCAACACCATCGAGAAAGTGCTCAAGCCCAAGGGCGTGGCGGTGGTGATCGAGGCGGCGCATCAATGCATGACCACCCGCGGGGTGCACAAGGCCGGCGTCACCATGGTGACCTCGACCATGCTGGGCGCCTTCCGCGACAATTCCGATACCCGCCGCGAATTCCTGGGCATCATCGGCAATCCCGCCAGCCGCGAAGATCGCTAATGCCCGCCGGCGCGCTTAATATTGTCCGCGACTTGATTGGATTTGACACCACCAGCCGCGACTCCAATCTGGCGCTGATCGATTATGCGCAGGCTTTGCTGGAGAAAGCGGGCGCGCGCTGCCGCCGCTCTTACGATGAGACCGGGACCAAAGCCAATCTGTTCGCCACCCTGGGTCCCGATGGCGATGGCGGTTATGTCTTGTCGGGCCATACCGATGTGGTGCCGGTGGACGGGCAGGATTGGACCTCCGATCCTTTCAAGCCCGAAATCCGCGACGGCAAATTGTATGGGCGCGGCGCTTGCGACATGAAGGGCTTTGTCGGCACCGCTTTGGCGCTGGCCTCCGACATCGCCAAGACGAAGCTGCAACGCCCCATCCATTTCGCCCTTTCCTATGACGAGGAAGTGGGCTGTGTCGGGGTGAAAGGCCTGTTGGATGATCTGAAAGCGCAGAATCTGAAACCGGCGCTGGCGGTCATCGGCGAACCCACCGGCATGAGAATCGTGGGGGCGCATAAGGGCGGCGCCAAGCTGGTGACCAAATGCTGCGGCCGGGAACATCACTCCAGCGGTCCGGAAAAAGGCGCCAATGCCGTGATGATGGCGGGCGAATTCGTGAGCCTGCTGGACAGCGTGTGGGACGAGCTGCGCGCCGATTCCGATCCGCGCTTCGATCCGCCCCATTCCACCGTGCAGGCCACCGTGATTCATGGCGGCACCGCGGTGAATATCCTGGCGCGGGAAGCGGACGTGACCTGGGAATATCGCTGCCTGCCCGACCGCGATCCCGAAAAGATCATCGCGCGGGTCGAGCAACGCGCCGCCGCGGAAATCCTGCCCAAATACCAGCGCCGCGCGGCGGAAGCCATGCTGCGGACCAGCCTGCACGCCCAGTATCCCGGCCTGGCCATGGACGAGGATTCCCCCGCCATCCAGCTGGCGAAAGAATTGACCGGCGCCAACCAGGCCGAAGCGGTGGCCTATGGCACCGAAGCGGGGCATTTCCAAGCCTATGGCATTCCGGCGGTGATCTGCGGCCCCGGCTCGATCGAGCAAGCGCACCGGCCGGACGAATATTGCGCGCTGAGCGAGCTGGAAGCCTGCGAGAATTTTTTACGCAAACTCATCGCGAAGGCGTCATGCTGACCCCTCCTTTTGCGGGAGGAACCCGGACGGGAAGAATGGTTGGATCAAAGTCCAATTGAAGATGTGGGCCTGACTGGGCTGGGCTGCGGCACGCTATCATGCCCGGTCTATCCTCCATGAGACGTCTCGGCCGATTTCCGCAGCGCCTATGGAAGCAGCTGAGAGCTGCTGCGCTCCTGGCCGCCTTCTGCGCGCCAGCCTGCATGACGCCGCCGCCGGAAATCCTGGCTCTTCAGTGCATAACCGGATCGGCCCAATGGAGCCCATTGATGCTGGATTTTGTGCATTCCCGGATTGGCGAACATCCCGCCACCATCACGGAAAGTCAGATTCGATGGCAAACTGTCAATCGCAATGGATTTGGCGGGGCAACCCACACGCAATACGGAATAAATCGCAATTCCGGCCTGGTTACGGTGGACAACATCTATGTGGACTCGCGTGGCAACAGGGCCATCCAGCCAAACCGCTATGTTGGTGAATGCTATGCCAAGCATCGCCCATTCTGACGTCAGGCGGCAGCAGCTTACACCAAGCTATCAGGCCCGATCTCATGGGTCTTGCCGCAAAATTCACAGCGAGCCCGGATCACCCCATCGGCATCGGCCAGGCCTTCGCGTTCTTGCGGCGCGTAGCTTTTCAGCACCTGGGTAATGCGGGCGCCATCGCAGTCACAGCGAAAGACCACGGGCTCAGGCGGCTGCACCCGCACTTCATCTTCGTGGAACAGCCGCCACAAAAGAGTTTCCGGCGCAAGACTGGTATCAACCAACTCCAGATCCTCCACGGTCTTGAGCAAAAGCGACAGCCGCTCCCAGTCGTCGGATTTTGTCTCCACGCCCTGCTTGGCGGCTTCCGGAGTCATCTGCAGCATCATGCCGCCGGCGCGCCAATGGGGCTGCTTGTCGCCCGCCACATAGAGCGGCGCGGCCGCCAGCCGGATCACCGTGGGCAATTGTTCGCTTTGCGCAAAATAGGTTTCCGCCGAAGCGCCGATGCCGTCCGGCGAAAGCTCGACAATGCCCTGATAGGTCTGACCGCCCCGCTTGGGCTCGATGGTGATGGCCAGCGCGCCCTTGCCCGCCAGCGTGCCGAATGCGTTGGCGTCCAGCGCCGCAAAGCGTTCCGCATCCAGCCTTGCATAGCCGCGCACGCCGCGATGACGATTTTCATCGGCTCCGTAATAGTCGGCGGTCACCAGGTCGAGCGGACCATCGCCCTTGGTCTGAATGGTCAGCCGCCCGTCCAGCTTCAGCGCGGTTCCTAAAAGCGCGCCCAGGGCGATCACCTCACCTGTCACCCGCGCGGCGGGTTCCGGCAAGGCATGGGCGCCAAGCGCCCGCGCGGATGCGGCATCCAAACGGACTAGCCGCCCGCGCACGCCGCACCTTGCGATGTCGAACGGCAGGACGAAGTCGCCATAAGCGGGCGGCTGGGGATTCATCTTGTCAGGCATGAGCCGCTATATGGCGCTGGAAATGCGCCAATTCAACCCGAACAGGTTTAACCGAGCGCCCAGGCCAATATCGCCTTTTGCGCGTGCAGGCGGTTTTCCGCCTCGTCGAACACCACCGATTGCGGCCCGTCGATCACCTCGTCGGTGACTTCCTCGCCGCGATGGGCGGGCAGGCAATGCATGAACAGCGCGTCCTTTTTGGCGCGGCGCATCAAAGCGCCGTTCACCTGGAAGGGCCTCAGCAGATTCTGCCGCTTGGTGGCATTGTCGTCGCCCATCGAAACCCAAGTGTCGGTCACCACACAGTCCGCGCCTTCCACCGCGGTTTCCGCCTCGGTGGTGAAGGTGACCAAGCCGCTGGGTGCGGCCCAGTCGCGGGTTTCCGCATCCACCGTCAATTCCTTGGGCGAGGCCACATTCAGCTTGAACCCAAAACGCACCGCCGCATGCACCCAGCTGGTCAGCACATTGTTGCCGTCGCCGGTCCAGCAGACGGTGGCGCCCGCGATCGAGCCTTTATGCTCCTCATAGGTCATCACATCCGCCATCACCTGACAGGGATGAGACCATTTGGTCAGGCCGTTGATGACGGGAATGGCGGCGTTGATCGCCAGCTCCTCGACCATCTCATGATCCAAGAGCCGGATCATCACCGCATCGACATAGCGCGAGATCACCCTTGCGGTGTCGGCGATGGTTTCCTCGCGCGCCAACTGCATCTCGTTGCCGGTCAGCATCAAGGTCGAGCCGCCAAGCTGCCGCGCCGCCATATCGAAGGAAATACGGGTGCGGGTGGATTGTTTGTCGAAGATCATCGCCAGCACCTTGCCGTTCAAGGGCTGGTCGGTGTCAGCAAGCCCCTTGGGCAGACCGCCGCGCGCCAGCTTGCGCCTGCGTGCATCGGCGATGATCGCCTTCAGGGTGGCGCTGTCATGGTCCGACAGGTCCAGGAAATGCCGGGGCTTGTTCCTCAGAGGGGCATTCATTGCGCGGCAGCTTTCTGGGCTTCCATCTGGGACGCCGTCTTGTTCAACAGGTCCATGCCTTCCCGGGCTTCGGCTTCGCTGAGCGTCAAGGGCGGCAGCATGCGCACCACATTGTCGCCCGCCGGTAGCACGATCAGGCCATTGGCCCGCGCCGCGGTGATGAAATCGGCGCTGGGGGTTTTCATTTTCAATCCGATCATCAAGCCTTGGCCACGCACAGTTTCGAACAGGCCGGGATGGCCCGCCACCAGCGCCCCCAGCTGCTGATGCAGGTAATTGGCGATTTTGTTGACCTGATCCAGGAAGCCCGGCTCCAGGATCATGTCGATGGCTTCGCTGCTCACCGCCATGGCCAGGGGATTGCCGCCATAGGTGGTGCCATGGGTGCCCACCGTCATGCCTTTGGCCGCATCCGCCGTCGCCAGCACCGCGCCGACCGGAAAGCCGCCGCCCAGCGCCTTGGCCACCGTCATGATGTCCGGCGTGAGGCTCAGCCAATCATAGGCGAAGAATTTGCCGGTGCGGCCCAGGCCGGTCTGAATCTCATCAAAGATCAGCAAAATGCCCTGCTCATTGCACAGCTTGCGCAACGCGCGCAGGAACTGTGGCGCGATCACACGCACACCGCCCTCGCCTTGCAATGGCTCGATCAGGATGGCGGCGGTTTGCGGACCCACGACGCGCTGCAACGCGGCCAGGTCAACCGCCACATCGTCCTGCAAGGCGATCTGGTCGAAGCCCTGCATGCGCGGGCCGAAGCCTTCGAGATACTTCTCGTTGCCGCCGGCATTGATGGCGGCGATGGTGCGGCCGTGAAAGGCGCCCTCGAAGCTGACGATGTGAAAGCGTTCGGGATGGCCGCTGACGAACTGGTAGCGCCGCGCCATCTTGATGGCGAGTTCGATCGCTTCGGTGCCCGAGTTCACAAAAAAACAGGTGTCGGCAAAGCTGTTGGCCACCAGTTTCTGGGACAGGCTTTCCTGCCCCGGCACCCGGTAGAGGTTGGAGGTGTGCCACAGTTTGCCGGCTTGCGCGGTCAGGGCCGCGATCAGACGCGGATTGGCGTGACCGAAGGCGTTGACGGCGATGCCCGCCCCGAAGTCCAGGTATCGCTTGCCATCCTCGGCGAAAAGGTACGAGCCCTCGCCACGGACGAAGGCGATATCCGTCCGGTTATAGGTGGGAAGCAAAGCCGGGAACACGAAACGACTCCTCTTTTTTCGGGCGGTCCGGCTCTCGCCTAACGCCTGGGTTGAATTGAAATAAAAATACAAATCATGGGCTGGAAGGACGTGTTTATCTGCTTTCCGTGACGCTCCCACAACCCCACAGATCGGCATTCCAGCCCCGCCCGCTGGCGAGACGGCCGGTGTAGCTCGGATAAAGCGGGGCGGAATCATGTGGACAAGGGCCAGAGAATGGCCCCGCAATACTTGTGCGGCGCTGGGCCAAGGATACTGTATCTAGTAACCGGAGGGGGTTATAGAGCCCGCCCTGGCAGCCAGGAGCGATAGCCATGACGCAGGCAAATTGGTCGGATGACCGGGTTGAGCAGCTCAAGACATTGTGGACCGAGGGTCTCTCGGCCAGCCAGATCGCCCGGGCCCTGGGCGGGGTCACGCGCAATGCCGTGATCGGCAAGGTTCACCGCCTGGGTCTGGCGGGCCGCGCCAGCCCATCGCGCAGCGAACGCCCGCGCCTGCCCATGGCGCCCAAGGCACCCAGCATCCGAAGCCATGTGCCCGCCGCCCCCATCGTGGAGGAGGATCCCCTGCAACTGGAAGATGGCAGCCACGCCACGGTGCTGACGATCAGCGACCGCATGTGCCGCTGGCCGATCGGCGATCCCGCCGGATCGGAATTCCATTTCTGCGGCCATAGCCCCAAAGCCGGTTCGCCTTATTGCGAAGCCCATGCCCGCAAGGCCTATCAGCCGCAACAGGCGCGCCGCGACGCCAAGGACAACAAAGGCCGGATGGCCAGCTGAGAGGGTGAGGAGCGGCGCGCGTGAGCAGGTCCTGTGGGCCTGCGAGAGCAACGAACGCCGCGAGCTTGAGCGAGCGGTCGGGCAAACACGTCACTGGCATCCCTTATGAACCTCATGGCAAAATCCCGCTATGAGCGTCTATGACTATTCCGCACCGCTGCTGAACGGCGAACCCGCGGCCCTGTCGAATTGGCGTGGCCGGGTCCTTTTGATCGTCAACACCGCCAGTCATTGCGGGCTGACGCCGCAATATGCCGGGCTGCAACGTCTGCATGAGCGGCTGGAGCCGCAGGGCCTGACCGTTTTGGGCTTTCCCTGCAATCAGTTCCTGGCCCAGGAGCTCAGCAGCGAAAGCGAGATCACGCGTTTCTGCCGCGAGAATTTCGGCGTCACCTTTCCCATGTTTTCGCGGCTCAAGGTCAATGGACGCAAGACCCACCCCCTGTTCCGCCATCTCAAGCGCGAGAAACGCGGTTTTCTGGGCACCACGTTTATCACCTGGAATTTCACCAAGTTCTTGGTAGACCGCGATGGTAAGCCTGTGGCGCGCTATGCGCCGCGCATCAGGCCGGAAGAGTTGGAAGCACCGATAAGGAAGCTGCTTTAACGCAAAATGTCATCCCCTTCCCCTCGCGCCGCAATGCGGCGCTCAGCCGGGGATGACAATTTAGAGAATTCTAAGCCGCAGTCGTCGCGCCGACGCAGGCGGCATCCAGAGAGTAGCCCGCCGAACGCACCGTGCGGATGGGATCAGCGGCGCCTTCGATGTTCAGCGCCTTGCGCAGGCGGCCGACATGCACGTCCACGGTGCGTGCTTCGACATAGACGTCGCTGCCCCATACCGCATCCAACAATTGTTCGCGGCTGAACACCCGTCCCGGATGCTGAATCAGATGATCCAGCAAACGGTATTCGGTGGGACCCAGATGCACTTCCACCCCGGCGCGGCGCACCCGGTGGGCGGCGCGGTCCATTTCGATGTCGCCCACCGTGACCACATCTTCCGCCAAGCTGGGGCGGATGCGGCGCAACACCGCGCGCAGCCGCGCCAAGAGCTCGGTCATGGAGAAGGGCTTGGTCAGATAATCGTCGGCGCCGGTGTCCAGGCCGCGGATGCGGTCGGATTCCTCGCCGCGCGCCGTCAGCATGATGATGGGCACATTGCGGGTTTCCTGGCGCCCGCGCAGGCGGCGGCAAACCTCGATGCCGGAAAGCTGCGGCAGCATCCAATCCAACACCACCAGATCGGGCTTTTCCTCGGCGGCGACCAGCAGCGCCTCCTCGCCGTCACGCGCCTCCAGCACCCGATAGCCTTCCCGCTCCAGGTTGTAGCGCAACAGGGTGACCAAAGCGCTTTCATCTTCGGCAACCATAACGGTGGGTTTGCTCATGCAGGGGTCTCGTAGGGAACCGAGGTTTCGCTGGTGGTGTCCGCCTTGGGGCGGTTGGTGGCGAGGTGGCCGGCACGCACCATGTGGTACACGACCTCCGCGATATTGGTGCAATGGTCGCCGCTGCGTTCGATATTCTTGGCGACAAACAGAAGATGGGTGCACAGGCTGATGGTGCGCGGATCTTCCATCATGTAGGTCAGAAGCTCGCGGAACAGGCTGTTGTAGATTTCGTCGATCTCACCGTCCCGGTTCCACACCGCCTCGGCTTCCTCGGCGTTGCGGCTGGTGAAGGCATCCAACACCTGCTTGAGCTGGTTTTGCGCCGCCTTGCCCATGCGGGCTAGGCTTTGGGTCAGACGGATAGGCGGCTCGCGATTGAGCACCAAGGCGCGCTTGGCGATGTTCTTGGCCAGATCGCCAATCCGTTCCAGCTCGGCCGCAGTCTTGATCGCGGCCAGCGTCTCGCGCAAGTCCACCGCCATGGGCTGGCGCAAAGCCAGCAGCTTCACGGCGCGCTCCTCGATTTCCTGCTGAATTTCGTCGATGCGGGCATCGCCTCCCACCGCGCGTTCCGCCGCCACGCTGTCGCGGCGCGCAATGGCCTCGATGGCCGCCGCGAACTGGGATTCGGCCAGCCCACCCATCTGGGCCACCAGAGCCGAAAGGGTTTCGAGCTGTTCCCCGAAAGACTTGACGGTATGATCATTCATGTGCGGTTTTCCGTTCCGTCGTGCCCCCGCATAAGCGGTTCACGCCAATCCTATGCGACTGTTTTATAACATTTCCGTGACAGGCTCTGGGGTGACTTCTTCCACCGGTATTTCCGGCGGCGCGGCGGGAAGAAAGACAGTAAATACACTGCCTTCCCCCACTTTGCTCTCGATGCTCAACCGCCCCTGATGGCGGCTGATGATGTGCTTAACAATGGCCAGACCCAGCCCGGTACCGCCCTTTTCCCGCGAACGCTTCACATCCACCCGGTAGAATCGCTCGGTCAGGCGGGGGATGGCGCCGGGCGCGATGCCTTCGCCATCGTCGCGTACCGCCGCGAAAACCTGTCCTTCCGGCGACTGGCCCAGAGCAATCGCCACGGTTCCGTTCTCCCGGCCATACTTGATGGCATTGTGAATCAGATTTTGGAACAGCTGCACCAGCTCGTCCTGCTCGCCGATCACGGGCGGCATATTCGGGTCGGCTTCCACCGACACGGATATGCCATCCTGGGCGGCCAGCGGCTTGAGCGCGGCGACGGCCTGGCGCACCGTGCTTTCCAAGCTGATGCGGCCTTCCGGTTTCACATGCTCGTTCATCTCGATGCGGCTGAGCGACAAAAGATCGTCGATCAAGCGGCGCATGCGGGCCGCTTCGACGCTCATAATGTCCAGGAACTGGTCGCGGGCCGCCTCGTCTTCCTTGGCATGACCGCGCAAGGTTTCGATGAATCCCGATACCGCCGCCAGCGGGGTGCGCAGTTCATGGCTGGCATTGGCGATGAAATCGGCGCGCAATTGCTCGCTGCGCTTGACCACGGTCAGGTCGTGCAACAGAAGCGCGGTCACGGAGGGCGAAACACTGATGCGGGCGGCATAGGCCTGGAAGTACCGTTCGATCGGCACCGGCTGGCTGAAGGGCACATTGGTGGAAAAACCTTGGCGTGCGTCCGCGATCGCCCCCAGCACATCGGGGTTGCGCAACACCGAGGAGGCCCGCTTGCGGTCCAGTCCGGGACCCAGCACATCACGCATCGACTGGTTGACGAAAAGCACCCGCTCATTGTCGTCCAGCAGCATCACCGGAATGGGCAGCGGGTCCAGCAACAGCCAAGTCATCGGCGGCAAAGCCGCCAGGGGATCGTCGTTCTTCTCTTTCGGGGGCCGCAGAATCGGTTCCTGGGAGGTGACGAACTGAATGATCAGCAGCGCCGCCAAGCCCAGGGCCGTCAGGGCCCAAAACAGGCCGGGCCCGGCAAACAACACCAGGGCTCCGCCTGCGATCACGCCGATCACCAGAGGCCAAGCCGTGGCGCGCAGGCGCGTGAACGATTCCACCATCGCTCCATCATAAGCCCGATTGCGACGATTCGGTAACGGGGCTAACAGCTTATCGTGACAGGGGTATCATCCGTATACGGACCAGAACCACCCTGGGGCAGTTCCTCCGCAGACGGGGCACAACTTTTACGGGTACTTTGGAACTCTCACCACATACGGTATAGTGCAGCGGCTTTCACTAAGCACTGGAGTTGACGCGGAAAACACGGCGAACTGTACAAAAATACAAAGGGGCCGATCCCATGAACCAAGTCATCCTCGCCGAGGACGAAACACAGTTGCGCAGCCTGATCTCCGCCATGCTGGCCAGCAAGGGCGTGACGGTTGCCGAAGCCGCCGATGGCGTCGAAGCCCTGCAATTGTTGAAAAACAATCCCGCCACGATCCTGCTTCTGTCCGACATCGTGATGCCAAACATGAACGGCTATGATCTGGTGGAGGAGTCGCTCAAGCTGCGCCCCGAACTCAAAATCCTGATGATGACCGCCTATGCCGCCGAGCGGCCGCCGCCGGCCGCGCTCAAGGCGCGCGAGATCCGCACTTTGATCAAACCCTTCGATCCCGACCGAATGTGCGACCTGGTCGTGGATATGCTGGCGCGGCCGTAAGAACTATTCCGGTTTGGCGCGGCCATGCTTGATCGCGGCGCGATGTTTTTTGTTCTCCAGCCGCTTGCGCTTGCTGGCCTTGGGCACCTTGGTGGCGCGGCGCGGCCTTTTGGGCGTCGCGGCCCGCCGCACGATCTCCACCAGCCGCGCGCGGGCGTCGGCGCGATTCTTGTCCTGCTCGCGGAAGCGCTGCGCGGTGATCACCAGCACCCCGTCTTGCGTCAGCTTGCCGCTGGCGAGCAGCCCCTGGCGCGCCGTCTCGGTCAGACTGGTAGAGGCGCGCACGTCAAAGCGCAACTGCACGGCGCTCGACACTTTGTTGACATTCTGACCGCCGGGACCGGAGCTGCGAATGAAGCGCTCCTCCAGCTCATGGTCCGCAATGATGATGTGCGGCGTGACGTGCAGGGCCGTGGGCAAGGTCATGGGCGCAGCTGTGCGCCCAGCAGCTTGCGCAGTTCGCTTTTCACCAGTTTGCCCCCTTCATTCCGCGGCAAGGCGTGCTGCGACAGATGTATTCGGACCGGCACTTTAAAGGCGGCCAATCGTTCCGCGGCAAAATCCTGCAAGGCATTTTCGCCGATCGCCGCATCGGCGCGCAGTTGCACCCAAGCGGCCGGCACCTCTCCCAGAACCGGATGCGGCAAGCCGATCAGCGCCGCGTCCAGCACCGCCGGATGCTGGGTGAGGACATTCTCGACCTCGACGCAATAGATATTCTCGCCGCCCCGGATCAGCATGTCCTGTGCGCGGTCCAGGATGGTGCAAAAGCCTTCTTCGTCCAGCATCGCAAGATCGCCGGTTTTCAGCCAGCCGCCGCAAAAGCGTTCCGCCGTCGCTTGCGGCCTGTTCCAGTAAGCTTTCACGATATTGGGACCAAAGGCCCAAAGCTCTCCGGCGCTACCCGGCGGTTGCTCGATCCCGTCTTTCACGATCTTAAGGCGGCTGACCGGAAGGGCGGGACCGCAGCTTGCCGGACGGTTCAGATAGTCTTGGCCGGAATGGGTGGTGCAGGTGGCGGAAGTTTCCGTCATGCCCCAGCCCTGCCCCGGCATGGCGCCCATGCGTCGGTGAATTTGCTCCGGCAAAGCATGGGGCGACGGCGCGCCGCCGAAGGTGACCAGTTCCAGCGACGAGACGTCATGACCGCCGATCTGTTCCAACAGCGCCAGCGCCACGGCGGGCACGCCGCCGGTCACCGTCACCCGCTCGCGCGCAATCAGGGCCAGCGCCTCTCCGGCATCGAATTTTCGCATCAACACCAGCTTGCCGCCCGCCGCCATATTGGGCAGCAGAATGGAAAGGCTGCCGATGACATGAAAGAACGGCACCCCGATCAACGTCGTTTTTTGTTTCCCCTCCGATCCGGCCTTCGCATTTGATGATGCTCGCCGCAATTGATTGCGCGCTTCGGAAAAAGGCGCGGCAAAAATATTGGTGGTGAGGGAACGATGCGTGCCCAAAGCGCCCTTGGGCGCGCCGGTGGTGCCGGAGGTGTAAAAGATAGTCGCATCGTCTTCCGGGGACAGCGTCACATCCGGCATCCTGCCTGCCGGCAGATCGCGCCAATGGGCGGGCACGCCAAGCACATCCTCCAGCACCAGAACATCGGCGGGCGGATTGGCGGCACGCACAGTAAATACCCGCGCGACCGAAGGCGGCAGATCCTTCAGCCGCGCCAGCCGTTCGGCATCGGCAAAGACAAAACGCGCGCCGCAATCCAAAATGCCATAGGCCAGTTCCGTTCCGGTCCACCAGGCATTGAGCGGCACCACGATGGCGCCTGCCAAAAGTGCGCCCATGAACACCACCGGCCATTCCGGCAGGTTGCGCATGACCAATGCCACCCGGTCGCCCTTTTTCAGCCCCTGCCCGGCCAGCAGCCCCGCCACGTTGAGGACGGCGCGCGCAAACCCCTCGAAGCTCACGCGCTCGTCCTGATAGACCAGAAATTCCCGGTCGCCATGACGGCGCGCCTGGGTGAAAGCCTCGGCAGCCGTTTGGGGACAACGCTTCCAGACACGCATGGGAATGCCGCGCACCACCGTTTCGATGGTCTCAAAAGCCGCACCCGGCGCGGTGAGCCGCGCATGCGCCTCTGCCAGCGACAGCTGGGGCCAGTTTTTGGATATGTCATTCATGGCAGGGCTTAGTATAACCAAACCATGACGATGCCATCGGGTTTTTCCGACCAAAGGCTGGCCCGCATCCCGCACTTCCTGCAGCAACAGGTCGATGCGGGCTTGCTGCCGGGCGCCCAGATCTTGATCTGGCGGCATGGGCGGCTGGCGCATCACAGCATGGCTGGCCTGATGGACATAGCCCGCGCCGCGCCCATGCGAGAGGATGCGATCTTCCGGCTTTATTCCATGACCAAGCCGGTCACGGCGGTGGCGCTGTTGATGCTGATGGAAGAGGGGCTGGTCGCGCTGGACGATCCGGTGACGCGCTTTATTCCGGGCTTTTCCGACTTGAAGGTTCAAGGCGGCGGCGCGCCGATGCGCCCCATGACGGTGTTGGACTTGCTGCGGCACACCGCCGGCTTCACCTATGGCTTCCACGACCGCACGCCGATCGACGCCCAATATCGCGCCCTGCGCATCGCCGAAACGGACAGTGAAGGCGGCCTTGCCGCCATGATCGCGCAGTTGGAAAAATTGCCGCTGGAATATTCACCCGGCACGGCCTGGATCTATTCGGTGGCAACCGATGTGGTGGGCTATCTGGTCCAGCATATCTGCGGCCGGCCCTATGCCGATTTTGTGCGGGAAAAAATCCTGGCGGCCCTGAAGATGACCGACACCGATTTCCTTCTGGCGGCCGCCGCGCGCGCGCGTTTCGCGGCCTGCTATGCGTTCAAGGACGGCAAATTGGAGCTATTCGACGATCCGGCGAACTCCGCCTGGTTCGCGGCCCCCAAGCTGCAATCGGGCGGCGGCGGGCTGGTGGGCACGGCGGCGGACTATCTGCGCTTCTGTCGGATGCTGCTGAACAAGGGCGCGTTGGACGGCGTCCGGCTCCTGTCGCCCAAGACCGTGGCCTTGATGACCGCCAATCATCTGCCGGACGAAAAGGAAATTGCCGAGCTGACCCCCGCCCCCGATTCTTTCAATGAAAGCGGGTATCGCGGCATCGGCTTTGGCTTGGGCGTGGCGGTGACCTTGGATCCGGTGCGGGTGGGCATTCCCGGCTCCAAAGGGGAATTTGCCTGGGGCGGCATGGCCTCCACCACCTTTTTTGTCGATCCTCAGGAAGATATGGCGGTGGTCTTTATGACTCAGGTGATCGCCGATACGGCGCGGCGGGTGCGCTTGCGCCGCGATCTTCGGACTTTGGTCTATGGTGCCATGACCGATGCTTGAAACCATGCCCTTGCGTGACTGGAAAGGGCCGTTCGATGCGGCCCTGAAAGCGCGCGCCACCGCCGCGCTGGAGCAAGGCGCAGTCCTGTTCTTTCCCGACCTGAAATTTATTTTGGGGGAAACCGAAAAACGCTTTCTGGATGCCCGCGTCTCCGACGGCAAAGCCAAGAATATCTCGCTCGATCACACCACCGGAAAGATGCAGGCCAGTTCTCTGACCGGCGAGGCGGCCCAGGCGCTTGCGGCGATGATGGAGCGGTTCGGCAGCCAAGCCACGGCGCTGGTGCAGGATCTGCTCCCGTACCGCGATGTTGAGCGTGCCCGCACGTCTTTTCGTCCGGTTGAGGTTAAGGGCCGGCATTATTCCAAGATCAACGACGACCGGCTGTTGCATATCGATGCATTTCCGTCCCGTCCCATGCGGGGCCGGCGCATCCTGCGCTTCTTTGCCAATGTCGCGCCGCAGAGTTCGCGCCGCTGGCATGTCGGCCAGCCCTTCGAGGATTTTGCCCGCGCCTTCCTTCCCAAGGTCGGCCCACATCTGCCCGGAAAATCCTGGCTGTATGAGAAACTGGGCGTTACGCGAGGACGGCGCAGCCGTTATGACGAACTGATGTTGTCCTTGCACGACGCTGCCAAGCGGGATGGGGATTTCCAGCAAAACAGCCCGCACCAGCCAATCGAATTTCCGCCCGGCTGCTGCTGGCTTGCGTTCACCGATCAAGTGTTGCACGCGGCGCTGGGCGGAGAATTCGCGCTGGAGCAGACCTTTCACCTGGACATTGGCGAAATGGTCCAGCCTGAACGTGCACCGTTGAAAGTTCTGGAACGGTTGAGCGCAAAGACCCTGGCCTGACACGCACCTAGAATGTGATCCGGTTTCCTTGAAACCGGATCACATTCTAGAGTCTTGGTTTGTCGCGCAATTTACCGGAAAATCGATTCCGATTTTCGCCGATTGCGCTTTAGCCGGGAAGGCCCAGCTCTTCGAGTTTGGCGCGCACTGCCGCGGCATCGAACGGCTTCATCACATAGTCATTGGCGCCCGCCGCCATGGCGGCGGCGATCTCGGCCGGGTCGCTCTCGGTGGTGCAGAACAGAATGATCGGATGGTCGCCGCCCTGTTGGCCACGCACGCTTTTGAGGAATTCCAGGCCCTTCATGCTGGGCAAATTCCAGTCCAGAAAGATCAGGTCGGGCATCTTTTCCCGGCAGGCCCGAAGCCCGCTCATCCCGTCCTCGGCCTCCGCCACGGTATAGGAACGTTCTTCCAGGATGCGGCGCACGACCGTGCGGACCACGCGGCTGTCGTCCACGATCAGGCTATGTTTCATGGCTACCTCTGGTGCGCGGATCAGCCGGCCGTCAGTTCCACTGCACCTTCCAACGGCATCACCGTCAAGGCGGCATTCACGCTGCGCGACAGTTTGTGCACGAGGAAAGGCTGGACGTGACGGGCGTCCACATTCAACGCTTCCCCCTTCAGGGCGCGGTCCATTTCCTCGGTAAGGCGGGCGTTCAAGCCTTGCGCGCGGATATGAAAAGACGGCGTCTGCGCGTCAGAACCAGCTTCCACGGTCACGATCCCGCCGCGCGGCAGACAATCGGCCGCCAGCAACGTGGCGTTCATCAAAAGCTTGGCCCAGTTCTTGCCCCAATAGAGACGGGGCGCATTCCAGGCCAGTTGTACCTTGCCGCCTTCCAGCAAGCCGGTGACCAGGCGTCCGATCTCGCCCAAATCCAGCTCCGCGCCTGCCGAACCGGCGGCACCGAAGGCGATGCGCATGAATTGAATGCGGGCCAGCGCCTGATCGGCGCTCATGGTCACCAATTTGATGGCATCGGCGCGCATGGCAGGGTCGCGCTCATCCTCCAGCACTTCCATGCCGTTGACCACGGCGCCCAAAGGCCCGACAAGGTCGTGGCAAACCCGGCTGACCAGCAAAGCGGCAAACTCGATTTCTGTCATGGACGAACTCAATGCGGCCCCATTGGTTAGAAATTGGTTAATTGTCAGTCGCGTCTTAAGGAATTCTTAATGCGCAAGGCAAGGGATGCCGGTCCTCAATTAAATCCCATTGCCGATTTACACGCTCAGCCCGCCGGCTGCGGGCTATCCTTCGCTTTATGCGCCAACCACGCCTCCTGATAAATCTGCTCTGTAAGGGACGCAATCCCGGTCCAGCCGAGGACCGAACCGGCGGTTCGACGGGCACCTTCCGTCACATGCTTTCGAAGCTCCGGATCGGATAGAAATTTGGCGCTTGCATCAGCAAGGGATTGCGCATCGCCCGGCGGCACGAGAAGCCCGTTCTCACCGGCGCGGATGACCTCAGACAATGCGCCTACGTTGGTTGCGATGACGGGCCTGCCTGCGCCGAGTGAGGAAGCTGCCGCCCCGCTCTGAGTGGCATCCCGGTATGGGAGAATGGAAGCGGCGCACTGTCGCAACAGGGCTTCCAATTCTGGCTGCGACACCCATCTGGGAAGTAACTCTATGTTTGGCGCCAGTCGCAATCTATCTCTCAACCTCACAATCTCTGGACCGGTTCCTGCCACAATAAGCGAGGGGCGCAATCCCTTCTCAAGCCAAATCTCGTTGGCATCCAACAGAACGTCCAGTCCCTTGTACTTATTCATGCGGCCGAAAAATATGAAGCGATCCTCCGTCGAGATCGCTGCTTCCGGCTCAAGCTTGAACAACCCGAAACGCAAGACGCCATGCGGAACCGACCGAACCCGTTGAGCGCCGTTCGGAAGCAAATCGGAGAAATCGGAAACCAAGGAGTTGCCGTGGACGATAATTCTGTCGGAGAGCAATCGGAGGCCACGATGATACCGGGCGAATATGGATGCGGACGCGGTGTCGGCGCCACTGTGTGCGATTGGGTCGTGGACGGTCGTAACCAGCGGATGAGCCCCCTTGAGCAAACGCGCTAGCCAATATGTGGCCCGCGTCGGATGCTCCTGCACATGCACGACGTCGGGCCGAAAGCGCGCGACCAAGCGCCAACATAGTCCGGCAACAATCGGCTGGAGAGGCGCATAGTGATGCGGCACGATATGCAGCGAGACCTTCTCGCGGAGAAATTTTATCGATTGTGGCCGCAATTCCCGCCGCGCGTTGCGCCGGCTTAGGACGAGCATTACCTCGTTCGAAGCGGATAAAGCGAGCGCAAGATTGGCCGCATACTCCGCATAGTTGGTAGCGACAATTGCTATTCTCAATATCTTGACCCCAGGCGCCCAACTCAGCTTCCGACAGGTACGGCAATTCGCGCCTGCAGAATTTAGGATATCGCGCGAAGCCGCTCGGGACCTCGTGTTCACTCCTCGGCTTGAATTTCCCGGATTTCCTTCCTTTTTGGAATACCCTAAGACAGGCTCAAATTTGGCTTCGACAAGGAAACCATAATATGGACGCAACGCTCTCCCCCCATCTGGAAACTTTGGTCCGTATTGCCCAGGCCGCCGGCCAGGTGGTGATGCGCCACTATGAAGCCGGTTGTGACACGCGGGTGAAAGCCGACCGTTCGCCGGTGACCGATGCCGATGAAGAAGCCGAAAAGCTGATCCTGGCGGAGCTGGGCGCCGCCTTTCCGCAAGTGCCGGTGGTGGCCGAAGAAGAAGCCGCGGCCGGCCGGGTGTCGCAGGCCGGATCGCGTTTCTTTTTGGTGGACCCGGTGGACGGCACCAAGGAGTTCGTGAAACGCGGCGGCGAGTTCACCGTCAATATCGGCGAAGTGGTGGATGGCGAGCCGGTCAGCGGGGTGGTGCTTGCGCCCGCCATCGGACGGTTGTTCGTGGGCCGGGTGGGCGAAGGCGCGTTTGAACTTTCCGGTGGGACCTTGCGTTCTATCGCGGCGCGCGCGCCCGCGCCCGACGGACTGGTGGCGGTCTCCAGCCGGTCCCATCCCGACCCCAAAACCGATGAATTACTCAAAACGCTACCGATCAAAGGCCATACCAATGCCGGTTCGTCGCTGAAATTCTGTCTGGTGGCGGCGGGCGAAGCCGACATCTATCCCCGCGCCGGGCAGACCATGGAATGGGACACCGGCGCCGGTCATGCGGTGCTCAAGGCGGCGGGCGGCAGCGTCACGACCTGGGAAGGCGCGCCGTTTCTCTATGGCAAGCCGGAATTCCGCAACGGGCCGTTCATCGCCCGGGGCGCGAACCACGCTTAACACGGGAATAAATTCCGCGAAATGTAACATTCAGCCCGCCACAATTTTGGTTATCGGCAACGACCAGAAATTGTCCAACCAAGGTCATAGCCACCTTGCACGCCTCGCCGCTTTTAATTGCGAGGTGGCTTCCGTTCGGTTTAGAAACGCCGCTGAAATCCCCAAAATGGTCGATCGTTGGGCCCTGCCATACAGCTGAGCCCGCGACCTTCAAGTCTTTTTCGTTTTGATAAATGGTGATTTTGTCGTCGAAGTGGCTCCAAGTTCCGGTCCAATCTGACATCGCTTGAGAAGATTTCTGGCGAAGCCGCGTGACATGGCGTTCCTCTATCCACGCGCTTTGGCCTTCATTGTCCTGGTCAATTTCGACAATGCAAACCAATTCTTTTTCGAAGGCGGCCGCCAAACCCAACCGTCCAGCACGGAAATAACTTGTTTTGCTGGTGCAATGGACGATATCCCAAGGACAAGAAGGCTGCCACTTACTCCCATCGTAGACATGGGGTGCAGACTCATGAACGCGCACCAGACTGAAGACAGGAGGAGTCAGAGAAAATATGGTCTGCCTGCATTGGCGCTCCTCGGCTAATGCAGGTGTCGTCAGAACTAGGGCCATAAGCAGTAAAATTCGCTTCATCACCGATCCATATCGTGGCGACTGGAGTAGAACACCAACGCCATCAATCCCGCGCCCAGGCCGATCGTCACCACCACGCCCAGGCTGAGGAACAGCCAACCCCAGCCGCTCATCGCAACGCCCGCCATCGCGTTCCAGACTTTTACCGCATACCAGAGCGAGGCGAAAAACAAGCCCGCCAGGATCGCCAACGCGATCCATCCGGCTGCGGAAAGCGCAGTTTTGCGGTCGTTATCGGGGGGCGTTTCCATTCGCGTCCCGATCCTAGTCGCATTTTGCATGCAAAAAAGCCCCAATCGGCGTAAAGATACCGCGCGGTAGGGCACTTGATTCGCCGGCCTATGCGCCGGTCGCCTTGATGGAGAGCGACATGGACCGCAAAAAATTCATCTCAGGACTGGTGGCGCTGGGAGCAACCCCCGCCGTGACGGGATCGTTGCTCTCGATCCTGCCCGCGCACGCCGCCGATCCGCAGCAGAACGACAACGCCCAGGCCAAGGCCCGCGCCACCGATCTCAAATATACCGCCGACGAGATTACCGAAGCGGGCGCCAATTTCTTCGGCATCACCACCGAAGCCATGGCCAAGGGCGTCGAGCATGTGTTCGGCGATCTGGGCCGGCCCGACGCCTATATCAAGGGCGATGAGGGTTCCGGCGCCTTTGTGGTGGGCGTGCGCTACGGTTCGGGCTGGCTGATCCGCAAGACCCGCGAACCCAAGCAAGTCTATTGGCGCGGGCCTTCGGTGGGCTTTGACGTTGGCGGCAACGCCTCCAAATGCTTCACTCTGGTTTACAATCTGCGCGAGGACGAAAGGCTGATTCAGCGTTTCCCCGGCGTGGAAGGCAGCTTCTATTTGGTGGCCGGATTGGGCATCAACTATCAGCGCAGCGGCGGCATCACCCTGGCGCCGATGCGGACCGGCGTGGGCCTGCGCGCAGGCGTCAACGCGCATTATCAGGTTTATAGCAATCGCCGCGACTGGTTCCCGCTCTAGCCGCGTCTATTTGGTCCGTGGCGGCGTCGCGTTCATACGCTGTCGCTATGAACTCACTCATGGACGTCGTTGGTCCACTTCGCTCGGCGCTCCTGGCCACGAACCAAATATTTCGCGGCTAGTTAAGCGGTTGCTTCTTCGGTTTTGGTGTCGGCGCTGCCCCCGCCGACCGCCGGCATATAGAGCAACAGCATCGAGGCGACATAAGTGGAGGAAAAGGTCCCCACCACGATGCCGAACAGGATGGCGATGCTGAAATTCTCCAGCACATGGCCGCCGAAAAGCAGCGGAATGACCGACAAGGAGGTCGCCACCGACACCAAAGTGGTGCGCGTGGCGATCTGATTGGTCGAAAGATTGATCATGTCCACCAGGGACATGCGCTTGTATTTGCGCCGGTTCTCGCGGATGCGGTCGAACACCACCACCGTGTCGTTGATCGAATAGCCCGCCAGCAAAAGCAGCGCGGCCACGGTGTTGATGTTGAAGTCCAATCCCATCACCGAATAGAAACCGGCCGTGACGAACACATCGTGACCGGTGGCGATCAGGGCGCCCACGCCATACTGCCATTCAAAACGCACCGCGACATAAATCGAGATCATCGCCACCGCCAGAATGGTGGCCAGGATGCCGTCATTCAAAAGTTCGTTGGAAACCCTGGGGCCCACCACTTCGGTGCGGCGATATTGATAGTCCGACCCCAGCTTGGCGCGGATTTCGCGTACCACCGCCTGGTCGGCGTCATTCTGGTCCATCGTCGCCACTTCCTTGGGCTGGACGCGGATCATCACGCAGCTATTGACCGGCTGGTCGCATCCGCCGCCGCCGCCGAAATATTGCAGTTGGCTTTCGGGAAAGCCCAGACTGTCCACATCGGCGCGCATCTTGCCGATATCGATGGTCTGGGCGGACTTCACTTCCATCAGTACGCCGCCGGTGAAGTCGATGCCCAAGTTAAAGCCATAGAGCCAGATCGAGACGATCGAAACCACCAAGAGCAGGCCGTCCACGCCAAACGCCCAGAAACGGTATTTGACGAAATCGACATTGGTCGTCTCGGGGATGAACCTGAGCAACGGCATGGGGCGCTGGCTTCTCGAAAAATCCGGGCGAACCTACAGGCTGGTACGCCTGCAAACAAGCAGCCCATGGCTGGCCGAAATGCCCGTTTCTGCTGGAGTTTTGGTCACGACCGGACAAAACCCGCCAAGAAAAAGACCTTGCTTTGTGCCCTGGTAACTGGCTGCGCCCGCCCATTCTGCGCTGTCGCGGGTGAGCGGGCTTGGCATTCGACTTCACGTGGATCGCGTGACGTCGTCGAATGGCGCTCCCAAGGGGAATCGAACCCCTGTTTCAGCCTTGAGAGGGCCGCGTCCTAACCGCTAGACGATGGGAGCCTGCGGGAGGGCGCTTATAGCGGGCGCCGCCACAAAGCCGCAAGTTCCGCGCCTCCCTCCCGCCAGCGGCGCGGATAGGACCGGAACGGGGGGCCGGTTTGGGTGTTAGGTCTGAAATAGCCCAGTCTCGCCAAGGCCGTGCATCATGCCCCAGTATTTCTTCCATGTCCGCGAAGGCCAAACTCTCAACCGCGATTGGGAAGGCCAGTATCTGCCCAATGCCGAGGCGGCGCGCCAGGAAGCCATTTCCGCCATCCGGGAAATTTGGGGCGAAAAGCTGTTGCATGGCGGATCGCTGAAGCACCAGACCGTCGAGATCGCGGATGAAACCGGCCATGTGGTGGATGAGATCAGCTCGCGCGACGTTCTGTTCCAGGGCGGCAAGTTCCGCACCTATTCGGACGATGTGACCCAATCGGCGCCCACAAATTCGCCGCACAGGTAAACAAAAGCCGCCAGCGTTTCGCGCGCCGCGATCAGCCATAGGAAATTTTCCTCCCCCGCTCCGGCAAGATCCCATTGCGACGGCTGAGCACGCCCATCCGGATGGGAATGATAGCAGCCGATGACAACATGCCCCCGGGCGCGCGCGGCTTTGTGAGCGGCGAACTGATCTTGCGGGTCCATCTCGAAACGGTCGGAGGCGGCCGCCAGATTGCGCACCGGGTGAAGCCGCGTGACGCGAAAATCCGCGCCCTCGCGTACCCCTTCCAGCAATCCGCAGCATTCGTGCGGATGGCGGGCGCGCGCTTCCTCCAGAATGGCGCTGCGCAATTCTGCCGGCAGCAATACGCCCGTCACGGCGGCGCGGTCTTGACCTGCACGGTCAACTTGCCCGTGGCCAGATCGATGATCTCCACTTCACTGCCCTGGGGAGTTGAGACATGCAACACCAGCTTGCCGGCCTCGGTTGTGGCGGAGACAATGCGGACGCCCGGCGCCAAGATCACCATAGCGGCCGCTCCCGCCGGCGCCGGCGCGACATTGCTGGATGCGGCGCGCGCGGCCATCAAAATCCGCGCCTGGCGGACAAAGCCCCAGATGGTGGCCAAAAGAGCCAGCACAAAAAGCGTGCTCATGATAATGACGATCACCCTGGCGGTCCGGCGGCTTGTCGCCGGGGGCCGGGCTTGGTCATCAACGGGCATGTCGGACACAGAAAACTCCTTATGCGATCATCGCACGGCGCTTGCCGGTGCGGATCATGCCGGCTGGCGGCTGGACCGTTTCCTGGCGGCCGCACTGCCCGATTTTTCCCGCTCGCGGCTTCAGCAATTGCTGGAGGGCAAAGCGGTCCGGTTGGGCGAAACGACGATAAGAGACGCCAATCACCGGGTCAAACCGGGCGACAGCTATACCGTGATCGTGCCGCCCACCGCCTCCGCCCTTCCGCAAGGCCAGGATATTCCGCTGGCCGTGGTCTATGAAGACAAAGACTTGATCGTCATCAACAAGCCGCCCGGTTTGGTGGTGCATCCGGCGGCCGGAAATCCCGATGGCACGCTGGTCAATGCCCTGATCGCCCATTGCGGCGAGAAAAACCTGGCCATCGGCGGCGAAGCGCGGCCCGGCATCGTGCATCGGCTGGACAAGGATACATCCGGTCTGTTGGTGGCGGCGAAGAATGAGCGCGCCATGGCCAGCCTCGCCAAACAGTTCGCCAATCACACCATCGAACGCGCCTATAATGCGATCGTGTGGGGCTGTCCGCGCGATAGCGCCGGGCTGATCGAAAGTCAGATCGGCCGCAGCCAATTCGACCGCAAACGCATGGCGGTATTGCGCGCGGGCGGCAAACGCGCGGCGACGCGCTACAAGGTGATCGAGAAATTCGGGACGCCAAGCCAAATGGCATCGGGGCGTCCCTTTGCCTCTTTGATCGAATGCCGCCTGGAGACCGGGCGCACCCACCAGATCCGGGTCCATCTCACCCATCTGGGCTATCCGCTCATCGGGGATGCGCAATATGGCCGCAACCGGGCCGCGCCCAAGGCCAAGTCCGACGCCGAAGGGGGCGCGTTTACAGCGGCCACGCAATTCCCGCGCCAGGCCTTGCACGCTTTTGTCCTGGGATTTCAGCACCCTAGCCTGCACAAGACCTTGCGTTTCGAAGCCCCCTGGCCTGCGGATTTTGCGGAACTGGCGCAGGCGCTGCGGGGATTGAATAAGGCTTAGGCCTGATTATCTCTGCTCAACTGTCGAGACGTTCAGGCGTTATCCTTTAAGCGCCCGGACAAGGGGGTTTTGAGTGAGCAGTCGTGGACTTCCCGTTTTGTCGGGCGATGCCGGCCTCTCGCGCTATCTGAGCGAGATCCGCAAATTTCCGCTTTTGTCTCCTGAAGACGAATACATGTTCGCCAAACGCTGGAAGGAGCATGAAGACCCGGAGGCCGCGCGCCGCCTGGTCACCAGCCATTTGCGTCTGGTCGCCAAAATCGCCATGGGCTATCGCGGTTATGGCCTGCCGGTTTCCGAAATCGTCTCCGAAGGCAATGTCGGCTTGATGCAGGCCGTCAAGCGCTTCGATCCGGATCGCGGCTTCCGTTTGGCGACCTATGCCATGTGGTGGATCAGAGCTTCGATCCAGGAATATGTGCTCAGGTCCTGGAGCATGGTGAAGATGGGCACCACCGCCGCCCAGAAAAAATTGTTCTTCAATCTGCGCAAGGCCAAGAACAATATCGGCGCCATCGAGGAAGGCGATCTCACCCCCGATCACACCGCCACCCTGGCCGATCAGTTGGGTGTTACCGAAACCGAAGTGACCGAGATGAACCGCCGCCTGTCGGGCGGGGGCGATGCCTCGCTCAACGCGCCTTTGCGTTCGGAATCGGAAAGCGAATGGCAGGATTGGCTGGCCGACGAAACCGCCGACCAGGAAACCCGCCTGGCCGAGCGCGAGGAGATGGGCGACCGCCATCAATTG
The DNA here is from genome assembly GCA_035275465.1 of Rhizomicrobium sp. Taxonomy (GTDB): domain Bacteria; phylum Pseudomonadota; class Alphaproteobacteria; order Micropepsales; family Micropepsaceae; genus Rhizomicrobium. Next base: position 24,435 of record DATEMS010000044.1, on the reverse strand, counting down.
CTGGTCGGCGCCATGAAGGAACTGACCGACCGCGAGCGGGACATCCTCCAAGCCCGCCGCCTGCAGGAAGAGCCGACCACGCTGGAGGAACTGTCGCAAAAATACGGCGTCTCCCGCGAGCGGGTGCGTCAGATCGAAGTGCGGGCGTTCGAGAAGCTGCAACGCGGCATGCAAGCGGCGATGACCACCGCCGCCCTGCCGGCCCCAGCATAGTCCCCTCCGGCCTGTTCTCGCGCATCGCCTGGCAAATTCTGGCGTTGACGCGGCAAGCGGCCCTCGCCTATATCGGCGGCGGGCCACGCCTCCCCAACGAGGCGCTATCATTCTGGAAGGAATGAACCGCGATGACTGAAGGTGCCGATCAAGGCAAATGTCCGGCTGTGCGTCCCGCGCGGCCTTTTTTTTCGTCCGGACCTTGCGCCAAGCGGCCCGGATGGACGCCCGATGTCCTCAAGAACGCGCTGGTGGGCCGTTCTCACCGTTCCAAGCCCGGCAAGGCCAAGCTGAAGGACGCCATTGCGCGCACCAAAAAACTTCTGGGCCTGCCGGCCGATTACCGGCTGGGCATCGTGCCGGCTTCCGATACCGGCGCGGTGGAAATGGCGCTGTGGTCGTTGTTGGGCGCGCGGCCCGTGGACCTATTTGCCTGGGAAAGTTTTTCCGAGGATTGGGTCACCGACACGGTGAAACAGCTCAAGATCCAGAATGCGCGGGTCTTCAAGGCGCCCTACGGCCAGCTTCCCGATCTTGCGCAATATAATCCCGCGCATGACGCGGTGTTTGTGTGGAACGGCACCACCTCGGGCGTGAAAGTGCCGGATGGCGATTGGATCCCCGCCACCCGCACCGGCCTGACCATTTGCGACGCGACCAGCGCCGCCTTCGCCATGGATTTGCCCTGGGACAAGTTGGATGTCGTTACGTTTTCCTGGCAGAAGGTTTTGGGCGGCGAAGCCGCGCACGGCATGTTGATCCTTTCGCCCCGCGCCGTGGCGCGGCTGGAAAGCTACACCCCACCCTGGCCGATGCCCAAGATTTTCCGCATGACCAAAGGCGGAAAAATCGTGGAAGGAATTTTCGAAGGCGAAACCATCAACACGCCGTCCATGGTGGCGGTGGAAGATTATCTCGACGCGCTCGGCTGGGCGGAAGGCGTGGGCGGCCTCAAGGGCTTGATCGGGCGCTCCAACGGCAATCTGCAGGCCTTGGAGCAATGGGTCGCCAAGACCGATTGGGCCGGGTTCTTGGCCCAGGATGCCGCCATCCGCTCCAACACCAGTGTCTGTATCGCCATCACCGATCCCCTCTTCGCCGCCTTGTCGGACGACGCCAAGACCGAGAAGATCAAAACGATGTGCGCTCTGCTGGAGAAGGAAGGCGTGGCGCTGGACATTGCCGGCTATCGCGCCGCGCCGCCGGGCTTGCGCATCTGGTGCGGCGCCACCGTGGACAAGTGCGATATTGAAGCGTTGACGCCTTGGCTGGATTGGGCCTTCCGGCAAATCAGGGACTGAACCCACAGCGGGAGATTTCATGCCGCAATCGAGCCATTCGCCCATAACCTGAGCCTCGCCAAGGAACGCCCATGCCCAAAGTCCTGATCGCCGACAAACTCTCTCCCGCCGCCATCGCCATCTTCAAGGACCGCGGCGTTGAGGCCGAGGTGAAGACCGGCCTTTCCAAGGACGAATTGATCGCGATTGTGGATCGCTATGACGGCATCGCCATCCGCTCAGCCACCAAGATCACCGCCGATGTGCTCAAAGCCGCCAAGAAACTGAAAGTGGTGGGCCGCGCCGGCATCGGGGTCGACAATGTGGACATTCCCGCCGCCACCGCCGCGGGCGTGATCGTGATGAACACGCCCTTCGGCAATTCCATCACCACCGCCGAGCATGCCATTTCGCTGATGCTGGCCTTGGCGCGCGAGCTGCCCGCCGCCAATGCCTCGACCCAGGCGGGCAAGTGGGAAAAGAACCGCTTCATGGGGGTGGAGATCACCGGCAAGGTGCTGGGGCTGATCGGCGCCGGCAATATCGGCAGCATCGTCGCCGACCGTGCCAAGGGGCTGAAGATGCGGGTGATTTCCTATGATCCCTTTCTGTCCCAGGAGCGCGCCGACGATTTGGGGATCGAAAAGGTGGCGCTGAACGATCTGTTGGCGCGCGCCGATTTTATCACCTTGCATGTGCCCCTGACGGCGGAGACCAAGAATATCCTGTCGGCCGACGCCATCGCCAAGACCAAGAAGGGCGTGCGTATCGTCAATTGCGCGCGCGGCGGGTTGATTGACGAGCTGGCGCTGAAAGCGGCCCTGGACAATGGCCATGTCGCGGGCGCGGCGCTGGATGTGTTCGAAACCGAACCGGCCAAGGACCATGTTCTGTTCGGCAACGAAAAGCTGGTGGCAACGCCGCATCTGGGCGCGTCCACCACCGAGGCGCAGGAAAATGTCGCCCTCCAAGTGGCCGAGCAGATTTCTGACTATCTGCTCACCGGCGCCATCACCAATGCCTTGAACATGCCGTCCCTCTCGGCGTCGGAAGCGCAAAAGGTGCGCCCCTGGATCAGCCTCGCGGAAAAACTGGGCTCCTTCGCGGGCCAGTTGACCGGCACCAGCCTGACCGCGATCGAAATCATTTATGAAGGCACGCCGTCCGCGCTCAACACCAAGGCGTTGACGCAGGCCGCGTTGGCGGGCCTGCTCAAACCGATCCTGGCCGAGGTCAATATGGTCAATGCCCCGGTGATCGCCAAGGAACGCGGCATCAAGGTCAGCGAGACCCGCCGCGACGCGCAAGGAATCTATGAAGGCTATGTCAAGCTGGTGGTGGACATGAGCGACGGCACAACCCGCCGCGTCGCCGGCACTGTCTTCTCCGACGGCCGCCCGCGGCTGATCCAGATCAAGGATATCGGCCTGGACGCCGAATTCGCGCCGCATATGCTCTACATCGTCAACGAGGACAAGCCGGGTTTTATCGGCAAGCTGGGCACGCTGCTGGGCGACGCCAAGGTCAATATCGCCAACTTTACCTTGGGCCGCAGCGCCCCGGGCCAGGATGCGATTGCGCTGATTGAGGTGGACGGCGCTGTGCCGGATGCTGTGGCGGCGGCCGTCGCCAAGCTACCACAGGTGAAGCATGCCAAGCCGTTGGCGTTCTGATCAGATACCATCGCCAAAGCACAAATGGTGCTGCGAGGCGCCCTTTTTATTTGGCATCAACTTCCGTAACCCACGATCGGAACGCCTCTATGAGGCGAGGCAGGTCTCGAGGCCCGCCATAGCCCTTAAATTTGGTGCCCTCGACCTTGGCCACCATCCACCTCAGATCGCCATCCAATCCCTGCGGGGCTTGGGATTCGGCTACATTCTCGAAAATCGGCTCGAAAGGCTTTCCCTCCAAGGAGGTTTGTTCGAGATCGACAGTTAAGCTCCACCCGGGATTGTCGAGTGTGCCGATCGAGACCCCGTATTGGTGCTCCCAATCTTCGTCGCATTGGGCCAAGTACCAATTCATCAGCCACGCAATGCTGTCTGGTTCAGCCACTTCTTAGGCCCGATTTTTGGCAATAGCCTCATGATGGCGGATCACTTCCTTGACGATGAAATTGAGAAACTTTTCCGCGAAGTCGGGATCCAGCTTGGCGTCTTCCGCCAGCCTGCGCAGCCGCGCGATCTGGGCCGCCTCGCGCGAGGGGTCCGCCGGGGGCAGATTATGGGCTGCTTTATACTCCCCCACCGCCTGGGTGCATTTGAACCGCTCGGCCAAAAGATGGATCAGGGCCGCATCGATATTGTCGATGCTATTTCGCAGGCGCAGCAAGTCCGGATGGGTCATGACACGCCTTTCCGCGGGGATTGCTCAATTTCCAGGCGGAATATGTTTAAGCGAAAGCCTGGGCACACGCCAGCAATGTTCCCCAAAGCGGATAGGGGGCAGATTTTTTTCCCGACAAGGTGAACGAACGGGTTCAACCCCCTTCCACACCCCCGCCCGACAGTGATTAGCTTTCCAGGCACAGGTGGGGGCTTGCGCGATCTGCGAAAAGCAGGCGGCAAGAAAATCGATGCAGACATTCCGGGTGGTGGGAATTCTGGTCTTAGGCTTGCTAGCGGCGGGCTGCGCCTCCACGACGGCGAGCCAGGATACGACCATGGTCTATGATCCGTTCGAGGACGTGAACCGTTTTTTCTTCGATCTCAATCAAAGACTGGACCGCAATGCGGGGCGTCCCGCGGCAACCGCCTACAAAAACACCGTGCCGCAAACCGTGCGAAGCAGCCTGCACAATTTGCTCGACAATCTGGGCGGCCCGGTGACCGTCGCCAACAATCTGCTGCAAACCCGTTTCGAGGATGCCGGCGTGGCGGCGGGACGCTTTGTGGTCAACACCACGATCGGGGTGGCGGGCATTTTCGACGTCGCCACCGATTGGGGCATGCCGGGCCGCAACCGCGATTTCGGTGAGACGCTGGGGACCTATGGTGTGCCGCCGGGACCTTATCTGGTGCTGCCGCTCCGCGGCTCGACCGATGTGCGTGACTTTGCCGGCAATTATATCGACGGCTATGCAACGCCCTTGCGCTATGTCCGTTATGAGGGCCGCAACTATGTCGGCTTGGTAAAATCCACTTTGGGTTCGATGGACAACCGCTCCGCCAATCTTGTCACCTTCCGCGACATCGAACGTGCCAGCGTCGATTATTACGCCACCATGCGTACCTGGTACATGGAACGCCGGGCGCGGCTGATCGAAAACCGCTCCGTCAGGACCGCCGAGCTGCCCGACTTCTAGTTTGGCTTTTAAGACCGCGCCAAAAATGCTCTAACCGGCGCCCATGATGGCCGTTAAACACATTGTTGCTTTTTGTTGCCGCTGGCCCTGGGCGGTGATCCTGGCATGCCTGCTGCTGGCGGGCGGCACCGGCTGGTACACAAAACAGAATTTCGCCATCAACACCGACAGCGAGCAACTGATCGACGCCAAGGTGGGTTGGCGCGTGCGCCAGGCCAATTTCGACGCCCATTTTCCCCAGAAGAGCAACCTCACCGTGATTGTGGTGGATGGCGTCACGCCCGAACTGGCGGAATCCGCGGCCGCGCGGCTGACGGAAAAACTCGGCGCCAATCCCGCGCTGTTCGCCCATGTCCGCCGTCCCGATGGCGCCTTTTTCAACCAGAACGGGTTGTTGTTCCTATCGCTCAAGGAGGTGCAAGACACCAGCCAGCAATTGATCAAGGCCCAGCCTTTTCTGGGGGGGCTGGCCTCCGATCCCTCCTTGCGCGGGATCATGACCAACCTGTCCACCGTACTTTTGGGCGTGAGCGCGGGCGAAGCCAAGCTGGCCGATTTCGGCCGCGCTTTGTCCCAGTTCGCCGATGTGTTCGCCGCCGCCCAAGACAAAGACAAAGGCAAAACCCAGTATCTGTCCTGGCGGTCCTTGATCACCGGCGCCCCCGCCCGCTCCGAAGAATTAAGGCGCTTCATCGAGGTCAAACCGCGTCTGGATTTCAATGCGCTGGAGCCGGGCTTGGAAGCCAGCACTGCCATTCGCGCCCAAGCACGTGCCTTGGGATTGACGCCGGAGCATGGCGTACGCATTCGCTTGACCGGGCCGGTGCCCTTGGTGGACGAGGAGTTCGCCACCATCACCGATCGCGTCGAATTGATGGTGGGCGCCATGATGGGCGGGGTCTTGCTGATCCTGTGGCTGGCGCTGCGCAGCTTCAAGATCATCTCCGCTATCCTGGTGACCCTGTTCGTCGGTCTGGTCATCACCATGGGGCTGGGCCTGAAAGCGGTGGGCGTGTTCAACATCATCTCCATCGCCTTCATCGCTTTATTTGTGGGACTAGGGGTGGATTTCGGGATTCAGTTTGCCGTCCGCTATCGCAGCGAACGGTATCACAACAACAATCTGGCCGAGGCGCTGGCCGCCGCGGGCAATAGCATCGGCATTCCTCTGGCGCTGGCCGCCGCCGCCACCGCCGCGGGATTCTTTTCCTTCCTGCCCACCAGCTATACCGGCGTCGCCGAACTGGGGTTGGTGGCCGGCATCGGGATGATCGTGGCCTTCCTGCTTTCCATCACCATGCTGCCCGCCATGCTGATGCTGCTCAACCCGCCCGGCGAGAATGAAGATGTGGGCTTTGAAAGCCTTGGCCGCGGGGACGATTTCATGACCAAGCACCGCCACAACATCATTCGCGTTTTCGCGGCGGCAGGCGTTCTGTCTCTGGCATTGACGGCCTTCGTGCAGTTCGATTCCAACCCCTTGAACTTGCGCAGCCCCAAAGTGGAATCGGTTTCCACCCTGCTCGATCTGATGAAAAACCCGATCACATCGCCCAACACCATCGATGTGCCCGCCTTGTCGCTGCAGGACGCCGATGCCATCGCCCGCCGCCTTGAGCACGAGCCGCTGGTCTCCCAAACCATGACCCTTTCCAGTTTCGTGCCCGACCAACAAAAGGAAAAGCTGGCCCTGATCGCGGACGCCAGCAGCCTATTGGACGCCACGCTCAATCCCTTCGATGTCTTGCCTGCCCCCACGGCGGCGGAAGAGATCGCCGCTTTCAAAAGCACGGCGGAAAAACTGCGCGCCGCCGCCGGACAGGCGCAGGACAGGCCCGCCCAAGATGCCCGCCGCCTGGCGGATGCGCTGGACGCCGTCGTAAAGACCGGACCTGAGGCTATCGCACGGGCGCGCGAAGCGCTCGTTCCGGGGCTGGTCACCATGCTGGGTCAGGTGTCGGACTCGCTCAAGGCCGCGCCGGTCACCGTGGACAATATGCCCGCCGATCTGCGCGCCGATTGGGTGGCCAAGGATGGCACGGCGCGCGTTCAAGTTTTCCCCAAAAATCCGAGCAGCGATCCCGCCGCCTTGGCGGATTTTTCCCATCAGGTGCTGAGCGTGGTGCCACAAGCCACCGGCGCGCCGATTTCCATCCGCGAATCCGGCAAGACCATCGTGGGCGCTTTTACCGAAGCGGGAATTCTGTCCTTTCTGGTCATCACCATCCTGCTCGCGCTGGTGCTGCGCAGCATGCAGGATGTGCTGATGACATTGGTGCCGCTGGCGCTGTCCGGTCTGTTGACGCTGGCGACCTGTGTGCTGCTGGACTTGCGGCTGAATTTCGCCAATGTCATCGCCCTACCCTTGCTTTTGGGCATCGGGGTGGCCTTCAATATCTATTTCGTGGTGGCCTGGCGGCATGGCCAGCGCTGCTTCCTGGCGTCCAGTCTCACCCGCGCGGTGATCTTTTCCGCCGCCACCACGGCCTCGGGCTTCGGCACCCTATGGCTCAGCATCCATCCCGGCACCGCCAGCATGGGCGAATTGCTGATGATCTCCCTGGGCTGGGTGCTGGTGACAACGCTGTTTCTGTCGCCCGCGCTTCTGGGCCCGCCGCCGGAACTGGCGAAGCTGTTTGATCCGGAGGTGTGAGCCGGATTAGCAAAAGGTCCAGTGGACCTTTTGCCCGGCGAACGCCAAGCCGCGAAGCGGCGCGGCAGTGCTTCAACTTGCTCGATCCGCGCTTCGCGCGAAGGGGGAGGCCGGTCATGGCCCTAGCGGATGGTCGCCGCGCGGAGCGAGGCCGATCAGCGAAAGGTCCAGTGGACCTTTCGCCGGCCGAACGCGGCTCGAGATCATAGAGTTATCCAGGAATCTCGAGCGAGGCATCCCGCCGAGCGACAAGCAGCATCCGACAGCTTCCTTCCCCCTCATGGCGAAGCCACCTGAGGGGGAAGGTGTCACAGCGAAGTGTCGCCGGAGGCGACCTGAGCTGTGACGGATGGGGGTAAACTAAAAAAGCGAGCCTAGCTCAACATCTGGTCTGCTAAGGCATTGATGCGTTTCGCCAGACCGGAAGCTCCGCCCGAGGCGAGCGTGCCGGCGAAATCGGACCGCTTTTGCGCCATCTGGCTGATATTACCCGCCAGATAGACGTCGGTGATCTTCCACGCCGAACCCACCTGATGGGTGCGATAGTTGAAGGCGATGGTTTCGCTGGAAGTCTTCAGGCTGCTCTTGACGAAATGATCGCTGCCGCGCGCGATGGAGGCGGGCTCGACGGTGAATTTCTCGCCGTCGAACGAGTCAAAGCTCTTGGCGTAATTGGCGATGGTCATGCGGCTGAAGGCATCGATCAGCGCCTTCTTGTCGGCGTCGGAAATCGAGGCCCAGCTGGGACCCACCGCAGTCGCGGTCATGGCGCTGAGGTCGAACGCCCTTTCCACCGCGGGCTTCAGTTTCTCATAGCGCGACTTAGATGTCCCGCCGGACTTCATCGCCGCCAGCAGGACATCGTAAAAGCCCTGCACCTGGGCCACGGCCGGGTCGGCGGCTTGCGCCTGGGCCGGCTTGCTTTGCAACGCCAGCAAAGCGGGCGCACCCGCCAGTGTCAGCGCCAAGCAAAGGGATTTCAAAATGCGGTTCATGGCAAACTCCTCATGCTCCCCTGTAACGTGCGAAAGATGAATGGGACCCGAACAGAAACGCAAGAATCCGCCCTTTTTGTGGAGCCTTAGCTGTCCCGGTCCAGCAGAAAAAACGGCAGAGACGACAATTCCGGCGCCTTGGCGGCATAAGGGCCCAAGGCTTCCACGGCGCGCCGGGCGCGCTTTTGCGCTTCCGCGCGCGCGCCCTCCAACCCCAGCAGGGTCACCAAGGTCTGTTTGCCCATATCGGCGTCCTTGCCCACCGCCTTGCCGGTTTTTTCGGCCGTGGAGGTGACATCCAAAAGATCGTCGGTGATTTGGAACACCACGCCCATATCCTCGGCATAGGATTTCAGACGGGCGCGGGTCTCGGCATCGGCCCCGCCCAGGATCGGTCCTGCCTCGCAGGAGAATTCGAACAGTTGGCCGGTCTTGCGGCGCTGCAAATCAATGACATCTTCCGCCCCGAAACTCCGGTCGGCCAGCATGTCGATGATCTGGCCGCCGATCATGCCGCTATGCCCGCTTGCTTCCGCAAGCCTTGCAATCAGCGCACAGCGCACATCGGCGGATGGATGGGTCCGCGCATCGGCAAGAATTTCAAAGGCGATGGTCAAAAGCGCGTCTCCGGCCAACACCGCCGTCATCTCGTCAAAGGCGATATGGGTGGTGGGCCGGCCCCGGCGCAGATCGTCGTCATCCATGCAGGGCAGATCGTCATGCACCAGGCTGTAAGTGTGCAGGGCTTCGATCGCCGCGCCGACCCGCAAGGAACGCGAATCATCGACCCCGAAAAGCCGGGCCGAATGCAGGACCAGGAAAGGCCGCAGCCTTTTGCCCCCCGCCATGATGGCATAGCGCATGGCCTCCTGGACCCGGGCCTGACGGCCCGAAGGCTGGGGCAGAACCGCGTCCAAGGCGGCATCCACCAGCTTGGCCGAGGCGGAAATGGCTTTGGGAAGCTCCCCGGTCGGCACCGCGGGCGCTTCAAGCGAATTCGTGGACATAGGGCCCCATTTTGGTTGGTCGGCGGCCGTTCGGCCCCCCGGCCGGCCGCAAACCAAGCTGCAACAGACGAGGGTTTTAGCCTCCAAACCGCCCCCCTTGCCAGCCGCTTTTCCTGCGGCTTACCGGGGATATTGCAGTATCCTTAGGTTCCAGCGCCGTTATCCATGCCGCGGAAGGGGTTGCACCCCCTACCCCGAAAGGGGAAAATGACTATGTTGCAGCGCGATTTATACCGTCCGGTTCTGCCGGGCGGGACCTGGCCGGGGGGCGGCCAGTTCTTTGGAGCGGACCTAGGAACCTAAGTATGCGAGTCATTCTTGCCCAGCCACGCGGCTTTTGCGCCGGGGTCGTGCGCGCCATCGATATCGTGGAGAAGGCGCTCGATAAATATGGCGAGCCCGTCTATGTCCGCCACGAGATCGTGCACAACAAGCATGTGGTGGACACGCTCAAGAACAAGGGCGCGCGCTTTGTCGAGGAACTGGACGAAGTGCCCGAAGGCGCCGTCACCGTGTTCAGCGCCCATGGCGTGCCGCAATCGGTGGTCAAGACCGCTGAGGACCGCGGTCTGCCGGTTCTGGACGCCACCTGCCCGCTGGTCTCCAAGGTACACAATCAGGGCAAGCGTTATGTCGCGCACGGCCGCACCTTGATCCTGATCGGCCATGCCGGCCATCCCGAAGTGGAAGGCACCATGGGCCAGGTCGGCGCGCCGGTGACCTTGGTGCAAAACGAAGCCGATGTTGCGGACATGACCATCCCGCCCGCCACGCCGGTCGCCTATATCACCCAGACCACGCTTTCGATCGACGATACCAAGGGCATCATCGTCGCCCTGAAGAAACGCTTCAGCGATATCGTGGGCCCGGAAACCAGCGACATTTGCTACGCCACCCAGAACCGCCAAACCTCGGTGCGCGAATTGGCCAAGCTGGCGGATGTGATCCTGGTGGTGGGCGCCGCCAACAGCTCCAATTCCAACCGGCTGCGCGAGATCGGCCTGGAGGAAGGCATCCCCTCCTATCTGATCAATGACGGCAGCGAGCTCAAAGAGGAATGGGTGCGCGGCAAGAAGGTGGTGGGGCTGACCGCCGGCGCATCCGCCCCGGAAGAATTGGTCAAGCATGTGATCGAGGCCTTGGGCCGGATCGAAGATGTGCAAGTGGAACAGATGGACGGCAAGAAGGAACATATCGAGTTTCGTCTTCCCGCCGAGTTGAGGGCTTAAAGATGGGACTTCCGCTGCGCCAGGCCGCCAAGATCGGCGCCTATGTGATGAAGAAGCATCTGTCCGGCGGAAAATATCCGCTGGTGTTGATGCTGGAACCCTTGTTCCGCTGCAACCTGGCCTGCGCCGGCTGCGGCAAGATCGATTATCCCGATGAGATCCTGAACCAGCGCCTGTCGGTGCAGCAATGCATGGACGCGATCGACGAATGCGGCGCGCCCGCCGTTTCCATCGCCGGCGGCGAGCCCCTGCTCCACCGCGACATGGCCAAAATCGTGGACGGCTTCATCGAACGCGACAAGTTCGTGATCCTGTGCACCAACGCGCTGCTGCTGGCCAAGAAGATCGACCAGTACAAGCCGCATCCCAATTTCACCTGGTCGATCCATCTGGATGGCGACAAGGCGATGCACGACAAATCCGTCTGCCTGGACGGGACCTATGAAAAGGCCGTGGCCGCCATCAAGCTGGCCAAGGACCGCGGCTTCCGCACCCAGATCAACTGCACTTTGTTCGACGGCGCCGATCCGGAACGCACCGCCAGATTCTTCGATGAGATGATGGCGATGGGCGTGGACGGCATCACCGTGTCGCCCGGCTATGCCTATGAGCGCGCCCCCGACCAGCAGCATTTCCTCAACCGCGAGCGCACCAAGACGATGTTCCGCGAGATTCTGGCGCGCGGCAATGGCGGCAAGAACTGGGACTTCACCAACTCCAGTCTGTTCATGGATTTCCTGGCGGGCAACCAGACCTATGAATGCACGCCCTGGTCCATGCCGCTGCTCACCGTGTTCGGCTGGCAGAAGCCCTGCTATCTGCTGGGCGAAGGCTATGTGAAGAGTTTCACGGAATTGATGGAAGGCACCGAATGGGAAAAGTACGGCGTCGGCAAGTATGAGAAATGCGCCAACTGCATGGTGCATTGCGGTTTCGAAGGCACCGCCGCGACGGATGCCATCAAGCATCCGCTCAAGATGCTGCCAATCCTGATGAAGGGCATCAAGACCGAAGGCCCGTTCGCGCCCGAGATCGACCTTTCGCAGCAGCGCCCGGCGGAGTTCGTGTTTTCACGTCATGTGGAACACAAGATGTCACAGATCAAGGCCGGCAAGTCCGACACCCAAGAGATCGCGGCAGCGGAGTAATTCCGCAAAGGCCTGGTTCGAGCTGCGCGCGGTGCGGATCAGCGCCGGCACTTGACCCGGCTTGCGCAACACCGAACCCAGCACCCGGCCCATGGCAATGCCGCCATCCGGTTTCATCGCCACCAAAGCGGCGGGCGGCAGGATGTGCGAAGCGTCATCGGAAATCACCCGCAAACCGGCCAAAGGCAGATTGCGGCTTGCCGCGAAACGCGCCGCCACCTGGCTTTCCATATCCACCGCCAGCGCGCCGCTGGCCTGGCGCAGGCCGGACTTGGTTTCGGCGTTCTCGATGATCACATCGCTGCCGAACAAGGAGCCTTGATGAGCATAGGGCAAACGCGACATCAGCCGCACGCGCCACCCCTCATGGCAATCCCATTTTTCAGCCCCGGTCATGACTTGATCGGCAATCACCACATCGCCGACTTTCAGATGCGGCGACAAGGCGCCGGCCAGGCCGATGGAGATCACGCCGCGTAGATCGCCATGCAGGGCATTGAGTTTGGCCATTAAGCCATCGGAATCCCCGCCGCCCGCCACCGCCACAACCCCGGCTATGCCGGCGATCTTGGCTTCTTTTGCTAGTCCCGTAACCGCGAGGATGGTCATAAATGAAAATCCAACTTGTCATCCCCGGCCGAGCATTGCGCCAGCAATGCGAGGGGAAGGGGATGACAGGTTGTGCCAATCACAGCCCGTACTCAACTCGCCGGGAATTACCGCTTTTAAGATTGCGGTAGCGCGCCAGCGCCCAAAGCGGGAAGAATTTCGGATAGCCGTGATAATTGAGATAGAACACGCGCGGAAAACCGCCGCCGGTATAATGCGGCTGGCTCCATAGCCCGTCATCCTGCTGCATCGCCTTGAGATATTGGACGCCGCGCCCCACTGCCGGATGATCCACCGCGCCCGCCGCCATCAATCCCAACAGCGCCCAAGCGGTTTGTGAGGCCGTCGAAGGCGCGGGCTCATAGCCTTGGTAATCCAGCTTGTAGCTGTCGCAATTCTCGCCCCAGCCGCCGTCCGGATTCTGGATCGCCAGCAGCCAATCGGCGCCGCGCTTCATGGTTGCGTGCTCGGGCCCAAGCCCCGCGCCATTCAATCCCGCCAATGCCGACCAGGTGCCATAGATGTAATTGACGCCCCAGCGGCCCCACCAACTGCCGTCATCGCGTTGCGCCTGGATCAGATAGTCGACGCCCGCCTTTTGGCGCGGATCGTCAAGACCCACACCCAGTTGCGCGAACATCCCCACACAGCGGCCTGACACGTCCTCGGTGGGCGGGTCCAGCAAGGCGCCATGATCGGCAAAGGGAATATTGTTCAAATAATAATAGCTGTTGTCGGCGTCGAAGGCGCCCCAGCCGCCGTTTCGGCTTTGCAGGCCACCCACCCACATGGCGCCGCGCAGGATGGCATCGTCATATTGCCGCTGCGCCAAGCCCGCATGGCGCGCCCGGTCAAAAGCCATCACCACCACGGCGGTGTCGTCCAGATCGGGATAATAATCGTTGCGGTATTGGAAGGCCCAGCCGCCCGGCGGCACTTGCGGCTTTTCCTCCGCCCAGTCGCCCTTCACATCCAGCACTTGCAGCGGTTTGAGCCATTCCAGCCCCCGCGCCGCAGCGGCTTCCGCCTGGGCATCCTTGGTTTCCATCAGGGCATGGGCCACCAAAGCGGTGTCCCACACCGGCGACACGCAAGGCTGGCAATAGGCTTCGTTTTCCTTGACCACCAAAAGATTCTCCACCGATTTGCGGGCGATGGCGCGGTCAGGATGGTCGGGTGGATAGCCCAGCACATCGTACATCATCACGCTGTTGGCCATGGCGGGATAGATCGCGCCCAAACCGTCCTCACCATTCAGCCGTTCGGTCGTCCAGCGGCGGCATGCCTCGATGGCGACGGCGCGCGGACCCGCCGGCCAGGGGATGATTTTCAAGATCTTGTCCAACCCGGTGAAGAACGCCGACCAGCCGGCGCTTTGATGCGGCGCGCGGGGAGACGCGGCGGGCACGCCCAGCACAAACAGTTCCTGGATATTCACGCCGCGCGGATTTTTCGCCAGCGGCTGGCGGGCGCAGAGCACCAAGAGCGGCACAATCACGGTGCGCGCCCAATAGCTCATCTTGGACAGATGCACCGGAAACCAGCGCGGCAACAGGATCAATTCCGGCGGCACGGTCGGCACGTTGCTCCAACTGGTCTGGCCGTACAGCGCCAGCAGAATGCGGGTGAAGACATTGGCCTTGATCGCGCCGCCCCGGGCCAAAATCGCTTCGCGCGCGCGCGCCATATGCGGCGCGTTGACATCATCGCCGATCATTTTGAGGGCGAAGTAGGCTTTCACGGTGGCGGAGATATCGAAGGCACCATCATGATAAAGCGGCCAGCCGCCATGGCAGCCCTGGATGCGGCGCAGATAGACGCCGATCTTGCGTTCCAGCTCCAGATTGGGCGTCTCGGCCAGATAATGCACCAAAAGCACATACTCCGCCGGAATGGTGGCGTCGGCCTCCAGCTCATAGACCCAGTGACCGTCGGGCTTTTGCTCCGCAAGAATGGCGCCGGTGGCGGCGCGGATCGCGTCTTCCACGTCCTGCAAAGGAGGGGGCGCAAAATCGCCCGGGTTCAACTGGTTCATGCCGCCACTATAGAGACAGATGCTTCAGCGCCAAAACACCCGCGCTTTCGCCCGATTGTATCGCCCCTTCGATGGTGCCGGGCAGGCCGGTCCGGGTCCAGTCGCCGGCCAAAAACAGGTTGCGCCATCGCGTGGCGGTGCCCGGCCGCTTTGCGTCCTGGGCCGGGGTGGCGGCAATGGTGGCGCGCTTTTCCTTGACGATCTGCCAAACCGGCAGGGGGGCCTTGATGTCCAGCGCCTTGGTCACATCGGCCCAAATCGCCACGGCCAGAGCCTCGCGGTCCTGGTCCACGATGGCATCGGCGCCCGACACGGTGACCGAGATGCGGTCGCTGAAGGTGAAGATCCATTCCGCCGTCCCGCCGATCACCCCCAGCATGGGCGATGCGCCGGGCGGGGCGGGATATTTGAAATGGGCGTTGACGATAGAGCGGAAGTCGTCAGGGGCCTCTAGTCCGGGCACAAGGTCCTTAGCAACCCAAGGCGGCACCGCGAGCACCACCATGTCGCCCGGCTTTAGTGGCGTGGTGCCGTCAGGAAATTCCAGCGCTATCGCCTGACCGCTGTCCAGAACCATGGCGCGCAGCCGCTGGCCCAGGCGCACCTCCGCGCCATGCTGCTTCAGATAGGCCAGCGCCGGATCGACAAAGGCATACGCCAAAGTGGGATGGGCGATGCGGGTGCGATAGGCATCGCCGCCGCGCAAGAAGGTCTTGCGCACCAGGGCGCCGGCGAGTGCGGCGGACGCTTGTTCAGGCTTGGTGTTCAGCGCGCCCAAAAAAAACGGCTGCAACAGCCTGTCCCACAACAGCCCCTTGCAGGACATCACATCGCCGATGCGTTGGTCGGGGCGCGCCCAGAGCAATTTGGCCAATTCCAGATAGTCGGCGGGAACAGTACCGGGCACCCGCCGCCGGGCATCGAACAGCCAGGCGGGCAGACGGCCGCCATTGGGCCGGATGGTCCAATGCGCGCCCGTCGCAAGATCGAAAAAATCCTTCTCAGGGACAGACGCGCCATGCACCCTGTCCGCCGCGCCGATGCGATAAAGATAGCCGAATGCCGCCTGGTTTCCGGTCAGGATGAAATGATTGCCATTGTCGATGACGCCGCCGAAGCCGGCATCGAAATAGGAACGGCAGCGCCCGCCCGCCTGCCCCGCCGCTTCGATCAGGGTAACGGCAACGCCGCGCTGCGCCAGGACGGTGGCGGCCGACAGGCCCGCCAATCCGGCGCCAATAACATAGGCCTTTTTGGTCATGCCAACCAGCTCATGAAAAAAGCCCGTTGCGCAATACCAGCGAAAAGAGCTTGCCTTTGGGCAGGGAAACGCGATGGCGCGGCGGCGCAAAGCCTTGCGCCTCGCTGGCGCGCAGGATTTCGGAATAGACCGCGCCCATCAAGCGCGGGGTCTTGATCCGCCCCTTGGGCTTGGCCGAAAGAATGCGCTGGGCCTGATCATAATGCCGATGCGCCAGCGCGGCGACCCGACGGCAGACCGCGTCGATCTTGGGCTGGGCAACGATGGCGGCGGGGTCCATCTGGCGGCAGCAATCCAGCTCTTGCAGATATTCGCGCGGCAGATAGAGACGGCCGATGGCGGCGTCTTCGTCAATGTCGCGCAGGATGTTTGTCAGTTGCAGGGCGCGGCCCAGATGATGCGCCAGATCGAAGCCCGACCCCTCCTCCATGCCGAAGACCTTGATGGAAAGACGGCCCACCGCGCTCGCCACCCGGTCGCAATAAAGATCCAGGGAGGCCAGATCGGGCGCGACAATATCTTCCGCCACGTCCATGTCCATGCCGTCCAGCACGGTCAGGAAATCCTCGAGTCTCAGGCCATACTCCGCAACCGCTGGGGCCAGGAAACGCACTTGCTGGGAAACGGTGCCGGCATAAAGCGCGCGCAGATCGGTGCGCCATTGCTCCAGCTTTTCATGCCGCTGGCTCCGCGTGCCCACCCCGTCATCGGCGATATCGTCCACCTTGCGGCAAAAGGCATAGACGGCGAACATCGCGTCGCGTTCCTTGGCCGGCATCAGCCGCATGGCGATATAAAAGGAGCTGCTCCTGGCCTTCTTCTTGACGGCTTTGGCGCCGGACGCGCCCAGATTTTCGGTGTTGGTCATGACAGTCTCTACGGGAACGATCTGGGGCGGGTCAGGCGCATCAGGGCAAAAGCGGGAAGGCGTTTGAGAAACAGGGCGGCGACATCGGTCTTGGAATGATGAACGGCTTGCGACAGCGGATCGCGGGCGATCAATATTCCATTGAGGTCGTCGGCCAAGGTCTGGATCAAATCCACTTCCATCGCAAGCCGGCCGTCTTGGATGCCGCGCGCAAAGGGACGGGAAGTTTCCAGCAATTGGGCATTGCGGCGCGCCAGACCGGAAAGGACGCTCCTCAGCGCAGGATCGGCTTTGGCCTGCCCCAAGGCTTCCACCCCGATTCCGGCATCCGCCAGCAGGGGTTGCGGAATATAAACCCGGTTCAATTCGCGATAATCCTTGGCGCAGTCCTGCAGGTGATTGATCACCTGCAAGGCGGCGCACAAAGCGTCATTGGCCGGCCACAGGCCTTTGTCTTCGCCGTGCACATCCAACACAAAGCGGCCCACCGGCATGGCGCTGTAGCGGCAATAGTCCAGCAGATCGTCCCAGTCCTGATAGCGCAGCTTGGTGCAATCACGGCGAAAAGCTTCCAGCAGATCCAAGGCATGCACCGGCGATAGGCCGCGCTCCGCCAGCACCTTTCGCAAGACCACGCCTTGCGGCACCGCATCGCTTTCGCCCGCCAAGCTGCGGCGCATCTGTTCCAATAGCGCCAGTTTCTCTTCGGCAGACGAGGCGGCATTGTCCGAAACATCGTCCGCGGCGCGCACGAATTTGTAGAAGGCCAAAACCGGCGGACGGTATCTGGGCGCGATCAGAAAGGACGCGACCGGGAAATTCTCGTCCTTATGACCCTTGCCCGATTGCAGGTCGGCGACGCTGCTCATGCGCCCTCTCCCGCCTTCTGTGCATCCGCCTGGGCGCGGCCCTTCCACATGCCGCCCTTGCCCGACCAATGCGCAATTGCCGATTGCAGGGTGAAGCCGGCATAAAAGACCCCGATCAGGGGCAAGGCCAGGCCCCATAGCGGTGACAGGCGATAGAAGCGCAGCATGGGCTGGTACATCACGGCCATGATAATCCAGGCCAGCCAGCCCGCCAGTTGCGAGGGGCCCCAGGCGAACAAGGCGGTCATCACGGGGGCGACATAGACCATGGTCAAGGCGAGCAGCGTTCCCGCCAGCAGCAGGGGCGAATAGCCCAGTTGGGCGTAAGCCGTACGGGTCACCATATGGCGGATGTCGGAGAGATGGTTGTAAGGACGCAACGACACGGCGCGGTCGGTCAGTCCCAGCCAGATGGGTCCCTGCTTTTTCATCGCCCGGCCCAGGGCGCAATCGTCAATAATGTGGTGGCGGATGGCGGCGATGCCGCCCGCCTTCTCCAGGGCCGTGCGCCGCGTCAGCATGCAGCCGCCCGCCGCCGCCGCGATGGCGCTTCTGGGATTGTTGACCGCACCGAACGGAAACAGCATGTCGAAAAAGAAGACAAAGGCCGGGATCAAAAAATGTTCTGCGGGGCTTTTGCAGGACAGCCGCGCCATCAGCGACACCAGCACTTTGCTGCCGTCTTCCGCGCGGGACACCAATTGGCGCAGATTGTCGGGAGAATGGGCGATATCGGCATCGGTGAACCAGAGATGTTCCGGGCTTAAGCTGACGGCATGATCGCCGCCCTGCTTCATCGCCCACAATTTGCCGGTCCAGCCCGGCGGACGCGGACCGCCGCTCAACACCGTGAGGCGATCGCTGCTTAAGCCGCGCGCCAGTTCGGCGGTGCCATCGGCCGACTGATCGTCCACCAGCACGATGTGGAACGGGCCCGGATAGTCCTGGGCAATCAAACTGCCGATGCTGTTCTGGATCACATCGGCCTCGTTGCGGGCCGGCACCACCGCCACCACCGATGGCCAGGATGCGGGTTCGGTGGCCGGCGTGGTGTCGCGCTCCTTGAGCAGCCAGAAGCCGTGATGGAACAACAGCAGATACACCCAGATCGCCAGCGGCAGAAAGCCGAACAGAAGTCCCGCGATCATTTCAGGTACCCGTTCTCGCGGAACCAGCCCAGCGCATCCTTTAGGCCTTCTTTGTAGGGACGCGCGGTATAGCCCAGTTCCCGCTTGGCTTTTTCCGAACTGAAGAACATGCGGTAGCGCGACATGCGCAGCGCGTCCGCGGTCAGGAACGGCTCCTTGCCTGTGACGCGCGCGAACAGCTCGGCCCCCCATGCCAGGGGGAAGAGCGGCGCGCGCGGCAATTTGATGGTGGGCGCGCGGCGGCCCGCCAACAAGGCGATGTCGCCCAGCATGGTTTGCAGCGTCACATCGGCACCGCCCAGAATGTAATTTTCCCCGATCTTGCCTTTGTCCAAGGCCAGCAAATGACCTTGGGCGACATCGTCCACATGCACCAGATTAAGCCCGGTATCGACAAAAGCCGGCATGCGGCCGGTGGCGGCTTCCACGATAATGCGCCCGGTGGGCGTGGGCTTGATGTCGCGCGGGCCGATGGGCGTAGAAGGCGCCACCATCACGGCGGGCAAGCCTTCCTCGCGCACCATGCGCTCGACCTCGCGTTCCGCCACCAACTTGCTGCGCTTATAGGCGCCGATCACGCTTTGCGGGGTATGGCGCGACGTTTCATCCACCGCCGCCTCGCCCGGCTTCAGGGCGGCGACCGAGGAAGTATAGACGACGCGCTCCACGCCAGCCTTCAAGGCCGCGCGCATGGTGGCGCGGGCGCCGTTGAAATTGTTGCGCTCGATCTCGCCCGGATCGCGCGCCCATAGGCGGTAGTCGGCGGCGACATGAAACAGGGTGCGCGCGCCTTTCAGCGCCGCCGTCATGGATTCTTCCTCGCGCATATCGCCCATGACCGGCTCGCAATCGAGCTTGGCGATATTGAGATGCGAGGCGGTGGGACGCATGAGAACCCGCACATGCATCCCACGCGCCACCAGGGCGCGCGCCACGGCCGAGCCGACGAAACCCGATGCTCCAGTGACCAGGGCGATGTCACTCATCGAGGCTCACCACCGCCCGCCGCTCGCCCAAGCTCGCGGCGCTCGCCGCTCTCGCAGGTCCGCTGGACCTGCTCGTCCGCTCCGCGAAACGCGGCTCGCCCTTCGACAGCCTGCCAATACAGCAGCGCCGGCACGCCCAGCACGATCTCGCGCGCCCGCTTGAGCAGCGACACCGCCACGCCCATTTCGGCGGGCAAGCCGAACAAAGGGGCCAGCATGGCATAGCCCCATTCCTGCACCCCAATGGCGGCGGGAACGGGCGCGGCAATGCTGCGCAAGGTGCACAGCAAGGCTTCCAGCGCGATGGCGTTCAGCAAGCTGATCTCTCCCCCCACCAGCCGGAAGGCGATATAGGTGCCCCCGCCCGCGCCGATCCAGGCCACCAGATGCCAGGCCGCCGAAACCGCCAGCCGGCTTCGGGACTCATAAAGCTCATGCATGGCGGCATGGAAGGACACGCCTTGCTTGACTTGGGGGAAGAAGCGGCCGGCAATTCTTTCCGCAAGACCGGCGCCCTTCTTCTGCAGCACGATCAACAGCGCAATGCCCGGCACCGCCAGCAGCAGCACCGCCAGCATTGCCTGGATCAACGGTCCGGAGCCTTCCAGATGGCGGAATTGAGTGAACCCCAACCCCAGGCCGAACGCCAGGAACACCATCTGCGCCATGGCTTCGGTGGTGGCATCGGCGGCGACGGATGCCGCCGCATAGACACCCTTCATGCCTTTTAGAACCATCAGCCGCGCCGCCGCCACCATGCCGCCCACCGGCGAGAAGGGCGAAATCTCGGCGATGGAATCGCGCACCAGCCGGGCAATGTAGAGATCAAGCAAGGGACGGCGCTGCGCCGGCGGCAGGAGATATTGCCAGGCCCAGGTCAGGGTGACGAAGACCACAAGCGCGTAAAGGCAAAGCAGCGCCAAGCCGCCGAACCCGGCGCGGACGACCGCCGCGAAAACCGGATCAAAACCGATCGACCAAACCAGATAGACAACCGCCACCAGGCCAGCCAGCAGCGCGACAGCCACGCCGATCTTGGGGGCCCATTTCATTAAGCAGGCAACGGTTTGGCGCGGAAGCTCCACAGGCGCATGGCGCCCAGCGCGGTTTCCGCCAACTGCGGCAGGAAGCTGGGACGCAGCAATTCCTTGTCGAAGGCGCCCATGCGGCGGCGGTTCTCGGAATAGCAATCCTCCAGAAAGCGGCGGAAGGTGAAGCCGTCCAGGAAGACGCTGGCCTGGGTGGCGGTGAATTCCTTGCCGTCGTTCAAATCCTTGCCCCGCTTGGCGGTGCCGATCATGCGGCCCAGCGCACGCATATAATAGCGGAAGTCGGTCAAGGGCAGCGCCAGCCGCGCCAACAACCCCTTCTGCGCCTGATTGTACGCCATCCAGTTGACGAAGAAGACGATGTGGCGGGTTTCCTCATACATCAGGGTTTCGAAGATGGTGAACATCTCCTTGGGCAGAAATTGCGATTGCATGGCGATCTTGAAGACGCCGAAACCCAGAAAGGAATCCATGCATTCGCCGAAACCGAAATCCTTGAAGCGGGTTTCGACATTGTCGCTGACATCTTCCAAGGGACGTTCGGCGGCGTCGATGCCGTATTTTTCGATCATCACCCGGATCAGCTTGGCATGGCGGGCTTCCTCGAAGCCCTGCAAGGCCACGGCTTCCTTCATCACCGGGTCCTGGATGGTCTTGACGAATTCGGCCACGATCGCACCCGCACGGCGCTCGGTGTAAAAAACCTCTTCCCAGAACGGCACGGATTTCAGCCGTTGCAGCGCCGCTTCGTCCAAGTCCGGCCAGGGCAGCGTCTCGGGATCGAATTCGGTATAAGTCTGCATGAAATGGCGGCAAAATGTGTCGCGGTGCTCCGGCGATCCGATCTTCATCACGCAGCTTTCTTGGCTTTTGGGCCAATGAATTTCAAGGCAAGGCGCGCCATGAAAGGCACAAAGCGCGGGCGCTTGAGGCGGTTGTCGTAAGGCTTGAGCCGCCGGTCATTCTCCGCCACGCAAATCGCGATCAATTCGCCGACATCGATGTCCGAACCCAGCTGGCTGGCGCCATTCATGGTGAAATTGTTGTCCTGCTGGCCATTGGAGACATCCGACGCGATGCCCATGCGCTCATAGATCAGGAACAGCCAGACCGCGAGAACTTTGAGCTCGAAGTAAGGACGCCGCCACAACGGCATGTTGCGGCGATGCCAAGCGACCCAGTTGACGAAAAACAGGATATGGCGCGCTTCCTCATTTACGACAGGATCGAAGGTCTGGACCAGTTCCGGCGGAAAATAGCCGGTATCCTTGGCCGCCTTGAACAGACCGAACGCGAAGAAGGAGTCGATGCATTCGCTATAGCCGGTGACCATAAAGGCCCATTCCGGATCCTTGGGCCGCTCATACACCGGCTCGGGCGCCAGCTTGATGCCGTACGCCTCGACCAGATTGGCCAACACGTGGCGGTGACGGCGCTCTTCGAAACCGTTGAGCTCCACCGCCTTGCGCAGCAAGGGATCGGGAATACCCTCAGCATAGGTACAGACATTCAGCCCGGCGCGGTTTTCGGTTTGCACCGCGATGTCCCAGATGGGAAGGGCGGTGATGCGCTTTTCGGCTTCCGCGCCCAGCCGGGGCCAGTCCAGCACCGCCGGCTTGTAGGGATCATGGGTGTCCAGCAGGGTCTTGCAGAACAGCCTTTTATGTTCGTCGCTGCCGAACTTGATCGGGCCATCACCGGGCCACAGGCCGGTGTCGCGGGTCAGGTCGGGCGGAATGGCGAAAGCGTGGCTCACAAGCGCTCCTGTGTGGCTATTGCATTACCCTTTTGGGGCCCTCAATTGAACCGCAAAATGCGCACCGGGGTCATTGATCTAAATCATTGAATCTGTTGGGTCAAAAAGTCGCCAAAGCCGCCGGTCCGGATGGCGTTTGCCGCCAAATGACCGGGCAAGGCCGGGTCGGTCAGAGCGGCCAGTTCCCCTTCATACTGATAACCAGGGGCCGATCCGGGATAGGGCCCGGTGGCGGGATGCAGGTAAATCTCGCTCAGGCCCTCCGGCAAGTGCTCGACAAGCCCCCTCAGGCGCGTCTGTGTCATGGCGCCCGACCAGGCCAGGCCGAAGACCTGATCGGGCGAGACGATCCCCGCCTGGCGGAAGCGGCGGCGCAAGCTGCGCGCGAAAGGCGCGGTCAGCGCGACAATAGCCGAAGCTTTGTGCGTTTCGATCCGGCCTAACACGGCCTGCGGTTCCAACGGCACGCGCGCGCCTTTCACGCCAAACCGCTTGCCGATTTTGACCATCAAGCCCGCGATGGTGGGATGGAGATGAAAATGCTTGTGGGCGTTGACGTGATCCAGCGCCAAACCGGTGACGGCAAAGGCCGCGAACTGGGCCTCGATTTCCGCCGCAAGTTGGGCGCGCACCTTGGGGAAAAAAAACATCGCCGCCCCGGCCCGCGCCATGTCGGTGCGGAAATGACCGGCTTCATCCACCAAGTCCGGCACGGCCCGCGCCGGCAATACCGGCCTTCCTTCCACCAGCACCAGATGAAGGCCGACCCGCAGTTTTGGCATGGTCTTGGCGCGGGCCACCGCGTCACGGACAGCCGCGCCCGCCACCATCAGACTGGCGGCAGAGAGAATACCGTTTCGATGGGCGCGCTCGACCGCTTCATTGACCTCGACGGCTGCGCCGAAATCGTCGGCGGTGATGATAAGATTTTTCAAGGGTTTTGGCCCTCGCCCTTCGACAAGCTCAGGGTGAGGGCCAAAACACAGTCCTCATCCTGAGCTTGTCGAAGGATGGATGGCCGGCGCGGATGCCGGCCACGACAGGCGCTCACGAAACAATCATATCTTCGCGGTTCTTGAGGAACTGGAAGAACTCCACGCCTTCGCGCAAGCGGCGCACCAGCATATCGCGCGAAGTCAGCATTTCCTTGACGATCTCCATGATCTTGGAGGGGCGGAAATAGAACTTCTTGTAGAAGTCCTCTACCGAATCGAAGATTTCGGTGTGGCCCAGATGCGGATAATTCAACGGCGCGATCTGGGTGCCGTCGTCGGTCAACAGATCGACATCGCTGGCGAACCAGCCATTTTCCTTGGCCTGCTTGTAGAGGAAGGTGCCCGGATAGGGCGCGGCCAGCGATACCTGGATGGTATGCGGATTGACTTCCTTGGCGAAACGCAGGGTTTCCTGGATGGTCTCGCGGGTCTCACCCGGCAGGCCCAAAATAAAGGTGCCGTGCACCACAATGCCCAGCTCGCGGCAGTCCCGGGAAAAACGCTTGGCGACGTCGACCAACAGACCCTTCTTGATATTGTGCAGGATCTGCTGGTTGCCGGATTCATAGCCCACCAGCAGCAGGCGCAAGCCATTGGCCTTCATCACTTCCAGAGTCTTGCGCGGCACATTGGCCTTGGCGTTGCACGACCATACCACATTCAGCGGACCCAGCGCGCGTGCGAGTTCTTCCACCCGGTCGTGATTGTCGGTCAGGGTGTCGTCGTCAAAGAAGATTTCCTTCACCTCGGGGAAATTCTCTTTCACATACTTCACGTCTTGCACCACCCGGTCGATGGACATGAAGCGGTATTTGTGCCCGCCGATGGTCTGCGGCCACAGGCAGAAGGTGCAGCGCGACTTGCAGCCGCGGCCCGTATACCAGGACATGTAGGGATGCAGCAGATAGCCGCCGAAATACTTCTTCACGTCGAGCTGCTTGTAGAACGGCAGCACCGAGGGCAGCTTGTCCATATCGACCAGGATTTCGCGCTCCGGGTTGGAGACGATCTCTCCCGAAGCATTGCG
>DATEMS010000043.1:0-19639 GCA_035275465.1 Rhizomicrobium sp. | reverse complement strand
ATGGCGCGGACGATGCCTTCGCTGGCATTCTTCACCCGGGCGATCATGCGGGCATGCATCTGCAGCACCTCGCGGAACTTGGCGGTGATGGCGAAGAATCTCTGGCGCAGGGTGGGCGGCGCCGATTGCGCCAGGCGCGGATCAAAGCTCTGGGCCTCGCGGCCATAGAGGGCGCTCAAGGTCTGGATCTCCGGATCGTTGGTCCGAAGCGCGACGGCGCGGCCATTTTTCAGCTCGGCAATGTCGCTTTCCAACGCCGCGATCAACCGTTCGGCCATGGTGATCAGCCGTTCGATGCGCGGATTGTCTTGCGGTTTTGGCGCGCTCATTTGCTGTCCAGCCCTTCCTGATGCTTGAGCAGCTGGGCCTTCATCTGGTCGGCAAGGCCGAAACCACCCTGCGCAGCGATGCTCTTGCCGAATTCGTTGATCATCAGGGAGCGGAACATTTCCTCGCCCTGGCCGCCGCCGGTGATGCCGTCGCTTTTGATGCCGGAGAACATGGCGCCCAGCATTTGCGAAATGAAGACGGCTTCATAGTCCTTGGCGGCCGCTTCGGCCTTTGCAGCCATGGGCGTGGCCTGCGGCTTGGGCGCAAGCGGCGCCTGCTGCGCCAACAGAACTGTCGATTGGACCGCGCTATCCATCAGCCGATCACCTGAATATCGGCCTGCAGCGCGCCCGCCGCCTTGATGGCCTGCAGGATCGAGATGATGTCGCGCGGACCCACGCCCAGCGCGTTCAAGCCATCGACCAGGTGCTGCAGCGAGACGCCGTCCTGCATCACCGCGATCTTGTTGCCCTTGCTGTCGTCGATCTGGATATTGGTGCGCGGAACCACTTCGGTGGTGCCGGTCTGGGAGAAGGGCGCGGGCTGGCTGACCTGCGGGGTCTCGGTGACCTTGATGGTCAGATTGCCCTGGGCGATGGCGATGGTGGAGATGCGCACATCCGCGCCCATCACGATCACACCGCTGGTCTCGTCGATGATGACTTTGGCGCCCTGGTCGGGATCGACCTTGACCTGCTCGATGTCGGTCAACAGCGCCATCACGCCGCCGGGATAGTTGGCCGGGACGGTCAACTCGACATTGGAAGGGTCGGATGCCTGGGCGCTGTTGCCGCCCAGATAGGCGTTGACCGCCTTGGCGATGCGGGTCGCGGTGGTGAGGTCGGGATTGTGCAGCGACAATTTCAGATTGCCCAGGCTGGCCAGCTTGAAGCCGGTATCCTTTTCCACAATGGCGCCATTGGCGATGCGCCCGGAGGTGGGAACGCCGCGCGTCACGCTGGTGCCTTCGCCCTGGGCGGAGAAACCGCCGACGGCGACCGGGCCCTGGGCCAGGGCATAGATCTGTCCGTCCGCGCCAAACAGCGTGGTGACCAGCAATGTGCCGCCCTGGAGATTCTTGGCATCGCCCATGGCGGAGACCGACACGTCGATCCGCGAGCCGGGCGAGGAAAAGGCGGGCAGGCTGGCCGTCACCATCACGGCGGCGACATTCTTGGTCTGCATGGTCTGGCCGCGGGTATTGGTGCCCAGGCGCTCGAGCATGGTCTGGATGCTCTGCTGGGTGAAAGGCGCGTTCTTGAGGCTGTCGCCGGTGCCGTTCAGGCCGACCACCAGGCCATAGCCGACCAGCATATTGTCGCGGATGCCCTGCACCTCGACCAGGTCCTTGACCCGGGAAAACGCAAAGACGGGCGAGGCTGCCAGGGCAGCTCCCACCACCAGGGCGGCAAGACGGAGATAGTAAGGTGCGCGGCGCATGAACGGCTTCTGCCTTTATGTTCGCTTGCGTCTTTGCCAGTTTCGTGCCGGGTGGTCCTGGAAATTATACCAACAATTTCAAATACTTGAACAGTGTTCGAAAATTCGAAAGCTGCGCCCGGCAAATCCTGCCGGGACCAGGCTGCCGCGTCTGTCTTTTGTTGCCTTGGCCTGTCTGGTCCGTCGAGCATGGCACCCCCGCCCAGTCTTTCTATTTTTAAAACGGCCTTCTATTTTCAAAACCGCTTAAACCGTTTTGTTTCAGGATGTTCCATGCCCGCCCCGCGCCCCGCTTTGCTCTGTATCCTGGATGGGTGGGGCTGGCGGCCGGGCGATGACCCAGACAATGCCATCGCCGCGGCACGTACCCCCAATTATGCCCGGCTGTTGGCGGAATGCCCGCATGCGCTATTGGCGACCTCCGGCAATGCCGTGGGCCTGCCCAAAGGTCAGATGGGCAATTCCGAAGTCGGGCATATGAATATCGGTGCCGGACGCGTTGTCGCCCAGGATCTGCCGCGCATCGATGTCGCCATCGAAGATGGTTCGCTGGCGCGCCGGCCCGTGTTGCTGGACCTGATCGAAAAGGCCAAAGCCCGTGGGCGCGCGGTCCATCTGATGGGCTTGCTGTCGCCGGGCGGGGTGCATTCCCATCAGGATCACATGGCCGAGCTGGTGAAAATCATCAGCCAAGCCGGGGCGCCGGTGTTTGTGCATGCTTTTTTGGATGGCCGCGATACTCCGCCCAAAAGCGCCAAGGGATTTGTTGAAAAATTTCTGCGCGATATTCACGGGCTGGCGGGCGTGCGTCTGGCCACGCTTTGCGGCCGCTACTATGCCATGGACCGCGACAAGCGCTGGGATCGGGTGGAAAAGGCCTATGACGCCATCGTCGATGCTGCGGGCCGCCGGTTCGACGATGCGTTTTCTGCCCTCGACACGTCTTATGGCGAGGAAATCACTGACGAGTTCCTGCTTCCCTGCATACTAGGCGACTATGCCGGCGTGGAAGATGGCGATGCTTTGTTGTTCGCCAATTTCCGCGCCGATCGGGCGCGGGAAATTTCCGCCGCCTTGCTGGACAAAGGCTTTGACGATTTCCCCCGCAAGCGCACGGCAAGCTTTGGCGCCGCCGCCGGCCTGACCGAGTATTCCGAAGCCCTCAAGCCTTTGATGGCGTCTGTCTTTCCACCGGAAGATGTGCGCGAAACCCTGGGCGAGGTGATTGCCCAGCATGGCATGAAGCAGTTGCGCATCGCCGAGACGGAAAAATACGCGCATGTCACATTCTTTCTGAATGGGGGGCGCGAAGATTCGTTCGCGGGCGAGGACCGCATCCTGGTGCCCAGCCCCAAGGTCGCAACCTATGACCGCAAGCCGGAGATGAGCGCCTATCAAGTCACCGAAAAGCTGGAGGAAGCGATTTTATCCGGCAAATACGATCTTATCGTCTGCAATTACGCCAATCCCGATATGGTGGGCCATACCGGGGTGATGCAAGCAGCTATCAAAGCGGTGGACACGATCGACGAATGTCTGGGCCGCCTGCGCGCCGTGCTGGAAAAAGCAGGCGGGCTGATGCTCTTGACCGCCGACCATGGCAATATCGAAATGATGCGTGATCCTCAATCGGGCGAGCCTTACACCGCGCACACCACATTGGACGTGCCGGTGATTGCGTTCGGCGCGCCCGCGGGCGCGCAGCTCAAGAATGGCCGTCTTGCCGATGTCGCGCCGACAATCCTGGATCTGATGGGGCTGAAGCAGCCCGCGCTGATGCGCGGACACTCCTTATTGGTAAGAAACGCGTGAGGCGCTGGGCCGCCTTTGTGCTTTCACTATTGGCGGCGGCGCCGGCCTTTGCCAAGGATATTCCGGAACCGGCGGCAAAGACCGACTATAAAAAAGTCAGTATCCCGGTCTTGCCCAGGCCGCGTCCCTTGCCCGCTGGAGCCCAGGCGCCCGAACCGGCAATGGATTTAAGCCATGCCTTGCCGGGAAAGGCGCTGGCGCGGTTGCCCTCCAGCGCCGATCAGCTCAAAAGCCTGTCCTCGGAATTGAAGCAAGGTAAGCCGCAACTGGCCTCCGCCAAGGAGAAGAGCGATACGCTGGCGACAGAGGCCGCCCTTCTCAGGCGCAAGCTGGTGGCGACGGCTGCGCGCATCAGGGAGCTGGAGCAGCAAAAAACGGATGCAGAAATCCAGATCGCGCGGTTGACGGCGGAAAATGCAACGCTGAGCGCCGGCTTTGCCAACGACCGCGTCGCCGTCACAAAATTGTTGGCTATTCTTGAGAGGCTGCAGCACGATATGCCGCCCGCTTTGGCGATGCGGCCCGACGATGCTTTGGGCGCGGCGCGCAGCGCCATGCTGGTCGGCGCATCCTTGCCGCCGGTCTATGCTCAAGCTGCAAAGCTGGCGCGGCGCATCGAGGCGCTTAAGCGCACCCGTATGGCGTTGGAGCAGCAACAAGCGCAAGCCGCCGATACCGCGGCCCGGCTCACCGTCGCCCGCGCGGAACTGGACGAACTTCTGGCCCAGAAAGAGAAAGAGGCTTC
This sequence comes from Rhizomicrobium sp., assembly GCA_035275465.1. Taxonomy (GTDB): domain Bacteria; phylum Pseudomonadota; class Alphaproteobacteria; order Micropepsales; family Micropepsaceae; genus Rhizomicrobium. The sequence continues at coordinate 15,312 of DATEMS010000043.1, read as the reverse complement.
CTTTGCCGCCGCCGCTTATGGAACTCTTAAGGTTCAGTTGGAGCGGATCGCGCGTCAGGCGGCCGATTTCGAGGCGCTGCTTTCCCGCGTCAGGGCTTTGCGCCAGAAAAACGACCCGCGTTTGGATGGAACCACCGCGCAGGGCGTGGTCACGGTGACCGCCGCAAAAACAGGCTCTTTTGGCGGTTTGGGCCGCAATGCCCTGCTGGAACCGGTGGTGGGGATGTTAGAAGGCGGGAATTCCAGCATTTCTTACAAAACCCGGCCCGGCGCCCAAGTGATCGCGCCGGCCGACGGCAAGGTTCTCTATGCCGGTCCTTACCATAAGAACGGACAAGTCTTGATCCTGGAGATCACCACTGGCTACGATGCGGTTTTGGCGGGATTGGGACGTGTGACCGTGAAGCCAAACGATCAGTTGTTGGCGGGCGAGCCGGTTGGCACCATGTCGCCCGACCCGGCTGACGGCAGGCTTTATTTCGAAATACGCCATGGCGGTCATGGTCAATCTCCCCTGCCATGGTTGAAATTGAATCAGCGTTCTGGCTCTGGAAAGGCAAACGGTACATGAAGAAGCTCGCATTGGTTGGCTTGGGTTTGGTGGGCGGATTTGCCGCCGCGACCTTCGCATTGCCCCAAGCCCAGGGCGCCAACGACACCAGCGCCTATGGCCAGTTGGATCTGTTCAGCGACGCCTTCGAACGTGTGCGCGCCAATTATGTGCGTCCCGTCAAGGACGGTGAGCTGATCGACGCCGCCATCCAGGGCATGGTGTCCAATCTGGATCCGCACTCCAGCTACATGGACACCAAGATGTATGGTGACATGCAGATCACCACCAAGGGACAGTTCGGCGGCGTTGGCATCGAAGTCACCCAGGAAGATGGGCTGATCAAGGTCATTTCGCCGATTGACGGCACGCCCGCCAGCCGCGCCGGCATCAAGACCGGCGACCGCATCGCCGGCATCGACGGCACCTCCATTGCCGGCCTGCAATTGAACGAAGCTATCGACAAGATGCGCGGCGCGGCCGGCAGCAAGATCACACTGACCATTCTGCGCGAAGGCGAAAAGAAGCCGTTCGATGTGACGCTGATCCGCGCTATTGTGCGGGTGGATGCCGCCACTTACCGCCGCGAGGCCGATATCGGTTATATTCGCATGCCGGGCTTCAACGAACAGACCGCCGACGGCCTGGAGCGCGCGGTGCGCGATCTCAAGCGGCAGATCGGCCCCGGCATCAAGGGTTATGTGCTGGACCTGCGCAACAATCCGGGCGGTTTGCTGGATCAAGCGATTCAAGTGTCGGACGATTTCCTCAACTCCGGCGAGATCGTCTCCACCCGCGGCCGTCATTCCGAAGATACCCAGCGCTATGACGCCAAGGCCGGTGATATCACCGATGGCAAGCCCATCGTGATCCTGATCAATGGCGGCACGGCCAGCGCCTCGGAAATCGTTTCCGGCGCGTTGCAGGATCACAAGCGCGCCACCGTCATCGGGCTGACCAGCTTCGGCAAAGGCTCGGTGCAGACCATCATTCCTCTGGGGGAAACCCGCGGCGCGCTGCGTCTGACCACGGCGCGCTATTACACGCCGTCCGGCCATTCCATCCAGGCGCAAGGCATCATTCCCGATATTCATGTGGCGCAAGGTGACGAGGCCAATCTGTCCAAGCTGGCGCGCCCTTCCGAGGCGGATCTGCGCGGCCATTTGAGCGGCGAGCCGGTTCCCGCCAAAAGGATCAATGCCCCGGTGATAAAGCCGGCTCCGGGCACCAAGTATGACGACTTCCAGCTGTCTTATGCGCTGGATCTGCTGCACGGCAAGATGACGGTCGCTTCCGCCACCGCCGGCGCGCCGGAAAAGACCGCGGCGCAGTAGCCCCGCCAAACGAAAACACAGGCCTATCCTCCCCCTTGAGCGCAGCTCCGAGGGGGAGGGTGAGGCCTGCGGCCAAGCAGGCCGAACGTAGCAGCGCGCAGATGTTCGGCGGCCCAGCCGAACGTCAAGCAAAGCTGCGAAGGCCGGAGGGGGTCGTTAACGGGGGTCATTAACGAGAGCGTAACCATCCCAATCCTTAATAGGGGGATGGCTGCTGCTGCCGATCCCGCAGAAGGATTTTTCGCGTCCAAAGGCGGGCGCGCACTGGCTTTTGGTTCTTCCGCTGCCGCCTGTCTCCTGGCGGCGGCTGTGCTGGGCATCACGCTTTTGGGGCACCCCGGCGGCCCGGCCTCGGTTACACTGGAATTGGCGGAACATGCGGGCGCGCCTGCCGAGCACGCGTCCGCTTCAAAGACCGACTCAGACATGCAGGCGGCAGCCGGCGCCGTGACCCATCCTCTTTTTGCGGGCAAGGTTCTTTTGGCCGATCCCGCCTTGATCGAAAACAGCAGGCAGGGACCTTTGCCGCGCATCGCCGATGACGGGCGCAAGCCCATGGCGGTCTATGCGGCGCCCGCCACGGCAAGCGCAAAATTCAAGATCGCCATCGTGATCCATGGGCTGGGACAATCCGCAACCGCAACCAAGGCCGCGATAGACAGCTTGCCCGCCAGCGTGACGTTAGGTTTTGTGCCCTATGCCAGCGATGTCCCGGAATGGGTAGCGCAAGCGCGCAGCCGCGGCCATGAAGTGCTTCTGCAAATTCCCATGGAGCCTTATGATTTTCCGGAAAGCGATCTGGGGCCGCACACGCTACGCGTCGGCCAGGAAGAGGAAGCCAATATTCAACGCATGGGCTGGGCGCTTTCGCGCTTCACCGGCTATGCGGGCGTCTCCAACCTTTTGGGGCAGCGTTTTCTGTCCGACAGTCAGGCGCTGTCGCCGGCTTTGACTTATCTCAATCGCCGGGGTCTTTATTTCTTCGACAATGGCGCCGCCAGTCAGTCGGTGGTCCCCATGGTGGCGGGCCAAGTCGGCATTCCCGCGCTGCAAAGCGGTCCGGCTTTGGATGCCGTGCAAAGTCCTTCTGAAATAGACCGGCGCCTTTCGGAATTGGAAACCCAGGCCCGCGCCAATGGCAGCGCGGTGGGCTCGGCCTTTCTATATCCCGTCAGCATCGCGCGCATTGCCGCCTGGGCGCGCGGCTTGGAATCGCGAGGCTTTGTTCTTGTACCCGTTTCAGCCATAGTCGCGCAGCCGACAAAACAATAGGCGCGAGGGATTTTGCGACCTGAGCAGGAGCGTCGCGCGGAGCGTGCGAAAAGCACGTGAGCACGCGCGACGAACTCAGGGCGCAAAAGACCCGCGCCCGATCCGAGAGTGCACTATGCCATCCGATCTGCCTTACCGGCCTTGCGTCGGCCTAATGCTGTTCAACCGGGACGGCAAAATCTTTGTCGGCAAACGCATCGACCAGACGGTGGAAGGCTGGCAGATGCCGCAAGGCGGCATCGACAAGGGTGAAACCCCCAAGCAGGCGGCTTGGCGCGAACTTCAGGAAGAAGTCGGCACCGACAAAGCCGAAATACTCGCCGAAATGGAAGATTGGGTGACCTATGATTTGCCGCCGCATCTGGTGGGTGTTGCCTTTCACGGCAAATACAAAGGCCAGCGGCAAAAATGGTTTGCCTTGCGCTTCACCGGCCAGGATGGCGATATCAACCTGACCGCGCATGAGCCGGAATTTTCGGCCTTCCAATGGGTGGGGTTGGACGCGCTTCCCGGCCTGATCGTGCCGTTCAAGCGCGACAGCTACAAAGCCGTGATCGCCGCTTTCCGGCATCTGGCATGAAGAACATTCCTGTCGTGATGATCCACGGCGCATTCTGCGGACCATGGTCGTTGGATGGCTTGCGGGAAAAATTTGAAGCGGCGGGCTACCCGGTTTCCGCGCCGTGCTTGCGCTTTCACGACGAAAAGCGCCCGCCGGCGGCTTTGGGCACCACGGGCCTGGCCGATTATGCCGCCGACCTGGAAGACGAGATCAAAACCCTGGGCGAAGCGCCGGTTCTGGTCGGCCACTCCATGGGCGGGCTTTTGGCGCAGATACTGGCCAGCCGCCTTGCCGTTCGGGCGCTGATATTGCTGGCGCCCTCAGCCCCTTGGGGCACTCCGCCCACCACCCTGTTTGAGATCGGCGCCGCCCAGGCGATGCATTTAAATCCCGGCTATTGGAATCAGGTGCTGGAACCCAGCCGCGATGTCGCCTTGGCCCATTCGCTGGACAAGCTGCCAAAACATATGCGCGAGGCGGTGCTGTCCCGTCTGGTTCCGGAATCGGGCCGCGCCACCTTCGAGATCATGAATTGGGGCTTGGACCTCAACCACGCCAGCGCCGTGGAAGCCGATCAGGTTCAATGTCCGCTGCTGTTTCTCACCGGCGGCCATGATCGCATCAATCCGCCTTCGACGGTTGCGCGGATCGCGGCGCTGTACAATGGCCGTGCCACCAACGAGGTCCTGGATAGCATGGGGCACTGGCTCATCGGAGAACCGGGGTGGGAAAAGCTGGCGGAACGCGCCCTCAGCTGGCTGGACGACGTTCTTTAACGCTCAGCTCTTGGCGTCGGCCCGGCGCTTGCTGAGGTCCTTCATGAAAGCTTGCAGCGTGTCCACCGAGGCGATTTTGGCGGCAGCATCGCGGAAGGCCAAGCCATGCTGGTCTATATCCGCCGACAGAACCGCGAACAGATTGCCGTCGGGGGTGCCTTTCATCTTGGGCGTGAACTGGGCGCGGATACGCGCCAGGCCGGCTTCGTCATTGGCCAGCGAATAGGCCACGGCGGCGCGCAGCAGCTGGCTGCGCTCGGTGATGGTCAGCGGCACCGTGTCGTTCCAGCGCGCGCCCAGCAATTCTTCCGCCTTCTGTCCGGCGACCGCCCAATTACCGGCTTCCCAATAAATGTCGGCGCGCAGCCGCTTGACGTCATCGCTTTGATCCACCGCAATCAGGTCCAGGGCATTGTCCCATTGCTTGAGGGCCGCAAAGGCGCGGGCTTGCAGCAACAGGCGCTGATGCATTTCGTCTTCCGGCAGGCCGGTGATCTGAGAATCGCGGATCGTCGCCACAGCCTCGTCGGCCCTGTGGTCCATCAGATACACGGCGGCCAGGCGGGTTGCGACCTGGGCCTTGGCGATGCCGTCCAGACGCTTGTCCACCTGATAGGCCAGCAGATTCGCCGCCGGGCCCAGCAGATCCACCGCCACCAGGCGGTCGGCCATGCGCCGGATCATATCGTCGCCGTCGGGTCCGATCGGGGTCAGATCGAGATTGTCATAGAACAGCGCCAAGGCATCCACCGGCTTCATCTTGTCGGCGCCGCCCTTCAGGAACAGATTGACGAAAGCGCCGCGCATATCGTCTTGCGCCACGCGGGCGGCGTTCGCGCCATTGAAATTCTGGGTCGCGACCCGAAGCGTCTTCAGGCCTTCGCGCCATTTGCCGCCTTCGAAATACAGCGATGCCAACTTGCGCAGCGTTCTCAGTTCCAAACCATCGCCGCGCCAACGGAAGCGCAGCTTTTCCAATTGCTCAACGGCTTGCGGGCGGGTCACGGCGCCCGCGTTCAAAGCCGCTATGGTGTGGTGGAAGATGGCCTGCGACGCCAATCCTTCATCGCCGCCTTTTTGCACTGCCGCGAAATGCTTGGCGGCGTCGGTATAGCGGTTTTGCGCGGCCAGAACACGCGCTTGCATCAGCTCGGCGGCGAGCGCCTGTTTCTCATCCAGCGCCTTGGGCATGCGGTTCAACGCCGCGTCCGCCAGATCCAGCCGGCCCAGTCCCAAGGCGGACTCGGCATCGGCCAGGGTCGCGGCGGCGCGCCAGGCGTCGGAATAACGGTTCATCACCGGTCCCGCCTGTTCCAGATGGGCGTGGGCGCTCTTCCAATCCTCCAGGCGGGCTTCGATCAAGCCGCGCCAGAAGGCGGCATGACGGTCGGCATCGAAGCCCGGCCCGGCCAAATCATTATGCGCATCGCGATAGCGGCCCATCCTATAATTGGCCACCGCGCGCATGGTCACAAGCTGGGCATCGCCAGCCAGAGCGGGGTCATTGACTTGCATCAGATTGAGCAGGCCCAAAGCCTCGGCGGCAAAGCCATTGGCGAGATAAAAGCGGGCCAGGGTCAGCCGCGCGGCGCCGGATTTGCTGCGGTCGGCCTGGGCCACGATCTGGGTCAGTTTGCGTTCGGTGGCCAGGAAGCTGCCGGCGCTGGCCTGGCCCCATTTGGCGAAATTCATGTAAGAGGGACCGTCGCCGGATTTGGCAAGGGCCGACGGGCTTTGCGCCACCGGCATTTGGGGCGGCGTCAAGGCGAGGCCTGATGGACGCGCGATGGAAACCCGCGCGTTGTCCACATCCACTTGCAGATCGTCGGCAAAGGGCGTGATCACCAAACCGCTGGCGCTGGGCAGGGCGGCGAAATCGGCGAAATAACGGATACTGAGAATGCCGCGGCCCGGCTGCGCGGGAATAACGGTCAGAAGATCGCCGCCCGCGGGGTCCATCAACTGGAAGGCATGATCGGCAGCCGGCAGCAAGGTGGACAAGGATGCGCGGCGCGGATCGGATTGATTGCGGGCAAAACCGATCGTCACCGGCACGGGCGCAACACTGGCTGCGAGCTCCACTTCCAAATCGGGCCCCATGCCGCGCGCGCCGATTTCGGCGGGAGCCTTCAAGGTGATGCGCAGAATGCCCAATCCGTTGCTGGATACCGCTTCTATGCCGGCCGCGAAGTCGCCCAAGGACGTCTTCAGATTGCGGGCATCAAAATTGGGCGCATTCTCCAAGACCACCCAAGCGGTCAGGCCGCGCACAAACACCGCACTGGCGCGCCCGCCGGCGCCCTTGAAGGTAATGACCACGCCATCGCGGGTGCGCTTGGCATCGGCCACCGGAATGGTCTGGGCAGGTATGGCCTCGGCGGTTTGCGCGGGCAGCGCATGGGCTTGCGGCGCCGGCTTGGTGTCTTCGTGCTTGGCGTCGGTTTTGCTCTCGTGTTTCGGCTCTGGCTTGACTTCCGCGGCTTTGGGCTCGACTTTGCTTTTGTCCGGCGCCGCCAGTTTTGCGGCGACTTGCGCGATGGCCTGGGCTTGCGCGGTGCTGGACTTGGCAGCCACAGGTTTGGCCGCCGCTTCCATTTTCTTGACGGTGGGCTTGGCCGTGCCGGGCGGGGCATAGGCGGCACCGTCCGTTTTGGGCGCCAGGATGTCGAGCACGACATGGCTGCCATCCTTGAAATCGTGATAACCGGAATCGGAATCGGTCTCGAATTCAAAGACGGTGGAAGCGCCCTCGATACGCCAGGCCGCGTTCTTCACCCAAGGCGGAGAAAAACGCGCCAAGGCCGAGACATCGGCGCGTGCCAGAGTGTTGAAGCGGACGGTCATCTTTCCCGCGCCGGGAAACACTTGATAGGAAACGTCCTTGGGCCAATCGAACACCAGGCGGGTGAATTTCTCATAGGCGCCCGTACGCAGCTTGATCTCGGGCAGGGATGCGACATCCACCGGCTTGGCGACGGGCTTGGGCGGCGCCACCAGATCGGGCATGGTGCCGGTAAAATGCGTGTCCGCGATATCCACCACGGCACGCGCGCCGATCTGGCTGACATGCAGCTTGACCGGTTGGTTCAAGGTGAAGCGCAACGTCTTGCCGTCGGCATCGGCATGGCCGCCGGTGATAAAGCGCGGCATGGCGGCGGCGATGGCTGTGGGATCCAAGCTTGTCTTGCCGTCGAAGCTGATGGCCAGCACGCCGCCGGTGGTGGTGGCGCTGATTTTGGAGGCGGTGCTGAACGACAGGCGGCCATAGCCATCCTGCATCGCGCCCGACACGCTGTCCGCCGCCCAAGCGGGGACGCTGGCGCAAAGCGCCAATACCAACCCCAATCTTTGCGCGGTACGGATCACGCGGTCCTTCAACTCTCGATCACTTCATTTTGGCGGGGATGGCGTTAACCTCCGGTTAAGCCTGTTTGCCGCCAAGCTTTGGTCGCCTCTTGCTAACCTTTTGGTTCTGCTGGTGTTTGTTGGACAGGTGCGGCGGTGGGGGCGGCAGCGGCCTGGGTCCCCGGCGCGGCGGGAGCGGGTGCGGCCGGCATGGCTGCCGCAGGCGGCGCCGCAACGGGCGTGGTTTGCGGCAATGCCAGGGTATTGGCCAGCTTCACTGTCAAAGCCTTGGCGGCGTCGGAATTCATGTTGGCCAGAACCAGCGCCAGGACGTCGGATTTCATGTCATGGGCCACCGGCACCAGCACGTCATCGGGCAGGTTGTTGAAAATGCGCGCCGCATCCTTGGCCTTCATGGTGGAATAGGTCTTCACCAGCGAAGCAAGCTGGGCCTTTTGGGCGTCATCGCGCTGAACCAGAAGAGCGCTGATCTGGGCTTGAAGCTGCTTGAGCTGGGCGATCTTGGCGTCGACGCGCGCTTCGGCGGCGGCGACCATGTTGGCGTGCATGGTGAGCTGGGAATCGCGCATATCCAATTCGCGGCGGCGCTTGGTAAGGCTGTTCACAACATCCACTTCGCTGGCGCTGGCGACTTGATCGTCTTCACCGCCGGCATAGTCCTTATTGGAAGGAACCGGATCGTGTGTGATGGCGGCGCTGCCATGGCCACTGGCCTCGGCATAGGCGCTGTGCACCAGATTGGTGGTCTTCAGCACCAGGACGACGGCGCCCAGCGCAACCACGCCGGGCAGCAAGCGGAGCAGACGGGGCTTCATTGCGCGGCCCTTTCCAGGCGGCTGAGAATGGAGGTGGAAGGCAGAGGCATGTCGGGAATTTCCCGGGCCACGCGGGGGGCGCCGGCTGCGCCTTCCATGCGCTGGGCGATACGCTCGCCCGAGGCGGTCAACACGGAAAGCTCGTCAATATGCAGGCGGGCGCGCTTCAGGCGTTCGTCCAAGGTGTGGGCGGCTTCACCGGCCGCCGCCTTGAGGGCGCGCAAGGATGCGCCCGCGCCCGAGATCGCCATATTGAGTTCACCGATGGTGCGCGACAGGCCTTCCTGGCCCTTGCGCACGGCTGCCAGACGGCGTTCCAGGATCACGCAATAGCAAAGCGTGCAGGCCAGCAGCGCTTGCAGCGCCAATTCCAGATAAAAAGCCAGGTCGGTGGGAATGGTCACGGCGATGTCTCTCTTCTCTAGTATTATAAAGCGCGCGATGCGTCGGTGCGCTCGATGGCGTCATCCACGCGCACGGCGACGGAGGAGCCGACCCGGCCCATCCGTCCGCTCAACAACGGCACGCCCCGGCAGCGCAATTCGATTTTGGAATCGGGACCGGCGCTCAGCATCATGGTCTGGCCGACTTCCAGGTTCATGACCTGATGCAGCGGCATGGTCTGTTCGTCCAGAATGGCTTCGATGTCGACGCGGGTGGACCACAATTCGGTCGCCAAATGGCTTTCCCAAATGGAGTCGCGGCCGAATTTTTCGCCCATGAACTGTTGCAAGAGCAGTTTGCGGATCGGTTCCAGGGTCGCATAGGGAAGCAGCAATTCCGTGCGCCCGCCGCGGTCTTCCATGTCGATGCGCAGCTTGACCAGAATGGCGGCATTGGCGGGGCGTGCAATGGCGGCGAAGCGTGGATTGGTTTCCAGGCGGTCCAGGGTGAAATTGACCGGCGCCAAGGGCTCGAAGGCCGCGCACATGTCCTGCATGATCACTTCGATCATGCGCTGAACCAAGGTGCGCTCGATGGTGGTGTAGGGGCGCCCCTCGATGCGCATGGCCGATGAACCGCGGCGGCCGCCCAACAGCACGTCCACGATGGAATAGATCAGGTTGGAATCGACGGTGAAAAGCCCGTAATTGTCCAGCTCTTCGGCATGGAACACCGCCAGGATCGCCGGCAGGGGAATGGAGTTGAGATAGTCGCCGAAACGGATCGAGGTGATCGAATCCAGGCTGACTTCCACATTGTCCGAGGTGAAGTTGCGAAGGCTGGTGGTCATCAACCGCACCAGGCGGTCGAAGACGATTTCCAGCATCGGCAGACGCTCATAAGACACCAGCGCCGAATTGATGATGGCGCGGACGCCGGATTTGTCCTGGACCTGTTCGGAATTGACGTCAAAGCCCAGAAGGGAATCGATTTCCTCCTGGTTCAGGATGCGCTCGGCGCCGCCGGAACCGTCCGACGGCGTGTCGAAGGTCGCCGCCGCGCTGGGGGCGGCGTCTTCGGTCGGGGTAGCAGGAGTTTCGTCAGCCATCGTCGTTGATCCTTGAGTCGGCTACTGGACGATCATTTCTTTGAGCAGAACGTCGCGAACCTTATAGGGCGCCGCCGCCACATTGACCCGGCGCAGCAATTCCTCCTTCAGGCGCAGAACGCCGGCCGAACCTTTAAGGTCGTCCAGGCGCAATTCGCGCAAATAGGCCTGGAACTGATCGGTAATGCGCGGCATCAGCGGCTCCAGCGCGGCCTTTTGCTCTTCGTCTTCCAATTCCAGTGAAACGCCCAGCTTGAGATAAGCGGGGGTGCCGTCATTGCTCTGGATATTGACCAGAATGTCTTGCATGTCGCTGAAAGCGACCTTGGGCGGGGTCAGCGGTTCTTCCACATGGGCCGCTTCGGCACCATGCTCCGCGGGCGCCTTCATGAGAAAGAAATAAGCGCCCGCGCCGCCGCCACCCAAAAGCAGCAACAGCACCGGGGCGCCAATCATCAGCGCCTTTTTGCTCTTGAGCATGCCGAGAATCTTGCCAAGACCTTTCTTGGGCGCAGCGTCTGTGGCTTCGCCTTCCGGTTTTTCGCCTTCGGCGCCGCCATCGGCTTCCGCAGCTTTGTCTTTCTTCGCCATATGGAAAGGTCTCGGTATTTTCTGCGGGGCCACCCTATGCAAACGTGGTTAAGGAGTGGTTCAAATTGCCGGGTGCGGCGTCAAAGGCCCGGCAAGTTTTTCCGCCTGATCCGCGCGCTGTTCAAAAAGTTCAATAAAATCCGGGGTTTTCCCCTGGCATGGCGGCTGCACTGCGTTAGCCCGACGGACCAGAAAGGATCCGGTAGGTGCCATGGATAATTCACTTCTCGTTAGTCTTTCGCATCAGCTCGCCTCTCACCGGGCGATGGACGTGATCGCGAACAACATCGCCAACGCGTCCACGCCGGGGTTCAAGCGCGAAGCGGCGAAATTCGAAGAGTTCGTCACCATGATGCAGCCTGCCGAGGGTCAGGTCGGCCCGCAAAGCGTCAGCTTCGTCAAGGATGCCGGCATCATGCGCGATACCAGCCAAGGCAATGTCCAACAGACCGGCGCCACGTACGATATCGCCATCGCCGGCGCGGGCTATTTCGCCATCCAGACGCCCCAGGGCCTGCGCTATACCCGCGATGGCCATTTCTCGCTCGACGGCAATGGCAATCTGGTGACCAGCCAGGGCCATCAAGTTCAAGGCGATGGCGGCGCCATTCTTATCACCCCCACCGACGGCGAGATCAACATCGCCCCCGACGGCACCATTTCCAGCGTGGTCAACGGCGTTGGCAATCAGCTGGGCAAATTGAAGATCGTGGATTTTGCCAACAGCGCCGCCATGATCAAGCAAGGCGGGAATCTGTATGTCACCGAACAGACGCCGACCACGCCGGCTCTCGTCAATCTCCGGCAGGGCACATTGGAAGCCTCCAACGTTCAGCCGGTGATCGAAATCAGCCATATGATCGAGGTGATGCGGGCCTATGAAGCGACCGCCGCCTTGAGCAAATCCCAAGAAGACATGATGCGCCAGGCTATCGAAAAGCTTGGCCAGATGCCCGTTTAAGGAGACACGATAATGCGCGCCCTTTCCATCGCCTCGACCGGCATGCTGGCTCAGCAGACCAATGTGGAAGTTATCGCCAACAATCTGGCGAATATGAACACCACGGCCTTCAAGCAGCAGCGCGCCGAATTCGCCGACCTGCTGTATCAAAACATCCAGACCCCCGGCTCGCAGACCTCGGACCAGGGCACCTATGCGCCCAACGGCATCCAGATCGGCGCGGGTGTGCGCACCGCCGCGGTCTATCGCATCACCACCCAGGGCGATCTGAAATCCACCGGCAATCCCTATGACGTCGCCATCCAAGGCGCGGGCTTTTTCCGTATCCAGCAGGCGGACGGCACCGACGGTTATACCCGCTCGGGCAATTTCTCGCTCAGTCCCCAGGGGCAGCTGGTGACCCAGGACGGCCTGGTGGTGCAGCCGGGCATCGCCATCCCGCAGAACACCATTTCAGTGACCATCAACGCCCAGGGCCAGGTCAATGCCATGGTCGCGGGTAACTCCACGCCCCAGACCGTGGGCCAGCTGGAGCTGACACGCTTTCCCAATGAAGCGGGACTTAATGCTATTGGCAATAATATCTATCTAGAGACGCCTGGTTCCGGCAGCCCGCAGGCTGGCGTGCCCGGTTCCACCGGTTACGGCAACATCCAGCAGGGTTTCCTGGAAACCTCCAATGTGAATTCGGTGGACGAGATCACCGCGCTGATCACCGCCCAGCGCGCCTATGAAATGAACTCCAAAGTGATCTCCGCCGCCGATCAGATGCTCCAGAGCACAGCTCGGTTAGGAACATAACATGGCGCGCAAATTCCTGACGATTCTGGGTGTTTTCGCGGTCCTGCCCGCGCTGCTCCTGGCCGCCGGTTCCGCTTTTGCCGGCACGGTGCGCATTGTGGTGCCGGCCCACGATATCGCCCGCGGCGAGGTGATCAGCGAAAGCGATCTCACCTTCACCACCGTGGACGGCGCCGCCTTGATGTCGGGAATCCCCACCAAGCTGGAAGAGGTCAAGGGCATGCAGGCCCGCCGCATGCTGACCGCCGGCCAGCCTTTCCGCGCCGACGATGTGCGCCGCCCGATTGTGATCGCCAAGGGTCAGACCGTGACCATGCAATTTTCGGTTCCGGGCGTCGAATTGACCGCCATGGGCCGCGCCATGAGCGAAGGCGGCATCGGCGATACGGTCACGGTTCAAAATCCGGTCTCCTACCGCATGGTCTCCGCCACCGTCACCGCGCCCGGCACCGTGCGCGCCACCGGGGTTGTCTCTTCGTCCACCAACAAGCTTGCCCGCCGATAGGATCTCTCATGCGCAACCTGTTCCTGAAAATCTCTACCTCGGTCGCGGCCTGTGCCATGCTGTCGGCTTGCTCGGCTATCGACCGCATCGAAAATATCGGCGAGGCGCCCAAGCTCGCGGCGGTGGGCAATCCCGCCGGCCAGCAGATTGTGGCGGAAATTCCGCGTCCGGCGCCCATCACCCATGTCAACAATTCCTTGTGGCAGCCCGGCGCGCAGAGCTTCTTTCACGATCCGCGCGCGATGCATATCGGCGATGTGATCACCGTGAATGTTTCGGTCGCTGACACCGCCAAGATACAGAACAGCTCCTCGCGCAGCCGCACCAACACCGAAAATGCCGATATGAGCAATCTGTTCGGCCTGGAGAAGGTTCTGCCGAGCATCGGCATGGACCCCACCAGCCTGGTCAAGCTGGGATCCGACAATTCCAATGTCGGCACCGGTTCGATCCAGCGCGCCGAGTCCATCAACATGACGCTGGCCGCCTTGGTCGCTCAGGTTCTGCCCAACGGCAATCTGGTGATTGACGGCCATCAGCAGGTACGGGTGAACCACGAACTGCGCGACCTGCGCCTGTCGGGCATCGTGCGCCGCGAAGACATCACCCAGGACAATACGGTGAATCTGTCGCAGATCGCCGAGGCCCGCGTCACTTATGGTGGCGTCGGCACCGTGAGCGACGTGCAACAGCCGCGTTACGGTTCGCAGCTTCTCGATATCATTCTGCCGTGGTGAAATCGGCCTGACGATTTCATCCTAAGAAAAACAACCTCTGAACATAGTGGGGAAAAAGAAGAGCCCGGTTGAAACCGGGCTCTTTCATTTTCCAAGACTGGCATTTTCCAAGGCTCGCGCTTTAGTCGTCGCGATAAACCTTCTCACGTCTTTCGTGGCGTTCCTGTGCCTCGATGGAAAGGGTGGCGATGGGTCGTGCATCCAGGCGTTTCAAGGAGATCGGCTCGCCGGTTTCCTCGCAAAAACCGTAAGAGCCGTCTTCGATCCGGCGCAAAGCTGCGTCGATCTTGGCGATCAGCTTGCGCTGGCGGTCACGGGTCCGAAGTTCCAACTGGCGCTCGGCCTCGGTCGAGGCGCGGTCGGCGAGATCGGCATGCGGTACGGTCTCGGCCTGAAGATTCTGGATGGTTTCGCGGCTTTCCTTGAGGATTTCCTCTTTCCAGAGGTTGAGCTTGCGGCGGAAATATTCGCGCTGGCGCTCATTCATAAAGGGCTCATTTTCCGACGGGTGGTAGTCGGTGGAGACCTGGGTTCCCATGCATACTCCCTTCGACGCGAGGGGGCGGCAGACTCAACCGCAGCCGTGCCTCAAGGGCCGGGGTTATAGCGGCGGGGCTACCCCTCCCGCAAATGATATTGCGCGGTATCATAAGCGGCGCACAGAAAAGCGGCAAACGGGCGAAAGGGCCGGGATTCCGCGCTTTTCCAGGGGCGGCGACGGCCGCCTTGGAAGGGTCGTAAAACTGTCGGCAAGCCACGATCCGCCCGTCATAAAAAGTTTTTGCCCTCCCGCGAAACTTCGCGCCGCCACGCGCCTTTTCATTCTTTGTCGCGGCGCACAACCGAAGGAGCCCCCGTCATGGACAATAGCCACAATCACCCTGGCCAGCCGGACCCTGCCAAAGCCGTTTCCCAATTGAGCGATTCCCTGGCGCAGACTGCGGAAAGCCACCGTCTCCTGGCTCAGGGGATGACCGAATTCGCCAAGGATGAAAGCCTGCGTTTTGTGAATCTGCGGCTGGGGCGTAATGGTGCGGCCCTGGATAAGTTACAAAGCTGTCACGGCATCCCCGGCCTGATCGGTGTCCAGCAGGAATGGCTGCGGGATTTTCTGCAGGATTATGCCAGCCAAAGCATGCGCATGATGGGGGCGTTGCGTGGCCTGACCCAGAACGTCATCGTCACCGCGGCGGAGACAGCCTCCGCTAATATCGACCGAATGCAAAAACAGGCCGGCGATGCGGTGGATCGCACCAGCCAGGTGATGCATCAAGCCGGCGAGCAAGTGAGCCAGGCGGTGCAGGACAGCACGAATTACGTGCAGGAACCGATTCACTGAGAATGGAATAAGCAGACGGGCTCGGTCCTTGGCTGGGCCTCGCACTTTTTTAAAAAGCTGGGTCCCCGCCTTCGCGGGGACATCGTTCGCACAAACGGCTTAGGTCCCGAAAAGGGACCTAAGCCGTGTGCTCACGATGGTTGCGGGGACAGGATTTGAACCTGTGACCTTCAGGTTATGAGCCTGACGAGCTACCGGGCTGCTCCACCCC
>DATEMS010000042.1:0-96554 GCA_035275465.1 Rhizomicrobium sp. | reverse complement strand
CAATTTGCCTGAGCGAGCACCCATCGGTTTGTAGGCGGGCAACTTCACAGCGCTCTTCCAGCGTGAACTGGTCATATTTTGTTCCCATCGCAACACCCTAGTCTGGTGTTGCACTTCGTTTGAGAACTCAGGGAATCCATTGTTCCACCAGCGCCTGGTCTATCCATGGATACCCGCTTACGCGGGTATGACAACGGAGAGATAGCTTCTCCATTCCACGCGCGAAGTCAGGCGAAATCCTTCGCCAACGCTGCGCGCGCTTCGGCCGTGAGCACCGCCATGTGGCCATAATTGGGATGGGAGATGCCCAACACCACCCGTTCGCCATCCTTGCGGAAGCGCGCGATCTGTTCTTTGCTGAGCTTGAAACGCAACCAATGCACCGACGAGGTTTTGCCGTCGGCCGTGGTGCGGTCGTCATATTCGGTGGGCGTGGCGGTGATCACATCGCCGCCGATTTCCAGGAACACCGTCTCCTCGATCCCGCCTAAGGTCAGCAGCACGGCATGGCGGCGGTTGGCGTCCTCGATCTCCAGCATCATGGTGGCGATCAACTCGTCACCTTGCGGGATCAGAGGATTGTAGGCGTCCAGCTCTCCGGCGATCTGTTCGGTGCCGCCTTTTTCAATACGCAGCATTTCCTGCACTTGCAGCCACATGGTGGCGTAGTTTTCAAAATAAAATGTGGCGAAGGGCCCCACCTCGATGCGGCGCAGCTTCTTGACCGGAATCAGGCTTGCTTTCAGCGATGCGCGTTGCTGGTCATATTCGGCGACCGGCAACACATCGGCGGGCGTGATCCTGCGCTGAGCTTCGGACATATCAGTCCTCCTTCAGACGGAAAGCGCGGGCCATGATTTGGATGGGATGTTCCGGCTCGCGGGCGGGCGTATCGGTGTGCGCCACAATATGCACCGCCGCCAGCGGACAATCCGAAACAATGTGACCGCGCGGCTTGGCGTTCACGGCCTTGAACACCGGCTTGCCGACCTTCACCCCCACATCATGGGTGGGCTTGACCACGCCGAAGGTGCCGCCGTGACCCGAGCAGCGTTCGATCACATCCACCGGCGTATCGGGAATCATTTTCAGCATCTCCGCCGCCTTGGGTCCCATATTCTGGGCCCGGGCGTGACAGGCCAGATGCACCGTGACGCCTTCGGGCAAGCCCGTAAGGCCGGGTGGCAGGCCGTCCTTCTTGGCGACATCCACCACATATTCGTCAATGTCGAAGGTGTTTTCCTGCACGCGCTTCACATCCGGATTGTCGGGACAGATCAGCGCCCATTCGAATTTCAGCATCAGTCCGCAGGAGGCGGTGAGGGCGACAATGTCGTAGCCCTGGTCAATCAGCTTGACCAATTCCTTGGAAACCTTGGCGGCGTTGTCGGCGACGCGGCTCAGTTCGGCCTGCTCCAGGAACGGCATGCCGCAACAGCCGGGGTAAGCGACCTTGGTTTCCACGCCGATATGGTTGAGCACGGCCCGCGCATCCATGCCGGTTTGCGGCTTGTTGTAGTTGACGAAACAGGTGGCATAGAGCGCGGCCTTGCGCTTCCCAAAGGCGGGGGCGGCGCTGTTGATCTCGTTTTCCTGCTGCTTGGCGGCCGATACAAAAGTGCGGGCGTGGAATTTCGGCAGGGTGGCCTTGGCGTCAATGCCGGCGGTCTTTTCCATCAACGCCCGCATCGGCTTGTTGTTCTTGTCGGACGCCCAGTTGACGATGGGCGAGACAAAACGCGCCGCGGTGCCGTTGCGATCCATTTCCGCCAGTTGGCGCTGGACAAATTCGGTATTGCCTTTCTTGGCCTCGACAAAGCGGTGGCGCAGCATCAGATGCGGAAAATCCAGCATAAAGGGGTGCGGCGGCACATAGGGACATTTGGTCATGAAGCACATGTCGCAAAGCGTGCAGGCATCGACCACCGGCTTGAAATCTTCGGACGCCAGGTGCTCGACATCCTCTTTGGGACTGTTGTCGATCAGGTCGAACAGGCGCGGGAAGGAATCGCACAGATTGAAGCAGCGGCGGCAGCCGTGACAGATGTCGAACACCCGGCGCATTTCGGCGTCCAGCTTGGCCTCATCGGCAAAGTCGGGGTCCTGCCATTTGATGATTTCGCGGGTGGGGGCGTCGAGGCTGCCTTCACCGGTCATGGCTACTCCAGGGACGGTACGACGTGGCTGAGGCCCGCCTCCCCCTCTTGCGCAAAGCGCATAGAGGGGGAGATGCCGTAGCTGGCCAAGACGCCAAATCGCGAAGGCGATTTGGTGTCACCAGACAGCGAAGGCAGAGGGGGTTATTGACCTAAAGTGTCGAGCGCCTTTTGGAAGCGGCCGGCATGGGATTTTTCGGCCTTGGCCAGGGTCTCGAACCAGTCGGCGATTTCGTCAAAGCCTTCCGAGCGCGCCGTCTTGGCCATGCCCGGATACATGTCGGTATATTCGTGGGTCTCGCCCGCGATCGAGGCCTTGAGATTGGCGTCGGTGGCGCCGATCGGCTCGCCGGTCGCCGGATCGCCTACCTCTTCCAGATATTCCAGATGGCCATGGGCATGGCCGGTTTCGCCTTCGGCGGTGGAGCGGAACACGGCGGCGACATCGTTATGACCTTCGACGTCGGCTTTCTGCGCGAAATAGAGATAGCGGCGGTTGGCCTGGCTTTCGCCGGCGAAGGCTTCCTTGAGATTTTCCCAGGTCTTGGTGTTCTTCAGTGCGGGCATATGAGCCTCCTATGCGGTGAAAATTCCAGGCGCCAGACTGTCTGTGTCGGCGGAGCCTGTCAATAGTTTAGAATGATTCTAAACTGTGAGAATGACTCTCAAACTTGGGCGGGCGGACTAGGCGCGTTTTACGCGCACCACCACATCGACCCGCTCCACCGTCAGTCCGGGCGGCGGGTTGGGAACACCGGCCACCGAAATGGCCTCGCCCGGAATGTCGATCAACACGCCTTCCTTTTCGAGGAAAAAATGTTGGTGATCGCCGGTATTGGTGTCGAAATAGCTGCGCGCGGCATCCACGATGACCTGGCGCAGTAAGCCCGCCTCGGTGAACTGATGCAGGGTGTTATAGACCGTGGCCAGGGAGACCTTTACGCCCGCCTCGGTGACTTGGTCGTGCAGGCTTTCCGCGGTGACATGCCGGTCGCAGTCTTGAAATAGCAGGCTGGCCAGTTCCACCCGCTGGCGGGTGGGGCGCAGGCCGGCATGGCGCAACCGTTCCATGGTTTGGGCCGCCAAGATTTTGCCGTTGCGCGGAGCTTTGCCCATCAATTCACGTCCTCTTTGCGGGCATCCCGCCTGCAAGGGGCGGGATAACCTGCTAGACTGGGAAAGATATAACTTAGAATAGTTCTAAAGCAAGCGGCCTTGTGTTTCGAGGGTAGCCCAACATCCTCTTTTCGGGTAGGGAACCCGCAGGGAAACGTCAAAGTTTTCAATAGTGTTTTCAAGGAAGAAACCAAGCCGTGGACACCCCCTTGCGCAAATCCTCTTTTGATCTTCAAGGCCTGTTGTCTTGCGCCAGGGGGGAGTTGTTCGGGCCGGGCAATCCGCAATTGCCCATGCCGCCCATGCTGATGTTCGACCGCATCACCTCCATCACCGAGGATGGCGGCGAAGCGGGCAAGGGCGAGGTGGTGGCGGAATTCGATGTCCATCCCGATCTCTGGTTCTTCAAATGTCATTTCGAAGGCGATCCGGTCATGCCGGGCTGTTTGGGGTTGGACGCCCTGTGGCAGATGGTCGGTTTTTTCCTGGGCTGGATGGGCGGTCTGGGCCGGGGCCGGGCGCTGGGCGTGGATGAAGTGAAGTTCACCGGCATGGTGCTGCCCACCGCCAGGAAGATCACCTACATCGTGAATTTCAAGCGTGTGATCATGCGCAAGCTTGTACTCGGAATTGCCGACGGCATCATGAAGGTGGACGGCAAGGTGGTCTATGAAGCCAAGGGTCTCAAGGTCGGCCTGTTCACCGATGCCGCGGCGGCTCTGTCGCAGAGTGCGCCCGCCTCCGCCTAAATAATCCTTCTCACCCTTCGACAAGCTCAGGGTGAGGAATAAACGCAATCCTCATGCTGAGCTTGTCGAAGCATGAGGGCATGAAGGTTCGAATGAGAAGAGTGGTTGTCACCGGCCTCGGCATCGTGTCTTCCATCGGCAGCAATGCCGCCGAAGTCACCGAGTCCTTGCGTCATGCCCGTTCGGGCATCGTTGCGGCCGAAGACTATATCCGTCTTGGTTTCCGTTCCCAGGTCCATGGCTCGCTCAAGATCAATCTGGACGAGGTGGTGGATCGCCGCGCGCGGCGGTTCCAAGGCGATGGCGCCGGCTATTGCTGGGTGGCGATGAACCAGGCCATCGCCGATGCCGGCCTGGAGGAAAAAGACATTTCCAATCCGCGCACCGGCTTGATCGTCGGTTCCGGCGGTCCCAGCACCAAGGCCATCGTGCAAGCGGCCGACATCACCCGCCAGAACAATTCCCCCAAGCGGGTGGGCCCCTTCGCGGTGCCCAAGGCGATGTCCTCCACCCTCAGCGCCAATCTTTCCACCTGGTTCAAGACCAAGGGCTATAATTATTCCATCTCATCCGCCTGCTCGACCTCGGCCAATTGCATCGGCAATGCCTTTGAACTGATCCAGTGGGGCAAGCAGGACATGATGTTCACCGGCGGCGGCGAGGAACTGGATTGGACGCTCAGCGAATTGTTCGACGCCATGGGCGCGATGTCGTCCAAGTACAATACCTCGCCCGAAAGCGCCTCGCGCGCCTATGACATCAATCGCGATGGCTTTGTGATTTCCGGCGGCGGCGGCATTCTGGTGTTGGAGGAATTGGAGCACGCCAAGGCGCGCGGCGCCAAGATTTATGCCGAAATGGTGGGCTATGGCGCGACCGCCGACGGTGCCGACATGGTGGCGCCGTCCGGCGAAGGCGCCGTGCGCTGCATGCGGTTGGCGCTGGAAGGCGTCAAGGCGCCGGTGGATTACATCAATCCCCACGCCACCTCGACGCCGGTGGGCGATGTGCCCGAGATCAACGCCATCAAAACCGTGTTCGGAGCCAAGACGCCTGCGATCAGCGCCACCAAGTCGCTCACCGGCCACAGCCAGGGCGCGGCCGGCGTGCATGAGACGATCTACACGCTTTTGATGATGCAGAATGATTTCATCTGCGAAAGCGCCAATATCGTGGAGCTGGATCCGGCCGTGGCAGGCGCCAATATCGTGCGCCAGCGCATCGATAATGCCCGGATCAATGTCGCGCTTTCCAATAGCTTCGGTTTTGGCGGCACCAATGCCTGCCTGGTTTTTCAGCGTTATGAAAAGTGATGCCCCTATGGAACAGAAAACACCCCGGGATCACATCATGGATGCAGCAAGAGCCGGACTGATGCCAAAAACAGGACTGATGAATGGCAAGCGCGGTCTGGTCATGGGCGTGGCCAATGATCATTCCATTGCCTGGGGTATCGCGCAGATGCTGGCGAGCCAGGGCGCACAAATCGCCTTTACTTATCAGGGCGAGGCGCAGAAAAAGCGGTTGGCTCCCTTGGCCGGCTCCATCGGGTCCCATCTGGTGATGCCTGCCGATGTCGAAAGCGACGAACAGCTGGACGCGGTGTTCGACACTTTAAAGCGCGAATGGGGCGGCCTCGATTTTCTGGTGCATTCGCTGGCTTTTTCCGACCGCGAAGAATTGAAGGGCCGCTATGTCGATACCAGCCGCGCCAACTTCGCGCGGAGCCTCGATATTTCCTGCTATTCCTTCACCGCCGTGGCCCAGCGCGCCGCCAGGCTGATGCCCCATGGCGGCAGCCTGGTGACCCTGACTTATCTGGGCGCGCAGCGGGTGATGCCCAACTACAATGTGATGGGCGTGGCCAAGGCGGCCTTGGAAGCCAGCGTGCGCTATCTCGCCGCCGATCTGGGCCGTGACAATATCCGCGTTAACGCCATTTCGGCGGGACCCATGCGCACCCTGGCGGGCGCGGCGGTGGGCGATGCCCGCATGGTGTTTAAATGGAACAAAAGCCATTCTCCGCTCAAAAGGACCGTGGACCTTAACCATGTCGGCGGCGCGGCCTTGTATTTGCTCAGCGATCTGGCAGGTGGGGTGACGGGCGAAGTCCATTTCGTCGATGCCGGGTTCAACGTCATCGGCATGCCGCCGACCGCGGACTTGAAGGGATGGACACCGCCGGAGAACGGTCATGACCCTTCCGACGGGAATGCGGATACTTAAGCTTGTTGTGGCGCTGGCGGTCTTTGCGCTTCCGGGCCGCGCGATGGCGGATTGGCAAAACCTTGTATCGCCCGCCGATCTGGACCGGCTGAACCGTTTCTATGAAATTCGCGATGCGGCATGGAACGGTGCCCAGCAAGGCGAAGGGCTGGGCGACCGCCGCGCGCTCGCGCGGGTGATGCAGTCCGAGGGGAAGACCGTTCCCGCGTCTGTCCTGGCAGGCGCGTGGCGCTGCCGTCAGATGAAGCTGGGCGGCATCAGCGCCTATATCGTTTATGACCGCTGGTTCCGCTGCAGCATCCGCGCCGTGCCGGGCGGTTTTGCCCTGAGTAAGACGGACGGCAGCCAGCTTTTTTCCGGCTTTCTGTATCCGCAGGACGGCGCCTGGATTTATGTGGGTGCCTCCCGCGTGCGGGGCGTGCCCGCGCACCGCTATTCCGGGCCGCCGCCATCCTTGGGCACGCCGGTTACGCCTGACGATCAGATCGGTCTTTTGACCGGCATCGGCGACGACCGCCTGCGGCTGGAAATTCCGGCGGTGCAGGAGTCGCTGTTGGATGTCGTGGAGTTCGCGCGATAACTCCGGCGGTCATCGCCGGGAATGACAGATGATGCTTAAGCCCGCTTCTTCGCCGCTTCGGCAAACCGTTCGAACAGATAGTGCGAATCCATCGGTCCCGGCGACGCCTCGGGGTGATACTGCACGCTGAACACATCCTTGCCATCCACGGCAATGCCGCAATTGGTATCGTCGAACAGCGAGACATGGGTTTCGGTGACGCCCTTGGGCAGACTGTCGCGATCCACGGTGAAGCCATGATTCATGGAGACGATCTCCACCTTGCCGGTGGTCAGATCTTTCACCGGGTGATTGGCGCCATGATGGCCCTGCGCCATCTTCTTGGTCTTGGCGCCCAGCGCCAGACCCAGCATCTGATGACCCAGACAGATGCCGAACACCGGCGTTCCGGTGGCGATCACGCCCTGAATGGTGGGAATGGCATAGGCGCCCGTCGCTGCCGGATCGCCGGGGCCGTTGGAGAGCAGCACGCCATGCGGCGCATGGCGCATGACTTCTTCGGTGCTGGCATTGGCGGGCACCACGGTGATGTCGGCGCCCATGCCCGCCAACAGACGCAGGATATTCCGCTTCACGCCATAGTCGATCACGGTGACGCGGAAGCTGGGTCTATCCTCTTTTTTGTAGCCTTCGCCCCAGGCCCAGGGCATTTCGTTCCATTTGCCGGTCTGGCGTGCGGTGACATCCTTGGCCAGGTCCAACCCTTCCAGTCCGGCAAAGCTTTTGGCCTGTTTGATCAAGGCTTCGCGGTCCAGTTTGCCTTCGCCCAGGTTCACCACCACGCCATGCGGCATGCCTTTTTCGCGGATCAGTGAAGTCAAGGCGCGGGTGTCGATCCCCGCCACCGCCGGAATATTGTGTTTCTTCAGCCAGCCATCCAGCGCCAGCAGATTGCGGTAGTTGGACGGATGCTGCGCATCGGCGCGCACGATCAGCCCGCGCACCGCCGGCGTCACGGTCTCGATGTCTTCCGCGTTGGTGCCGACAATGCCGATATGGGGAAAAGTAAAGGCCACGATCTGGCCGGCATAAGACGGATCGCTGAGGATTTCCTGATAGCCGGTCATGGCGGTGTTGAAGCAAACCTCGCCCACCGCTGCGCCTTGTGCGCCAAAGCCGGTGCCTTCGAAGAAGGTGCCGTCCGCCAGCATCAAGCCTCCTTTGCTGAAGGGGGCGCGCGAAAATACCGTCTCCGCGCTGGCGGAGTGGGCTTTAGATGCGTCGGTCATGGGAGGCCTCGAATTTGCGCGAAAATAGGTATGCGTCGGGCGCGCGTCAACCAGAACTTATCTTTAGATTTCAACGGGTTGGAATTATCCACTGATTCCAGATAGGTTCGCCGCGCATTCCTTGATGAGAAATCCCATGTCCCTGCGCGCAAAACTCAACGACGCCATGAAAGAGGCCATGAAGGCCAAAGACGCCAAGCGCCTGGCCACGGTGCGCCTGATCCTGGCCGCCCTGAAAGATCGTGACATCGCCGCGCGCAGCGAAACCAACAAGGATCTGGTGGGGGATGACGACATCCTCACTTTGCTGGCCAAGATGATCAAGCAGCGCGAGGAGTCCGCGACCGCTTTCGATGCGGGCAACCGCCCCGAGCTGGCCGCCAATGAGCGCGACGAGATCGCCATCATCCGCTCCTTCATGCCCGCCCAGATGGACGAGGCGGGGATGAAGGAGGCGGTGGCCAAGACCATCGCGGAGGTCGGCGCCGCCTCGATCAAGGATATGGGGAAAGTGATGGCGGTTCTCAAAGAACGCTATGCCGGGCAGATGGACTTTTCAAAAGCCAGCGCTGCCACCAAGGACGCCCTGAGCGGAAAATAGCTGCTCCGGCTGCCGAGAATTCATGCACAGGGGACGTAGCCCTTTGGGCCGGAACCCGCGCGAATCTCGTCCCAAAAGCAGGAATTCCCCCTAAAATAGCGTCATGCGCTATGGCGAAGGATTGCTGGAGGAAATAAGGCGGCGGACGGATCTCGTTCAGCTGGTCGGCCGCCGCGTCAAGCTGGTCCGCAAGGGCCGGGTGATGTGGGGTTGCTGCCCCTTCCACCAGGAAAAATCCCCCAGTTTCAAAGTCGAAAATGAGCGCCGGCTCTACAAATGTTTCGGCTGCGGCAAGGGCGGCGATGCCTTCCGCTGGTTGGTGGAAACCGAAGGCCTGTCCTTCCGCGAGGCGGTCGAAAAGTTGGCCGGCGAGGCAGGCGTGGAATTACCGCAATGGTCGGCCGAAGACGAGGCGCGGGAGCAACAGCGCAAGTCGCTCTACGACATCGTCGAACTGGCGGCAAAATTCTATGAGGCGCAGTTGTTCGAGACGGCGGGACGGGAAGCCCGCGACTATCTGAAAGGCCGCGGGCTGGACGGCGCGGCAGCCAAGCAGTTCCGTTTGGGCTATGCGCCCTCCGGCAATAGCGCCCTGATCGGCCATCTTGCGGCGCATAATGTGATGCAGGACGACATGATTGCCGCCGGCCTGGCGCGGCCGGGCGAGGACGGTCGGCCGATGCGGGATTTCTTTTACAACCGGGTGATGTTTCCCATCTCCGACGGGCGCGGCCGCATTGTGGCGTTCGGCGCCCGCGCGCTGGAAGCAGACGCCAAGCCCAAATACATCAATACCGGCGAAACCGCGCTGTTTTCCAAGGGGTCGCAGCTTTACAATTTCGCCACCGCGCGCGCCGCCGCCTTCAAGACCGGCACCATCATCGTCGCCGAAGGTTATATGGATGTGATTGCGCTGGTGCGCGCCGGTTTCGCGCATAGCGTCGCCCCCTTGGGCACCGCGCTCACCGAAGATCAGCTCCATCTTTTGTGGCGCACCGCCCCCGAACCGATCCTGGCGTTCGACGGTGATGCGGCCGGGTTGAAGGCGGCGCACCGTGCCGCGCATCTGGCGCTGCCGCATCTGAAGGCGGGCTATTCCTTGCGCTTTGCCTTCCTGCCCATGGGCGAGGATCCCGACAGTTTCATCGCCGCCAATGGCTCGGGCGCGATGTCGGTGTTGCTGGAAGCGGCGCTGCCTTTGTCACAACTTTTGTGGCGCACCGAAACCGAGGGCAAGGATTTCTCCACGCCTGAGCGCCGCGCCGGGCTGGAACACAGCCTGAAAGAGATTGTGGACCGCATCACCGATGCCAAGGTGGCGGATTATTACCGGCGCGGCTTTGAGCAGCAGGTGTTTGAGAGCTTCAAGCGGCGCGCGCCGGCCGGTCCTGCAAGGAGTGGGTTGTCCCGCGCCCCGTTCCGGCCTGCCGCAGGCGGTAAGTTCCGCGGCGACTTCAAGCCGCGGCCCCTGCCAGGGACCCCGGAGGCAGTTTCGGCCAGTGTCCAGGCTTCCGCCCTGGTTCGTTCCGGCCAGGCTGGCGCCCGCCAAACCAAGGAAATGGAACTGGGGCGACTTCTGGTTGAATCGCCGGAAATCGCGCTCTTGGAGGCTGAATCCCTGGCGGTTTTGGACCTGGCGGACCCTTCGCTTGACAGGCTGAGGCACGAACTTCTAAACCTCGCCGCTTCCGGCTCCAGCCTTGAAAAAGCTGGGGTTCAAACCCATTTCACGCGTAAGGGAATGGCCGATTTGCTGGTGCGTTTTGCTGGCAGCCCGGTCGAGGATCCCCCAGCCAGTTTTCAGCGCGCCCTTGCCGATCTGCGCGAACTGTCGGGGCATCAAACCGATGCGCGACGCCTGTTGGAGCGCCGCAAAGAGCGCCTCCAACGGCCCGGCGATGGGCGCGTCACATAGTTAGGTAGAGCATAAGTGACCAAAGCGTCTCATTCCAAGAAACCGGCCAAGCCTTCCAAGAATATGCCGGCGAGCAAGCCGCGCACGGCCGCGAAGGCTGCTGCCTCCAGGTCGGCGCCCGCCAAAAAGGCGCCTGCCAAACTCGTGCCCGCAAAATTGGCGAAATCGACAAAGGCTGCTGCTAAGCCCGTGAAGGCTGCGGCCAAGCCGGTGAAAGCCGCTGCCAAGGTGGCCGCAAAGCCCGCCAAGGTCGAAAAGCTGACCAAGGCGCAACTGGCGGCCCAATTGGCGGCCAAGGCAAAGGAAGAAAAATTAAAAGCCAAGACCGCTGCCAAGGCCGAAACCAAAAAGGGGGAAAGCCCCGTCGTGCCGCCCAAGCCGGGCGCCAAGGTTGCTCCCAAGAAGCCGGGCGAAAATGAAACGCCGGGCGACGCGGATTCGCCGCTGCTGGACATGTCGGATGTCGGCGTCCGCAAGATGATCGCCAAGGCCAAGGCGCGCGGCTATGTCACCTATGACGAACTGAACAAAGTGCTGCCGTCGGACAAGACCTCGTCCGAGCAGATCGAAGACACGATGGCGATGCTCAATGAAATGGGCATCAATGTCATCGAAAGCGAAGAAGCCGAGGAAGGCGAGGAGGGCGGCGCGCTGGTCGCCGCCGAGGGCGGCAAGGCGCTGGCCACCACGCCCAAGTCCGGCGAACAATATGACCGCACCGACGATCCGGTGCGCATGTATCTGCGCGAAATGGGCAGTGTCGAGCTGCTCAGCCGCGAAGGCGAAATCGCTATCGCCAAGCGCATCGAGGCGGGCCGCGAATTGATGATCGGCGCCTTGTGCGAAAGCCCCTTGACCTTTGAAGCGCTCACCGTTTGGCGCGACGAACTGAACGAAGGCAAGGTTTTGCTGCGTGACATCATCGACCTGGAAGCCATGTATGGCGCCGGTCCCGACGGTCAGCCCGCCAATGTGCCCCCGCCGGTCGGCCCCGACGGCCAGCCCCTGAACACCGGAAACGGCGCGGCTCCGGTTGAATTCAAAAAGCCCGTGCCGCCGCCGCCCCCCGCGCCCAAGCCCGTACCGGTGAAAACCAATGGGGCCGAGGGCGCAGAAGGCGAAGGGGGCGAAGCCCAGGCGGCCGCCGATGGCGCCGACGAGGATTTCGACGACGAGGGCAATTTGCCTTTGTCGGCCATGGAAGCAGCGCTGAAGCCGCAGGTTCTGGCGTCGCTGGATGCCATTGCCGGCCTCTATAAGAAATTGGGCAAGCTGCAGGACGCGTCCGTGGAAGCGGCGCTGGCCAGCGACGAGCTTTCCACCGGTCAGGAGCGCCGCTTCAAAAAGCTGCGCAACGAAACCATGGATCTGGTCAAGTCGCTCAAGCTCAACAACAATCGCATCGAAGCCCTTGTCGATCAGATGTACGGCATCAACAAGCGCCTGGTCGGGCTGGAAGGCAAGCTGCTGCGTCTGGCCGAAAGCCATGGCGTGGACCGCAGCGAATTCCTCAAACAGTATTTCGGCAATGAGCTGGACCCCAATTGGGCGCGCCGTGTCGGCCGTCTTACCGGCCTTGGCTGGCACGATTTCGTCACCGAAGAGCGCGACAAGGTCAAGTCGCTGCGCGATGAGATTCAGCAACTGGCGCAGGAAACCCGCCAGTCGGTGTCGGAATTCCGCCGCAACGTGCAGACGGTGCAAAAAGGCGAGCGCGAATCCGGCGTCGCCAAAAAGGAAATGATTGAGGCCAATCTGCGCCTGGTCATCTCCATCGCCAAGAAATACACCAATCGCGGCTTGCAGTTCCTGGACCTGATCCAGGAAGGCAATATCGGCTTGATGAAGGCGGTCGATAAGTTCGAATATCGCCGCGGCTACAAATTCTCCACCTATGCCACTTGGTGGATCCGCCAGGCCATCACCCGCTCCATCGCCGACCAGGCGCGCACCATCCGCATCCCGGTCCACATGATCGAAACCATCAACAAGCTGGTGCGCACCTCGCGCCAGATGCTGCATGAGATCGGCCGCGAGCCCACCCCGGAAGAGCTGGCCGAACGCCTGGCCATGCCGCTGGAAAAGGTGCGCAAGGTTCTGAAGATCGCCAAGGAACCGATCAGCCTGGAGACTCCCATCGGGGACGAGGAAGACAGCCATCTGGGCGACTTCATCCAGGACCCCAATGTGGTGCTGCCGATCGACGCCGCCATCCAGGCCAATTTGCGTGAAACCACCACTCGGGTGTTGGCGACCTTGACGCCGCGCGAGGAACGGGTGCTGCGCATGCGTTTCGGCATCGGCATGAACACCGATCACACGCTGGAAGAAGTCGGCCAGCAGTTCAGCGTTACCCGTGAGCGCATTCGTCAGATCGAGGCCAAGGCGCTTAGAAAACTCAAGCACCCCAGCAGGAGCCGGAAGCTCAGAAGCTTTCTGGATAGCTGATGCTGCTCACCCTGCTCAAGGCCAAGATCCACCGCGCCACGGTGACGCAATGCGATTTGCATTACGAGGGCTCTATTTCGGTGGACGCCGTTTTGCTGGAACGCGCCGGCATTTTGGCCCATGAGCAGGTGGATGTGCTGAATATCAACAATGGGATGCGCTTCACCACCTATGCCATTCCCGCGCCCGCCGGGTCCGGCACCATCGGCATCAACGGCGCCGCCGCGCGGCTGGCGCAAAAAGGCGATCTTGTCATCATTGTCGCCTATGCTCGCATGGAAGAGGCCGAAGCCAAGAGCTTTGCGCCTCGCATCCTGCTGGTGGACGCGAATAACCGTCCGCTGGCGCCCAATTTGCGCGTTATGGAAACCTGAGAAGATCTCTGAGATATGCCCCCTCGCCTAGATAATGAAAAATTCTCCAACCGCCTGGAAACGGCCGCCAAGGCGCGCGCCGAGATGCTGGCCAAGGCCAAGGCGCGTGCGGAAGCCGCCAAGGCCAACTTCGAATCCAAGACGGAAGAGCGCAAAGCCATTGCCGCAGCGCGCGAGGAACGCGCCGCCAAGCGCGCCGAGGAAAAGCGCCTGGCCGCTATCGCGGCGGAAAAGCGCCGCCAAGAAGAAGAAGAACAGCGCCGGCTGGCCGAGATCGAAGCCAAGAAGCAGGCCGAGCGCGAGCATGAAGAACGCATCCGGGCTCAGGAAGCGCTGGAGGCGGAACAAAAGGCCCGCCGCGACGCGCGCTATGCTGCCCGTAAGGCGGCAAAGAAGAAAGGCCGTTAGTTAGCGCGGTTATTTTGCGTCCTGCGCGCTCACCTGCGTTAAGCACGCTCCGTGCGTTTCTTACGCGTTCTTCGCTTCGCTCGAACCTAGGCAACCCTGCTCAGGACGCAAAATTCCACGCGCTAAGGCGCGGCGGCAGGTCAAAAAATTTTCATTCCTAAGCGTCTCGCCCTGATTTAGGCTTTTTTCCGGGTTGAGCTTGGCTCCCTGAAAAATGTCCGCCGCGGCAAAAGTTCCCATCTGTCCCGGACCACCAATTCTTCTAGGGAGAAGGTGCGCGCATGGCGTTCGTGGAAGACAAAAGCTTCAAATATCCGGCCGAGGAGGAATGCTTGGTGCGGCGGTTGGGTTCGGGCGTGATCGCGGCCTGGCCGCATCTGCCGCGCGAGATTCAGGAAAAAATCTTCGCCGAAGCCAAGCTGGCTTGGGACCGGGAATTCCATGTTTCGAAATTGCCGGACAAGCTTTCCGCCATCATCAAGCGGCGGCACAGCTGACGTCAGGTTATGAGCGTCAGGCGAGGGCCGCCAGCAACACCATCACCAGGCCTATGATGGAGGCGGCCCATACTGCGGTCCGTGCCCCGGCAATGCCCGCGGCATAAAGGGGCACATACAACAGGCGCGACCAGAAATAGATCTGCGCCCCCAGCGCCGACATCGGATTGTTCTTGGCCAGCGCCGTCACCACCAGCACCGCGACGGCGAAATAGACGAAGGTCTCGCGGAAATTGCCGAAGGCGCGTTGAAAACGCGCCGTAAGGGGTGTGACCGGCGGCGGCGGCAAATCGCGCGAACTGAGATTGTAAGGCAGGCCCTGGTCTTTGGTGGCAAGCGTGGCGGCAATCACCAGCTGGACCAGCCCCAGCACCACGGCCCAGCACAACATCTGAATTTCAATCGAACCGGTGAAGATGTCCATGACGTTCTCCTCTGGTTTGTTATGGCGCAAGTATAGCGCCAAACAGGGCGTCAGCCGAGCCGGTAATTGAAGCTCACCGAAATGCGCTGGCCGCGTGCCCGGTTGGGCTCTACCCCATGGCGCAGCCAGCTTTCCCACAGCAAAAGCAGGCCCGGTCTGGGCGCCACGTCCACAAAGGCGCGGTTTTCCGGCCTGGCGCGGGGCTTTTTGGGGGGTGCTGCCATCATCATCGGCAAGCGCGGGTCTTCGAACCGGATCGCGCCGGAGCCCGGCGGAACGGTCACATAATAGGTGCCGCTGATCACCGAATGGGGATGGATATGGGGCGTATGCACCGCGTCCTTGTTCATCACATTGATCCAAAGACTGTCCAGCCTGGGTTTGTGACCAGCCATATCGAATTGCAGTTCGCGGGCGAAACTGGCGGCATGCCTGGCGATGGCACGCTCCAGATCGGCCAAGATGCTGGCGCGTTGGGTCAGGTCGTTCAGCGAGGCATAAGACGTGTAGCCGCCATAATTATGCGCGCGCGACCAGCGCTGGCCCGCTTTGTCGTCGGCGGCAATCCCAAGACAGGTTTTTGCCAGATCCCGGGGCGGGGCGATCCGGCCCTTGTACAGCCGGGTGACAAACAGCAGGTCCGACATCGGGGTCTCAATATGGTTAGCAATATTTTGACCATTGAGCTGCTAAGGTGGGCGTGTCAAATCCGCGCCGGGAAAAGCATAGGATCATGAATTCCGTTACCTCCGCGCCGACCACGGCCGCCATTTTCGCCGTCCTGACCGCGCTTTTGTCCAGCTGCATGGCCTATGACGCCGCCAGCACCATGGTGGACACCGGCGCCTCGGTGATTTCCACCACCGGCGATATCGTTACGGCGCCTTTCGGCAGTGACGAATCTGGCGAGAAACCATCCAAATAAAATTCTCCATGGCCGGCCTTGCCCGCCCATGGGGTTAAAACTTGTCCTTCCGGGCCCTGATCTCGCCGAACACCGCCACGGTATCGGCCAGTTCCATTTCCAGCGATTTTCTGATTTCCGCCGAATCCGGCCGCAAAAAGGGATTGGTTTTTTTCTCCAGCCCCAGCAAAGCGGGCACGGTCGGCCGGCCCGCTTGGCGCGCCGCATTCACCGCCTCCATGCGCGTTTTCAATTCGGCATTTCCCGGCTCCAGGGTGAGCGCAAAGCGGCCATTGCTCTGGGTGTATTCATGCCCGCAATAGATGGCGGTATCGTCGGGCAGGGTCATCAGCTTTCTAAGGCTGGTCCACATCATTTGCGGATCGCCCTCGAACAGGCGCCCGCAGCCCATCAAAAACAGCGTGTCGCCGGTAAAAGCATTGCCGTCGATCACAAAGGCGATGGCGCCTTTGGTGTGGGCGGGGACTTCCAGGACCTGAACCTTGCGGCCGTCAAACGCCCAGCCCGATTGCTCGTCCACGCCAACATCCAGGCCGGGAATGCGCGCGGCGTCCTTGGCCGGGCCGACAATTTGGGCGCCGGTCGCCTGCTTCAAGGCCAGATTGCCGCCGGTATGATCCAGATGATGATGGGTGTTGAGGATATGGGTCAGGGTCCAACCCTTACGTGCCAGGGCCGCCTGCACGGGCGCGGCTTCCGAAGGGTCCACCACGGCGCATTGATCTCCCGACCGGATCAGATAGGCATAGTTGTCGGATAGGCAGGCGATAGTCTCGATCTGAACGGGCATAATGTCTCCTTAAGGCACAAGGCTAGTGTCGTGGTTTCGAAGTTCGCGCCATCATTTATATAAGGCTCCAAGCGAACTTCGAAACTGAAACGACACTAGGAATCAATAAGTTGCTAGTGTCCTTCGTTTCCGAAATTCGCCGGAGTTCGATATAGAGTGATCGTGCGAATTTCGGAATCGGGACACTAGCAAAGCCCGGTGACGAGTTGAACGGGTGGCCCAAACAGAGTCTTTGAACCGTCCGGCCCGCGCGCCTATCTTAGGGGAACATGACGCTGAACGCCCGCGACCTTATTGGCTTCTACCAAACACCGCTGGGCCAGTTGGCATGGCGGGCCATCCAGCGCGAAATCCACCGCGTATGGCCCGATCTGCGCAATTATCGCCTTTTGGGTTACGGCTTCGCCATCCCGTATCTGCGCGCCTTCAAAGGCACCGAACGCTGCATCGCGGCCTTGCCGGCGCCCTTGGGGGTTTTTTCCTGGCCGCAGCAGAAAAACGCGGTCCTATTGTGCGAGGAAGACGCGCTTCCTTTTCCCGACTTGTTCTTTGACCGCATCCTGATCGTGCATGGCTTGGAAGCCTCCGAAAGCCTGCGCGCGCTGCTGCGGCAATTGTGGCGGGTGCTGGCGCCGGAAGGACGCATTCTTTTGGTGGCGCCCAACCGCGCCAGCCTGTGGGCACAGGTGCAGAAATCGCCCTTCGGCCATGGCCGCCCCTTCTCCCGGATGGAACTGGAAGCGGTGCTGAAGGACGCTTTGTTCGAGCCGGGGCGCTGGACCCGGGCGCTTTACGCTCCGCCTTTTGAAACCGTGACCCGGTCCGGCGCCGGCTGGGAAAGAATCGGACCGCGGCTGTTTTCCGGCATCGGCGGGGTGCATGTGGTGGAAGCGGCCAAAACGCTTTATGCGCCCGCCACACCCTCCCGTTCGCTCACCGGCAAGGTGGCGTTGAAGGCGGCTGAGGATTTCTAGATCTTTTTGAGCAGAAAGACGCCGCCCTGGGCGAACAGGTTGGGACCCAGATAGTCGTTTGTCAGGCTCTTGGGATTCATCACCGAGGTGGTGCCATGGTCTTTCAGAGTGTGCGCCTCAACGATAGTGGCGCCGCATTCGCGCGTCAGATCCACGAAATCCGCCAGGGTGCAAAGATGAATGTTGGGCGTTTCCCACCAGGAATTGTCCAGGGTGCGTGTGCGCGGCATGCGCCCTTCCATCAACAAGGATAGCCGCACTTTCCAATAGCCGAAATTGGGCAGAGAAATCGCCACCCGCCGCCCGATGCGGAGCAGATGCTCCAGCACCACGCGCGGTTTCTCGGTGGCCTGGATGGTCTGGGACAGGATCACGGCGTCGAAAATCTGCGCCGGATAATCCACCAGGTCGCTGTCGGCATCGCCTTGCACCACCGCCAGCCCGCGCGCCACGCAGGCATTCACATTGGCCTGGGAAATTTCGATGCCGCGTCCGTCCACATTCTTGGCCTTGAGATGCTCCAAAAGAGCGCCGTCGCCGCAGCCCACATCCAGCACCCGCGCGCCGGGACGGATCATCGCGGCGATCGCCGCCAGGTCGGGACGCAGTGCGATGGTCATTTCAGATCCGTGGCCGCATGGTTGAGGAATCCGCGCACGGTGGCGAACATTTCCGGCTCATCCAGCAGGAAAGCGTCATGGCCTTTGTCGCTTTTGATTTCGACAAAGCTCACCTGCGCCGCCACCGCGTTCAGGGCGTGGGCGATGCGCTTGTTTTCCACCGGTGGAAACAGCCAGTCGCTGGTGAAGGCGATGATGCAGAAGCGCGCCGAATTCAAGCGGAAGACATCGGACAATTGCCCGCCATGCTCCTCGGCCAGGTCGAAATAGTCCATGGCGCGGGTGATGTAGAGATAGGAATTGGCGTCGAAGCGGTCCACAAAGGTCGCGCCTTGATGGTGTAGATAGGATTCGATCTGAAAATCCGGCGTGAACTGGAAGGACAGCGCCTCGCGGTTTTGCAGATTGCGGCCGAATTTGCGCTGCAGCGCCATCTCCGAAACATAGGTGATATGGGCGGCCATGCGCGCCACCGCCAGGCCCTTGGAGGGCCGGGTGCCGCACAACTGATACTCGCCGCCCTTCCAATCGGGATCGGCCATGATCGCCTGGCGGCCCACTTCGTGGAAGGCGATGTTCTGCGCCGAATGGCGCGCGGCGCAGGCGATCGGCACCACCGCGCGCACGCATTCGGGGTATGAGGCGGCCCATTGCAAGACCTGCATGCCGCCCATGGAGCCGCCCACCACCGCCAGCAATTTCTCGATGCCCAGATGTTCGATCAGCCGCTTTTGCGCCCGCACCATGTCGCGGATGGTGACCAACGGAAAATTCAGCCCATAAGGTTTGCCGGTGGCCGGATCGATATCGGCGGGGCCGGTCGAGCCCATGCAACCGCCCAGCACATTGGCGCAGATCACAAAGAAGCGGTCGGTGTCGATCGGTTTGCCCGGCCCTATCATGGTGGTCCACCAGCCCGGCTTGCCGGTGATGGGATGGTCGGATGCCACGAACTGATCGCCCGTCAGGGCATGGCAGATCAGCACGGCGTTGCTTTTGGCCGCGTTCAGCGTGCCATAAGTCATATAGGCGACGGTGAAAGGCGTCAGCGCGCGGCCGCTGTCCAGTGGCAGCGGGGTCTCGAAGGTGACGGCCATCCCGACATCGGCCGAAGGCGTGGTCACCGGACGCAGGAAACGAGGGGCCTCGGTCATCGGTAAATCCTTGAAGAGCCGTAGCTAAGGCCGCGCCTTGGTGAAGTCAACGAAAGCCCCTGGAATGGCAGCCCTGCTTTGCTTTTGGGTCCGCCCCGCCCTATCAATACCGCGGTTTTTAAACTGCCTCCTGCCCCGATGAGCCCCACGCCCAAGCCCGGCATTCTGGAAGTCTCGCTCTATGTTGGCGGGCGCGCCGCTGTACCCGGGGTGGCCAAGGTGGTCAAGCTGTCCGCCAATGAATCGCCCATCGGTCCCAGTCCCAAGGCGATGGAGGCTCTGCGCGCCGCTGCCCATAATCTGGAGCTTTATCCCGATGGCAGCACCCAGCTACTGCGCGAGGCGATCGCCGAAGTGCATGGCCTGAATCCGGACTGGATCGTGGCGGGCGGCGAAGGTTCGGGCCCGCTGCTGACCATGCTGGCCAATGCCTATCTCCAGCCCGGCGATGAAGCCATCATCAGCCGTCACGCCTTCCTGGTCTATGAGATCGTCACCCGCGCCAACAGCGCCACGCCGGTGATGGTGCCGGAAAGGACCACCAACAGCGCCATCAAGGTGGATGTCGAGGCCATGCTGGCGGCAGTGACGCCCAAAACCCGCATGGTCTTTGTCGCCAATCCCAACAATCCCACCGGCTCGATGCTGAACCGCGAGGAGATGGCGCGGCTGCATGCCGGGCTGCCGAAGGATGTGCTGCTGGTGATCGACGCGGCCTATGCCGAATATGTCACCGCGCAGGATTATGAGTCCGGAATCGAACTCGTCACGCGCCACGACAATGTGGTGATGACCCGCACTTTCTCCAAGCTCTACGGCCTGGCCGGCCTGCGGCTGGGTTGGCTCTATGCGCCCGCCGCTGTCTGCGACGTACTCAACCGCATCCGGGGTCCATTCAATACCTCGACGCTTCAGCAGCAGGTGGGGGCGGCGGCGGTACGCGACCGCGACCATTTCCGACTGGCGGTGAAGCATAACAGCCAGTGGCTGCCCTGGATCACGGCGGAAATCCGCAAAACCGGGCTTCGTGTCGACGACAGCGCGGCCAATTTCGTGCTGGTCCATTTCCCGCCCGATGGCGAAAAGACTGCCGTCAAGGCAGACGCTTTCCTTTCACAAAACGGCATTATACTACGTGGGGTAGCCAGCTACGGGCTGCCCAACTGCCTGCGCATGACGGTGGGCACCGAGGAGCAGAACCGGCTGGCCGTGTCCTTGCTGCAGCAATTCATGGCGCCATGAGATGGAGCCGATGAAGAAAATCGCCATCATAGGGTTGGGCCTGATCGGCTCCTCCATTGCCCATGCCGCGCGGCGTGGAAAATTGGCAAAGGAGATTTCCGGCCATGATGCCAGCGCCGATGTGCTGGAGCGGGCGCGCGCCATCGGTTTTTGCGACACGCTGCATGCCGATATCGGCGCCGCGGTCAGACATGCGGAACTGGTGATCCTTTGCGCCCCGGTGGGCGCCTATAAGGATATCGCCAAGAGGCTTGCGCCGCATCTGAGCAAGGGCGCCATTCTTTCCGATGTCGGCTCGGTCAAGGGCGCGGTGATCCGCGATGTGGGACCGTCGGTGCCTGCGGGCGTGCATTTCATTCCTGCCCATCCGATTGCCGGCACCGAATTTTCCGGACCGGAATCCGGCTTTGCCGGCCTGTTCGATGGGCGCTGGACGATCCTGACGCCGGCCAAGGGCAGCGATGCCAAAGCGGTGGAAAAGCTCAAGGCGTTCTGGCGCGGCTTGGGCAGTCAGGTGGATGTGATGGACTCAAGCCATCACGATCTGGTGCTGGCGATCACCTCGCATCTGCCGCATCTGATCGCCTACAATATTGTGGGGACCGCGCATGACCTGGAAAAAGTCACCGAAGGCGAAGTGATCAAATATTCCGCCAGCGGTTTTCGCGATTTCACCCGTATTGCCGCATCCGATCCCACCATGTGGCGGGATGTGTTCCTCAACAACCGCGATGCGGTGCTGGAGGTTCTGGGCCGTTTCAATGAGGATCTCAGCCAGCTGCAGCGCGCGGTGCGCAACGGCGACGGCCAAACCCTGTTCGACTGGTTCACCCGCACCCGCGCCATCCGCCGCGCCATTATCGATCTGGGCCAGGATACGGCGGCGCCGAATTTCGGGCGGTTGCCGTTCCAGCTTTATGTTCCACCCAAACCGGCCAAGATGCCGCGCGAAACAGGCGGCAAGGGCGGCAAGGCGAAATCCAAGAAGAAAACCAAGAAAAAGCCTGGCAAGCGCTAGTAAAGCGGCGACAACAGCGCGTCCGGCGATTCACCTTGCATGTCGGCTTTGGTGCGTGTTGCCTTGCCGCCTTGCGTCCGCCACCTGGTTGCGGCCTGAGGCCAGGCGCTTTCTCCACGCAGCAAGGACATCCACTGATCCGCGTGGTTCAAGCTGGCATAGACCTGAAGGTTTTTGGCTGCGGCCCCCTTGGCCCGCAAGGCATCGGCCTTCAGCATCAGGTTGAGATCGCGGCCATCGGGATCGCGGCGCATATGGAATTGAAAGCGGCGAGCCGTGAAGCCAGCCGCCCCCATATCTACAATGTCCAAGTCGAAACGCTGCAGGCCATCGTTCTTGACGATGCTGCTGCCATGCATGCTGCCAGGCAAAAAGGAAACGGCGCGCGATTGCCCATCGGGCTCTGTCCATTGCGCCTGTTGTTGGCCCGCCGCTTCATAAACCATCTTGCTGCGGCCATAGGTCAAGGCATGCAGCGCGAATTTTTCGGTCCGCCAGGAAAAGGGTCCATGGGGGCCCGCGCCTTGGATACGCAAATTGGTGAAGCTGGCTTCGATGCGGAAGGGAAACCCGCCCACCACGGCGCTGTCCCAATGGATGGCGATGCCGGGAACAGCGTCATGGCCTTTCAGAGCGGTGAGTTTCTTTTCGAACGCGCCGGCTGTGATTTTCCAATAGGCCATGACGATCACGGCCAAGGTCAGGAAAAACAGCGTGGGCGCATAGAGCCAAAAACGGCTGGAATATCGAAACACGGCCATCAACTACATTTGGAATAACCGCACGACAAGCAGGAATCGCACCCCTCCAGCTTGACGAAACTGGCATCGCCGCAGCGCGGACAAAAGCGGGCCCGCGCGCCCTCGGCCGGAATCTGCGTTTCGGGCAGGAAACTCGGGCCCCGCTGGCCCAGAAAGCCGATATCGATCATATGCCGTTCGATCACCTCGCCGATCGCCGCCAGCAAGGACGGGATATAGCGGCCGTTCATCCATTGTCCGCCGCGCGGATCGAAGATCGCCTTCATCTCATCGACCACGAATGACACATCGCCGCCGCGCCGGAACACCGCCGAGATCATGCGGGTCAGAGCCAGCGCCCAGGCATAGGCTTCCATATTCTTGGAATTGATAAAGACCTCGAAAGGCCGGCGGCGCCCGTCTTTCTCGATGTCGTTGATGGTGATGTAGAAGGCATGGTCGCTGTCCAGCCATTTGATCTTATAGGTGCGCCCCGGCAGATCCTCTGGCCGGTCCAGCGGGCGGGTCATATAGACGATGCCGCCTTTTTCGGTTGAAGAACGCGGCGCCGGCGGCGGCAGCGGCAATTCCGGCTCCTTGGGATCGGAAGCCAGAAAGATTTCGGCGGCAATGGCGTGCTTGAATTTTTCCGGCGGTTCTTCCGCCGCCAGAACCGATCCCGTCACGTCATTGGGGCGATAGGTGGTGCAGCCCTTACAGCCCAGATCAAAGGCCTCCAGATAGACATGGCTGAAGTCTTCGAACGAAATCGAAGCCGGGACATTGATGGTCTTGGAAATGGCGCTGTCGATGAAAGGCTGGACGGCGGCCTGGACCGCCAGATGGGCGGATGGCGGCAGGGTCTGGGCATTGACGAAATAATCCGGCAAGGTCGCGTCTTCCCCGAACTTGGCGCGGAACAGCCGCACCGCATAGTCGCTGACCTTTTCTTCGCGCCGGCTGCCGTCGGGCTGCAGAATCTTGCGGGTATAACTGAAGGCAAAGACCGGCTCGATGCCGCTGGAGACGTTGCCCGCGAGCAGCGAGATGGTGCCGGTGGGCGCGATGGAGGTCAGAAGCGCATTGCGAATGCCGTGCGCCGCGATGGCGTCATAGATATCCGGCGGCAAGGCCTGAATGTGCGGCCGTGACAGATAAGGGTCTCGATCAAAGAGCGGAAAAGGGCCTTTTTCCTTGGCCAATTCCACACTGGCGCGATAGGCGGCATGGCTGATGGCGCAAAGCCAGGTGCGGATCAATTCGATGCTTTTCGCCGAACCATACTTCACCCGGCAAAAGATCAAGGCATCCGCCAAACCGGTCACGCCCAGCCCGATGCGGCGCTTGGCGCGCGCTTCCTGGGCCTGGGCCTCCAAGGGAAAGCGCGAGACATCGATGGCATTGTCCATCATCCGCACGGCGGTGGCGACCAGCCGGTCCAGTTCCATCAGGTCCAGCGCCGCATCGTCCTCGAAGGGACGGCGCACCAGTCTGGCCAGATTGATGGAGCCCAGCAGGCAGGCGCCATAAGGCGGCAAGGGCTGTTCGCCGCAGGGATTGGTGGCGGCGATGGTTTCGACATAGCCCAGATTGTTCTGGTTGTTGATGCGGTCGATGAAGATCACGCCGGGCTCGGCATAATCGTAGGTCGAGCGCATGATGGTGTTCCATAAGGAACGGGCCTTCACCGTGCGATAGGTCTTGCCGCCGAAGCGCAGCGCCCAGTCGGCATCGTCCTTGACCGCGTCCATGAAAGCATCGCTGACTAGCACCGACAGATTGAAATTGGACAATCGGCCGGGGTTGCGTTTGGCGGTGATGAAATCCTCGATGTCGGGATGGTCCACGCGCAAGGTCGCCATCATGGCGCCGCGCCGCGAACCCGCGCTCATGATGGTGCGGCACATCGCATCCCACACATCCATGAAAGAGACGGGCCCCGATGCATCCGCGCCAACGCCCGCCACCGGCGCACCCTTGGGCCTTAGCGTGGAGAAATCGTAACCGATACCGCCGCCCTGCTGCAGGGTCAGCGCTGCTTCCCGCAAGGCGGAAAAAATTCCGTCCATCGAATCCTCGATGGCACCCATCACAAAACAGTTGAACAGCGTCACGCTACGCCCGGTGCCCGCGCCGGCCAGAATGCGTCCCGCCGGCAGGAATTTGTGCCCCGCCAAGGCATGCGCGAAGTCCATGGCGCGCGCCATGCGCTGATCCGGCGTCTCGGCCTGCGCCAATGCCAGCGCCACGCGCGCCCAACTGTCCGCCACATCCCGGTCCAGGGGTGTGCCGTCCGGCGCTTTCAGCCGGTAT
Organism: Rhizomicrobium sp.; assembly: GCA_035275465.1. GTDB lineage: Bacteria > Pseudomonadota > Alphaproteobacteria > Micropepsales > Micropepsaceae > Rhizomicrobium. The sequence goes on along the minus strand of DATEMS010000042.1, from coordinate 72,055 downwards.
TTCATGTCCCAGACATGTTGGGAAATGTCGCTCATGGATCGGTAAAGACCATATCAGGCGGGCCTGCGCCACAGCTATAGATAGGCATGGTTGCCTAACGTACAAGCCTACCAACTGGCTGAAAAATCAGGGTAAAAGCGCTGTGGTGGCGGTCTCGATCCGCGTTTGCAGCAGGGCCATGAACGGCTCGCGCTTCAGCCCTGGCGGAATCGGCTCCAGGAATTGCAGCACGATAATTCCGGGACGTTTGAGAAGGCCGGTCCAGTAAACACCAGAATTCAACGCCACCGGCACGCAAGCAACGCCCAGTTGCGCGTAAAGACCGGCAACGCCCGGCTTGTAGTCCGGCGCCGCACCGGGCTTTTTGCGCGTGCCTTCGGGAAAGATCAAAATGGGGCGATTTCCTGCCAGCACCGCTTTGGCGTCCGCCGCCATCTTGCGCAAAGCGCGCGGGCCGGCGGCGCGATCGATGGCGATGGCGGCCGCCTTCCACAAAAACCAACCATAGAAAGGAATGCGCAGCAATTCGCGCTTGAGCACAATCGCGGGCTCGTCCAGCGCCAGATACAAAGCCAGCGTGTCCCACATGCTCATATGCTTGGCCGCCACCAGCACGGCGCCTTTGGGCGGGGTGCCGCGAATTTCAAAATCGATCTGCGCGAAGATTTTCAGGCCCCAAAATGTGGCGCGCGCCCACAGCCTGGCCAACCACACCGTCGCCGCGCGCGGCAGAATCAACACCGGCAGAAAGATCAGCGCCAGGATGGCGGTGAGAATCGCAAACCACAACAGGAACAGCGCCGAACGCAGCCAAAGCATCATCGGGCCAGCCGCGTAGTCACCAGGCTGGCAAGATATTTGACATATTCGCGGTGCAGGAGTTCGGCGGTGCGCGGATGCGTCCACCAGCCGCCCAGGTCGATACGGTTTTGCTCCACCGGATAGGCGATCAAGGACATCTCGGGCAGGACGGCGGAAAATTCCCGCATGGTGCGCGGCATGTGATAGCGGCCGGTGACGATCACCAGACTGGCGAAATGATGTTCCCGCGCCCATTCCGCGGCTTCCAACGCATTGCCATGCGTGTCGTCGGCGGCATAGCCGATATCGGCGCAGCATTGGAAACGCGCGCCCCCGCCGGACATCTTGCGCACGGTCTCCTTGGTGGTCATCTGGCTGACGCCGCTGACCAGCAATCTTTTGCCCGCGCCATGCTCCAGCAGCGACACGGCGGTATCCAGCCGTTCATCGCCGCCGGTCAGCGCCACGATACCGTCGGCCCGGGGCGGGTTGGCGGGCGGGCCGGGCAGGTTGCTGACGAACAGCACAAAACCGGCCGCGTACCCCAGCAAAACCAGAAAGATCACGGCCAGGAAGACGCGCAAATCACTGCTCCATTTCGCAAAGCAGAGACTAGCAAACCGGGGTTTGTGCGCTCAAGCGCTTGCTAATAAATGGCTTTCACCACCAGCAACACAGAAATGCGCGCCGTGGCCCAGGCGATCAAGGCAGCCGCCGCCGGGACCGCCAAAAGCCAGGGAAATTCGATCCATCGCAGGGACAAAGGCGGCAGGAAGGGGACCGCTTCCACGCCAAATATCTCCAATCCGCCCGCGCCCAAAAAGAACAGAGCGGCGCACAAGCTGCCCAAGGCGGCGGCCAACAATGCCGAAATGAAATAATGCCATTCCACGGCGCGGGCGATGAAGCCCGGCAGCGCCCCCATTTGATGGAGCAGCGCCACCATCTCGTGATGGGCGTCCAGACCGGCGCGGGTGGCGAAGGACACCGCCGCCGCCGTGGCGCCCGCGATCAAAAGCAGGATACCATAGGCGGAATAACGCACCGCGTCCGCCAGTCCTCGCAGCCGCGTCATCCAGCGGCGATGGTCATCCACACTGGAATGGGGCGCAGCCTGTTTCAGGCGCGCCGCCAGCGCATCCGTATCCACATTCTCGCCCGGCGTGATCGCCGCATCGATCAAGCGCGGCAAGGGAATGCCCGATACGGCGCCGTTCTTGCCGATCCAAGGCTCGACCAGCGCGTTGATTTCCGCGTCCGATAACAAATGGGCATGCGCGATGCCTGGTGTTGTGCTCAAGACGGAAAGGGCGGCCTTGGTTTCGGCTTCAAGCCCGCTTTTCGGTTCGCCCTGCTCCGGCGGCATGACTTGCACCGTGATGCGGTCCGACAATCCGCTTTGCCAGCCATGGGCGGCACGGGTCGCCACCAAGGAAGCGCCCAAGGCCAGGGCGGCCAAAAACGCCATCACCGCAATCACGAAATCCAAGGGCGCGGCGCCCTTGTCGCGCGGCAGGATATAGGTAGCCCGCTCACTCATGATATGTCGCTCATGCGGAAGCTCGCATTTCCACCAGCCGGCCTTCGATCAGCCGCATTTCGCGCGCCCTTGTGGCTTCGATCAAGGCGCGGTCGTGGGTGGCGATCAAGACGGTGGTGCCCAAGCGGTTCAATTCCGCGATCAGCCGGATCAGCCGCGCGCCCATTTCCGGATCGACATTGCCGGTGGGCTCATCGGCGATCAGAAGATCGGGCCTGGCGACCACGGCCCGGGCGATGGCGACACGCTGCTGCTCGCCGCCGGAAAGGGTCGCCGGCCTGGCTTGCATGCGGTCGCCCAACCCGACCCAGGACAAAAGTTCGCTCACATCATGGGAAAAATCGCTCACCCGTTTGCCCGCCAGCCGCAGCGGCAAGGCGACATTGTCGAAGGCCGACAAGTGATCCAGCAGCCTAAAGTCCTGGAACACCACGCCGATGCGCCGGCGCAACCCCGGCAGATCGCGCCGCCGGGCCGTGGCAAGCTCGGTGCCGAACAAGGTGATCAGCCCGCGGCTGGGCGGTTCGGCGACATAGATCAATTTCAGAAGGGTGGTTTTGCCCGCGCCCGACAGGCCGGTCAGGAAGGTGAAGGATCCCGGTTCCAGCGAGAAGCTGACATCGCGCAGCACTTCCGGTCCCGAGCCATAGCGCATACCGACATTTTCGAAGCGAACCATGGGGCGACCTTACCCATATTTTTTTATGAAAATAGGTCCTTGGTTGTGCGCCGCTTGCGGTCGCGGTCGCCGCCCCCTATTTTCGCCTGTGTTTCGACAGGCCGGGCATGATTCTCAGCTGTACCTCTTGCGGCACGCGCTATTCGGTCGATGGCTCGAAATTTCCTGCCGCCGGGCGCACCGTGCGTTGCGCCAAATGCGGCCATAGCTGGCACCAGTTGCCGGATGCGGACGAACTTGCTCCGGAACCACCGCCCACTATTGCCGATCCCGATCCGGCGCCGGCCATTTCGGCGCCTGAGCCCGAGCCTTTTTCCGCCAGCCCCATCCGCGCCTATGCGCCGACGACATCTGTTGTGGCCGAGGTCCGTGCGCCTTTGGGGCCCAAGATCGCCGTGGTGGCGGGTTGGGTGGGACTGATCCTGGTGGTGCTGCTGATCGCGGCGGCGGCGGTGCGTTATCGTCAGGAAATCGCGACCGTCTGGCCCCAATCGGCAGGGGTCTATTCCAGCCTCGGTCTGGATGTGAATGCCAGCGGGGTGGATTTCCAGAAAGTGGATTATCGCCGCGAAAATGAGGATGGCCAGACGGTGCTGTCGGTGTCCGGCATGATCGTCAACACCAGTTCGCGCGAAATGCCGGTGCCGCAAACCGTGCGCGTCTCCTTGATGGACGTCAACAAGCATGAGCTCTATCATTGGACCTTCAAGCCCAGCGTGGCTGTTCTGGCGGCGGGCCAGTCGGTTCCTTTTGCCACGCGCCTTGCCAGTCCGCCCGCTGCCGCGCGGCACCTGGAAGTGCGCTTTGCCAATGATGGATCATGAACGCGCCTGACGTTCTTTTTTCTGCCGAGCAGATCCAGGAACGGGTAGGGGTGATGGCGCGCATGATCGCCTCAGCCCCCCTGGTGCCCGATGTCGCCATGCCGGTTTTGGTGGGCGGCTTTGTCTTTGCCGCCGACCTGATCCGGGCGCTGGCCTGGGAAGATGTGGCCATGGATGTGGAAATGATCTGGCTGCGGTCTTATGGCGACAAGCGGGTGGCCAGCGCCATCTCCATGATCGCAGGGCCTTCGGAACAGATCGCGGGCCGCCATGTGCTGGTGATCGACGGCGTGCTGGATGCGGGGCGCACCATCGCCAAGGCGGTGTCGCTGATCCAGGCGGCCGGCGCGGCCAGTGTGCAGGTCGCGGTGATGCTGGACAAGCAACGCGGCGATGCGGTGGCCAAGGCCGATTATGTCGGCTTCACGGTGGGCGATGATTTTGTGATCGGCTATGGCATGGACGATGCGGGCCGCTATCGCGGGCTGCCTTATATTGGGAAGGTGTGAGGAGCGGTTCGCGCAGCGAACGAAATGGTCCAGTGGACCATTTCGAGCGACGAACGCCGCGAGCTTGGGCGAGCGGCCGGGCAACCAGCGAATGCCTGATCAAAACGCTTTCAGCAGTCGGTCCAGATAATCGCGTTCCTGCTGCGGCCGGTTCATTTGCCCGGCGCGGCGGCGCAATTCCTCCAGAATTTGCCGGGCCCGGACCAGGTCGTTGGCGCCGGGAATCTTGATGCCGGAATTGCCCAACGGCCCGGCGCTGCGGCCCAACGGATCGCCCCGCCCGCCCGCCTGCGCGCCCGGCCCCTGTTGTGCTTCATCGGCCAGCGCCTGGGCGCCCTGGCGCAGGGCGTCCAGCGACTGGTTTTGGGCGCTGCCGGCATTGGTCAAATCCTTTTGCCCCAGCGCATTTTGCGCATCGCCCATCGCCTTGCCTGCCTCGCGCAATTTCTGCGCCGCCTTGCCGTCCATGCCTTTGAGCGAATCCTGCAATTCCTTTTCCAGCGCCCTTTGCTGTTCTTGCAGCCCCTGGGTGCCGCGATCCTTGGGATCGGCCTGACCCTGTTGCTGGCGGAAGGTCTTGTCCAGCAGGGCGCGCTGCTTGCCCATCAGGCTGCCGAATTTTTGCAGCTTTTCGTTCAGCGCCTTGTTCTGGGCGCTTTGCTCACCTTTCCCGCCTTGGCCCATGCGCATATTTTCCAGCATGGATTGCAGCATGGCCAAAAGCTGGGCCGCCTTTTCCCGCTCGCCGGCTTGCGACAATTGCTGGATCATCTTCATCAAGGTCTGTACATCGTCCATGCCCAGCAGCTTGGCGTCGGGCGGCAGCGGCTGCTGATCGGCCGGCATGGGATTGGCGGCCAGGGCCGCCACATAGCGCTGCATGGCTTCGTTGTAGCGCTTGAGCAGTTCGTCGATCACCTCTTGCGGCGCGCCGGCGGCCAGCGCCGCGGTGATCATCCTTTGCAGCTTGCGCAGTTCCTCCGCCGCCGACAAAAGCCCGCCGCGTTCCAGCTTGAGCGCCGTCTGCCACAGCAAATCTTCCACGCGGGCGATATCGGCATCCTTCTTGGCGTTCTTCACGCCATGGACCGCCGTGCGCAGCGCCAGGAAAATGTCGTTCTTGCCGGCATAGAAGCGCTGCGGGTCGATGGTCAGCGCCTCCAGGGTCATCAGCACGATCCTGCGCCCGGCGGCGTCGGAGGTGGCCAGACGCTGGCGCTGCTCCACCAGGGCGCGCGCCAACGGATCGGTGAAAATGCGCGCGGGCAAACGGAAATGGAACGGCGCGCTTTGCCCTTTCTGGCCGATGGCATCGCGCGCTTCCAGGCGGCCGTTCACCTCCAACCCGGCATAAGGATGGCCGGTGAGATCGACATAGCTGCTTTGGTCGATTGTCTTGGCCGAGGCTTCCGGCAACGGCAATTCCACCACCAGCGGCTTTCCATGCCCCCCCTGGGGGCTGAGAATCGCCTTGACCGTGGCGACGCCATAATCATCGCTGCTCTTAAAAGGAAATTGGGTCGCCAACTGTTCGGTGCGCGACGGCTTGGCGGTCAGCGCCACCGTCGGCGCGCTGTCGGGAACGGCCTGGATGTTCCACTTGCCGATGGCATGGCCGCCCACCTGCACCCGCACCCGGGCGCTGGCGGACAGCATCACATTGCTGGAATATTCGCCGTCTTCGCCGGCAAAGCGCGGCGTGACATTGTTGCCCGCGGCCAGCCCCGGGGTGCGCGGCGCGCCATGCACCCGAAGATTGAGCACCGATCCTTGCGGCACTGAGATCACGCCGCTATCGCCGGGATGCAAAGACGTCAGCGGCAGGCCGGTATAAGGCGGCGGATCGATCCAGGCGTCCAGGGAGGCGCCCGCGCCCGCGCCGCTGTCAAACGCGCCGATCAGCCGCGCGCCGGTATCGCCGCGCGCAAAGACCAAGCCGGCGGCCAGGGCGATCAGCAGATACCAGCGCAGACCTTTGGGATCGCGGGCGGCGATATCGGCGTGCGGCAAGGCGATGCGGAATTTCCCCGGCAGGCCGCGGGCGCGATGCAGGCTCCACAAGGCTTGCGCAAAGGGATCGCTGCCCACCATCACATCGCCCCGCTCGGAGATGGGGCGATGGACAAGCCCGCTATCGCGTTCCAGCCGCCGCGCCGCATCCAGGCCCCGCGGCCAGACGAAATCCTCAAAACCCTCATGCAGGAAGAAGGCGCTGGCGGTGATGGTGGCGGCCAAGGCCAAGGCTTGCAACGGCCAGGGCACAAAAGCGAACAGCCCGGTCAGCGCCAATGCCAGATAGAATCCGAAAAAGCCGAAGGCCGGCCACAGCCGCGGCAACAACCGTTCGATTGCCAGAACCATCCCTGCCAGCGCGACGCGGCGCTCCAGCGGACCGCCGCGCCAAAGGCGCGCCGGCGAACTAGTCCGCCAGCCAGTCGGGGATACGGTTCTTGGCGATAAGATCGGCATAGCTCTCTCTGGGGCGTACGATGCCCCATTGCTCGCCCGACACCAAGACTTCCGGGGCGGCGGGCCGCGCATTGTAATCGCTGGCCATCACCGCGCCATAGGCGCCGGCCGACAGGATCGCCACAAGATCGCCGCTTTTCAGCGCGGGCAACGGCCTGTCCGCGGCGAACAGGTCCGACGTTTCGCAGATCGGCCCCACCACGTCATAGGTCAGGCGCGGGGAACCGACTGCGGGTTCCGTGACAGCCGCAATATCGTGATGGGCGTCATACATGGCGGGACGCACCAGATCGTTCATCGCGGCATCGATGATCAGGAATGTCTTGGCTTCACCGCGCTTCACATAAATCACCCGCGACACCAGCACACCGGCATTGGCGGCGATCAGCCGTCCCGGTTCGAAGGACAAAGTGCAGTCCAGGTCCTTGGTCACCCGTGTCACCATGGCGCCGTAAGCGGCGGGGTCCGGCGGCGGCCTATTGCTGTTCTCGTACGGCACGCCCAAGCCGCCCCCCAGATCCAGGCGACTGATGGCATGGCCGTCGGCCCGCAGCTGGGCGATCAATTCGCCGATGCGCGTGAAGGCGGTTTCAAAAGGCGCCAGGTCGGTGATCTGGCTGCCGATATGCACATCCACGCCCACCACCTCGATGCCTTTCAACGCCGCGGCAAGGGCATAGGCTTTGCGGGCATGGGCGAAGGGAATGCCGAATTTGGTTTCCGCCATCCCGGTGTTGATCTTGGCATGAGTCTTGGCGTCCACATCGGGATTGATGCGCAGCGCCACCGGCGCGCGCTTGCCCATCGCCACCGCCACCGCGTTCAAGGCGCCAAGTTCGGGCTCGCTCTCGATATTGAACTGATAGATGCCCGCCTCCAGGGCGGCGCGCATCTCCTCCGCCGTCTTGCCGACACCGGAAAAAACGATTCTGTTGGCGGCGATCCCCGCCGCCAGCGCCTTGGCCATTTCGCCCAACGACACGACATCACAGCCCGCGCCCAGGCGGCCCAGTGTTTTGAGAACCGCCAGATTGTCGTTGGCCTTGGCGGCATAGGCGACCAGCGATCCGGCCGGAACCGCACCCGTGAACACCTTGTAGTGACGCTCCAGAGTAGCGGTGGAATAGCAATAAAAGGGCGTGCCGACCTTTTCAGCCAGCTGGTCCAGCCGCACGCCTTCCGCGCACAGCACGCCGTCCTTGTACTGAAAATGATTCATCGCGCTGCTTTAACGCCCCAGGGGAAAGGGAGGCTTGGAAGGGTCGGGCTCATCGCGGGACGTGCTTTGGCCATTGGGCTTGATCAAATCATTCTTGACGCCGCAAGCCGCGATCGCCAGGGACAGCAGGACCAGAACGGCGAGCGTCTTCATTTGAGGAGACCCCGCCAATGATTGAGTTGTTCCCGAATCCGGGCCGGCGCGGTGCCGCCCAGGCTCATGCGCGAATGCACGCTGGCTTCCGGCGACAGGACTTTGAACACCTCGGCGGTGATGGCGGGCTCGACTTTCTGCATTTCGGCCAAAGCCAGCTTATCCAAGGTTACGCCCTGGGTTTCCGCCACCTTCACGATGGAGCCGGCAATGTGATGGGCCTCACGGAACGGCTTTTTCAGCACCCGCACTACCCAGTCCGCCAGATCGGTGGCGGTGGAATAGCCCGGCTCGCAGGCTTCGCGCATGCGCTGGGTATTCGCCGTCAGATCGGCCACCATCGCCGCCATCGCCGCCAGGCAAAGCTCCAGCGTGTCGGCGGCGTCGAATACCCGCTCCTTGTCTTCCTGCAAATCGGTGCCATAGGTCAGGACCAGTCCCTTGACCACCGTGGCCAGCGCCACAAAGTCGCCCAGCACCCGTCCGGTCTTGCCGCGGATCAGTTCGGCGGCATCGGGATTGCGCTTTTGCGGCATGATCGAAGAGCCGGTGGTGAAAGCGTCCGACAGTTTCACAAAGCCGAACATCGGCGTCGACCATTGCACCAGCTCGCCCGCCAGGCGCGACAGGTGCACGGCACAGATGGAGCAAGCCGCCAGATACTCCAGCGCGAAATCCCGCGCCGAGATCGCGTCCATGGAGTTGCGCATGGGGCGCGCAAATCCCAGCGCATGCGCGGTGTTATCGCGGTCAATGGCAAAGGATGTGCCGGCCAGAGCGGCCGCGCCCAAGGGCGATTCATTCAGCCGCTTCCTGGCGTCTTCAAAACGGCCGCGGTCGCGGTTGAACATCTCGACATAGGCCAGCATGTGATGGCCGAAAGTCACCGGCTGGGCCACCTGCATATGGGTGAAACCAGGCATGATGGTTTCGATATGTTTTTCGGCTTGGCCAAACAGCGCTTGCTGCAGGGCCAGCAGGCCATGATCGGCGCGCTCGCAAGCGCTGCGCACCCAAAGCCGAAAATCGGTCACCACCTGATCGTTGCGCGACCGCGCGGTGTGCAGCCGGCCCGCGGCCGGCCCGATCAGCTCGGCCAGCCGGGCTTCGATATTGAGATGAATGTCTTCCAGTTCGCGCTTGAAGACGAAGCTGCCCTCGGCGATCTCTTTTTCGATCGCCGTAAGGCCGTCCAGGATGGCTTTGCCGTCATCCTTGGAAATAATCCCCTCATTGGCCAGCATGCGGCAATGCGCGCGCGACCCCGCCAAGTCTTCCGCCGCGAGGCGCTTGTCGAAATCGATCGAGGGGGTAATCTCCCTCATGATGGCGGCGGGGCCGGCTTCAAACCGTCCACCCCACATTTTGTTGGTGCTCATTTTGCCGTCCAAAAGACCATGACCAAGAAAATCATCATCAGCCTGGCCCTGATCACCGCAGTCGTGATGGGGGTTCTATATGGGAAAGGGCTGCTTTCTGTCCATCAGGGGCTGGAGCCGCCCGCCTCGCTTTCGGCGCTGGTGCTGGAAAAGACGCCCAAAACCGCCCCCATGGTGCACTTCGCCGGCCCAACGGGGGACCGCCATGCGCTGGACGCGTTCCGGGGCCGCTATGTGCTTTTGAACCTTTGGGCGACCTGGTGCGCGCCATGCGTCAGTGAGTTGCCCGCCCTGGCCCGGCTGTCGCGCTTTGTTCCGGGCTTGCGCGTGCTGGTGGTGAACACCGCCGACCGCGCGGCGGTGGATGCCGGCGCCTTCCTCAAAAGCCATAATGCGTCGAACCTGGTCGCCTATCGCGACAATGAAAAGGTGATGATGAAGAATTTTGGCGCTTACGGCCTGCCGATGACGGTGTTGATCGATCCGGACGGCAAAGTCGTCGCCAAGGCGGCGGGACCTGCCGAATGGGGGTCGGCGGAAGCGGTGAAATATTTTAAACGAATAACCGGGTCCTGATCCCAAGCGCGGCGCAAAAGACCCGCGCACCCTACCGCGTAGGCACAGGATGTTCGCCGCGGTAGTCGTAGAAACCGCGGCCTGTCTTGCGGCCCAGCCAGCCGGCTTCGACATATTTCACCAGCAGCGGGCAGGGGCGGTATTTGGAATCCGCCAAGCCTTCATACAAAACCTGCATCACGCTGAGGCAGGTATCCAGGCCGATGAAGTCGGCAAGCTGCAGCGGCCCCATGGGATGATTGGCGCCCAGCCGCATGGCGGTATCGATGGCATCGACATTGCCCACGCCTTCATACAGCGTATAGACCGCCTCATTGATCATCGGCAGCAGGATGCGATTGACGATGAAGGCGGGGAAGTCTTCGGCATAGGCGGCGGTCTTGCCCACGCGTTTGACGATCTCCAGCGCGGACTGGAAGGTGGCGTCGTTGGTGGCGATGCCGCGGATCACTTCCACCAGCTGCATCACCGGCACCGGATTCATGAAATGCAGGCCGATGAAATTTTCGGGGCGGTCGGTGGAGGAGGCCAGCCGCGTCACGGATATGGATGACGTGTTGGTGGCGATGATGGCGTGATCGGAAATGCGCGTGCACAGATCCTGAAAGATTTTTTTCTTTATGGCTTCGTCTTCGGTCGCCGCTTCGATCACCAGGTCGCGGTCCTTGAGGTCGTCTAGAGTCTGGGTGGTGCGGATGCGCGCCAGCGCCGGTTTGACCTGATCTACCTTGATCAATCCCTTGCCGGCTTGGCGCTGCATGTTCTTTTCGATCAAGCCCAGCGCCTTTGCCAGCGCGTCCTTGTTGATGTCGTCCAGCACGACGTCATAGCCGGCCAGCGCCAAAACATGCGCGATGCCGTTGCCCATTTGGCCCGCACCGACTACGCCGATCTTTTCCACTGCCATGTCGTTTGCCTTTACTTGTAACCGCGCTTGGAAAGTTCTTCGTCCAGTTGCGGAAGAATCTGGAACAGGTCGCCCACCAGGCCATAATCCGCGGCCTGGAAAATGGGGGCTTCTTCGTCTTTGTTGATGGCGACGATTCTGCGGGAGTCTTTCATGCCCGCCAGATGCTGGATGGCGCCGGAGATGCCCACCGCGATGTAAAGATCGGGCGCCACCGCCTTGCCGGTTTGTCCGACCTGGTAATCGTTGGGCACAAAGCCCGCATCCACCGCCGCCCGGCTGGCGCCGACCGCCGCATGCAGCTTGTCGGCGATGGAATCCAGCAGTTTGAAATTCTCCGCCGATCCCAGCCCCCGGCCGCCGGAGATTACCACTTTGGCGGATGTCAGCTCGGGACGTTCGGATTTGGACAAAGCTTCGCCCACGAATTTGGAAAGGCCCGGATCGGACAAAGGCGAAATCGTCTCGATCGCGGCGCTGCCGCCTTCGGCGGTGGGCGCGAATGCGGTGGTGCGCACGGTGATGATCTTTTTGCCCGGGGGCGCCTGCAAGGTTTCGATCGCGTTGCCCGCATAGATCGGGCGCTCGAATGTGTCCGGCGAGATCACCTTCACAATTTCGGAGATCTGCGGCGTGTCGAGCTTGGCCGCGACGCGCGGCAGGAAATTTTTTCCCGTGGTGGTGGCCGGCGCCAGGATCGCGTCATAGCTTTGCGCCAAGGACAGAAGCAGCGCCTCCATCGGCTCGGCCAATTGCTTGGCGTAAAGACTAGCGTCCGCCAGCAACACTTTCTCGACACCAAAAATCTTGGCCGCCGCATTCGCCACCGCCGCGCAATTTTCGCCCGCCACCAGAATATGCACGGGTGTGGAAATCGCCGCCGCTGCAGTCACGGCCTTATGCGTGGCGTCCTTCAAGGCCGCATTGTCGTGCTCGGCAATGACGAGGCTGGCCATTACAGCACCCCGTCCGCTTTGAGCTTGTCGAGCAGTTCGGACACGCTGGCGACCTTCACGCCACCGCCACGCCTGGGGGGCTCGGAAACTTTCAAAACCTTGCAACGCGCGGTGATGTCCACGCCCAGATCGGCGGGTGACTTTTCGTCAATCGGCTTCTTCTTGGCCTTCATGATGTTGGGCAGCGAGGCATAGCGCGGCTCGTTGAGGCGCAAATCGGTGGTCATCACCGCCGGCAACCGGATCTCCAGGGTCTGCAGGCCACCGTCTATCTCCCGGGTGATCTTGGCGCTGCCGCCTTCGAGTTCCAACGCATGCGCGAAAGTTCCCTGCGGCCAGCCCAGCAGGGCGGCTAGCATCTGGCCCACCTGATTGGCGTCATCGTCAATCGCTTGCTTGCCGGTGATGACAAAGCCGGGCTGTTCCGCTTCCACAATGGCCTTAAGGAGCTTGGCGACGGCCAAAGGTTCAACCGTCTGATCGGTCTTAACCAGGATGCCCCGATCAGCGCCCATGGCCAGCGCAGTACGCAGGGTTTCGCTCGCCTGTGGCGGTCCGATGGAAACGACAACCACTTCCGTGGCTTTGCCCTTTTCCTTCAGGCGCACCGCCTCTTCCACCGCGATCTCGTCAAACGGGTTCATGGACATTTTGACATTGGCCAAGTCCACGCCGCTTTGGTCCGCCTTCACGCGAACCTTTACGTTGTAGTCGATCACCCGCTTGACGGGCACCAAGAGCTTCATGGTGTTTCTTTGATCCCCGAGGACGGTTCCGCCGCGGCAAGCTGAGGCGCTGGCCGTGCCGTCCATTCTTGTGCGGTGCAAAAAGTATGGCCGCAGGGCAAGGGCTGTCAACGCAACAGCGAAAGACATTGCTCATTATCGCTGCAATGCAGCAATGATGATTAACGGTACACCTTCCAGGGTGTGGCATCCTGCCGCACCATTCCCCTCCGGCCGTAGCTGGCCCCGCGCGCAGAGCGCGCGAAATAATTTAAGGGGTGCTCCGCGCCCAAGGGCCGTCCATACGCTGTCGCTATGGACCGGCCCCCCCGATGCAAGCGCGCTGCACGCGCGCCGGGGAGGTAACCTATTTCAGGGTCGCCATATAGGCGACCAGGTCGGCCTGCTGTTTTTTGCTGGTGATGCCGGGGAAGGCCATCTTGTTGCCGGGAACCAGCTTAGCGGGACCGGCGGCCCATTTGATCAGATTGGCTTGCGTCCAGATCAAGCCGGACTTCTGCAAGGCGTCCGAATAGACAAAGTCCGACTGCGTCGCGGCTTTGCGTCCTACAATTCCAAACAGATTGGGGCCCAGGCCGTGGCTGCCGCCCTTATCACTGGTATGACAAACCGCGCAGCGCTTGAAGACATTGGCTCCTGCATTGGCATCACCCGCCGCATGGGCCGCGAGTGTAGAGCCAGCCAGCAGCGCCAGCATGATGAGACTGTTGCGAAGCATGATACGCCCTTTTTTGATGGGCGGTCCGGCTCACGCCTAACGCCCTTGTTTGATGGGCGGTCCGGCTCGCGCCTAACGCCCTTTTTTGATGGGCGGTCCGGCTCACGCCTTACGCCCTGGTTGGTTCCCTAACGGGTCCCTCCAATACCCGATTTAGAATTCGAAAACAGCGGAATTATGGTCGCCCCCCGCGCCAGGTATCTTTACCTTCTTAACGGCTTTACGCGCCTCTGCCTTTTGCGCGCCTTTTTTCCAGTTATAGAGTGAGGCATGGGCGATGCGTTCGATCCGCCGCAAACCGAGCCGGACGGCATGCTGCATGCCCGTCCGCGCATCGTTCAGGATTTCGCGGCTGCTTCGCGCGGTGCGCGTGATTTGATCCAGTTGCGTGCTCACTTGTGTGAAGCCATGTGGGCCCTGGGTTTTCAGCATTTTCTCTTGCAAGGCGCGGTGGGGCACGTCTGGCTTGCGGAGTTGCCGGCCGGCTGGCCGGCCCTAACCCCGTTTTCCAGCGACGCGGTCTTGGCCACGGCCTCGCAATCCTACGCACCATTTCTATGGTCGGATATCGCGCGCTTGATAGCGCTTACGCCCCATCAAAGCGCTTTTATCGATGCCGTTCATGCCGCAGGCATTGGCGCGGCGGTGGCGGTTCCGATCCATCGCGCCCACGGCGCCGACAAGGCCGGCAGCTATAGCGTTTTCGCCGGCTGTTGTTCTTTCATGATGAAAACCGGCATGCCTTTGCCGCTCAGCAGCCTGGCGGCGGCGCATTATGTCGGCGCGCTGGCTTTTGACGCGGCGGAGACACTGCGCCAAGCCCGCCCCACCGGCGCGCCGCGCGGGCCGCAATTGACGCCCCGCCAGCGCGATTGCGTGGTCTTGGTGGCGCAGGGCAAGAGCGATTGGGAAATCGGGCAGCTTTTAGGGATCAGCGAATCCACGGTGCATAAGCATATTGAAGATGCCAAGCGCCGCTTTTGCGTTTCGACGCGGATTCAATTGGTCGTGCGCTCCTTGTTCGACGCCCGCATGACCTTCGCCGATGTGATGAAAGAGTGACGAGCGAGCGGCCGGGTCGGAAGGGGCAGCTAGGCGTTCACCAGCTCGACTTGCACGACATCGGTGCGCGCCACCTCAAAAGCGGCGGCGCAGATCCCCAGATAGAATTCCCAATTGCGCAGGAATTGCTGGTCGTGGCCTAACGCCTTGATTTCTTTTTCCGCGCCCTGCATGCGCGCCAGCCATTCGCGCAGCGTGCGGGCATAGTCTTTGCCAAAGCCGAAGGCGCCGGCGAATTTCAACCCGGCTTTTTCCGCCTCCTCGCGGAAACGCGCCAGGGACGGCAGCATGCCCCCTGGAAAAACATAGTGGCGGATGAAGTCGCTGCGCGTCCGGTACCCGGCGAACAGCTCGTCCCTGATGGTGATGGTTTGCACGACAGCGCGGCCGCCGCGTTTGAGCCGTTGTGCGACGGTCGAAAAATAGGCGGGCCAATAGTGCTCGCCCACGGCCTCGAACATCTCGATAGACACGATATTGTCGAAAGCGCCCCTGCAACGGCGATAGTCTTCCAGCTTGATCTCGGCCGCGCCGCCCAGCCGCGCAGAAGCGAATTTGTGCTGCGCGGGTGAAATCGTCAGGCCGGTGACATGGTGGCTGTCGGCGGCGGCGCGCTCGGCAAAGCCGCCCCAGCCGCAGCCGATCTCCAGCACATCGGCTTTTTTCTGGGTGAATTTCGACAGGATGCGTTCATACTTGTTCTGCTGGGCGCGATAAAGCTCATCGGCGCCGTTATAGAGCGCCGAGGAATAGGTCATGCTTTTGTCGAGCCAGAGGGAATAAAAATCATTGCCGACATCATAGTGATCCTTGATGTTGCGCGCCGAGCCGGCGATGGAATTGCGCCGAACCAAGGCGTTGTGAATCACAAAGCCCAAGCGGTTGAAGATGTTTCCATCCGAGAAATCGCAGAATTGATCCAGATTGAGCAGAAACAGGCTCACCAGCTTTTCGACGCTATCTGTCTGCCAGCTGCCGGCGATATACTCCTCGCCCAAGCCGATATCGCCCCGCGCCATGATCCGGCGCAGCACATCCCAGTCTTGAATTTGAAAGCGGGCGGATGGACCCGGCTGCGCGCCCTGGGCGATGGTGACCTCGCCATTGGGAGCCACAAACTCCAAGCGGCCATACGCCAGCGCGCGCAGGGCTTTGCGCCAGTTTTTCTCTATATATGAAGCGGGTATCAGGGACATGACGGCTTGCCCATGCTGGAGGACACAGATTAAGCGCGCCCGCGGTTTAAAACAATTCGGCGGGAAGCGGGTCGGTGCCCGGAAATGCCGGTCGCACAACCGGCTCGCGGGGTTTTTGTTGCGGTGCGCCCAGCTCCCGCACGGCGCCGGTGTCCCAGGGAATGGCCGCGCCCAGGCTGGCGGCCACGTTCACGGCGCTGGCCAAGCCGTCCTCATGGAAACCATGGCCCAAATGAGCGCCCGCGAACCAGGTGCCGCGCTGGCCTTGCAAGGCGGCGATTTTGGGCTGGGCCGCGATCGCGGCCTGATCGAAGAGCGGATGATCGAAATCGCATTGGTCGAAAATCAAGGCTTCGGGAATATCGCGTTTGGGGTTGAGGCTGACGAACAAGGGATAGCGCTCGTCGATGCCTTGCAGCAGGTTCATCCAATAAGTGACAGTGATCTTGGGATGGAGAAAGTCGCCGTCCGAGGTGTACACCCAGCTGGCCCAGCAGCGCCGCCGCCGCGGCATCAGGCTTTGATCGCGGTGCAAGACCGCGCGGTTCTTCTGATAGCGAAAGCAAGCCAGCGCCGCGCTTTCCTCACGGCCGGCATCCTTAAGCAGCGCAAGGCTTTCGTCGCCATGGCATGCCATCACCACTTGATCGTAAATCTCCGCACCGCCTTGCGAATCCTTGATCTGCACCTTGCCGTCCTGCCGGGTCACCGCCATAGCGGCGCAGTTGGTGCGGATGCGGTGAAGAAAAGGCGCGATCAACCGATTCACATAAGCTTGCGATCCGCCTGTGACAGTGCGCCAAAGGGGCTGGCCGGAGAAGGACAGAAGGTGATGATTGGCGAAGAATTTCACCAGCGTGCGCGCCGGAAAGTTCATCATCTCGCAGGGGGGGCAACTCCAGATCGCCCCAGACATGGGCAAGAGATAGTAACGGCGGAACCACTCGCCCAGACCCAATTTCCCGATCAGCTCTTCCAGATTCAGTTCGGGATGACGCTCGACCATATCCTGGGCGCAAGCGTTGAATTTCACCACATCCCGCACCAAAAGGCCGAACTTGGGCCTGAACAGATTGCGGCGCTGGCCGATCACCGCATCCAGATCCCTGGCGCCCCATTCCAGCCATCCGTCCCGGATCGAGGCGGCGAAGGTCATATCACTGGCATGACTGGGGACCCCCAAATGGGCGAACAAGCCGCAAAGATTGGGATAGTTGGGCCGGTTGAAAACGATGAAGCCGGTGTCCACTGGGATGGGCCGGCCGTCATAGTCCACCGTGACCGTGCGGCTATGGCCTCCGGTCCGGTTGCTCCTTTCATACACGGTGATCTCATGGTCCGGATGGAGCAGATAGGCGCTGCCCAGCCCCGAAATCCCCGTTCCGACTATCGCAATCCTGGCCATTGGCGCCCCCACCCTCGCGTCCATCTACGCCCGCAGCGCAAAACGGATCACTGTGTTTAGATGATCCGGCCGCGCCATGCGCGCGTAAAGCAAGGGAGGGAAGCGTCATGATCTATCCGATTGCCTATCTGGTATGCATTCTGGTGATGGGCGGCCTGGATTTCCTATGGCTGAGCAACACCTCCAAGCCGCTTTATCATCGCGATCTGGGCGCTTTGCTGAGCGATGATCCCAACATGACCGTGGCGGTGGTTTTTTACCTCGTCTATCTGGTGGGGGTGGTCATCTTTGCCGTACGACCCGCCTTGGTCAGCGGCGATTGGCGCCTCGCCGCCCTTTATGGGGCGCTGTTCGGCTTTTTTTGTTATGCCACCTACGATTTGACCAATTTCGCCACCATGAAAGTGTGGACCTTGCGGGTCACGCTGTTGGACATCGCTTGGGGGACGATCCTGACCGGGGTCACCGCCAGCGCCGGGGCCTTGGCCGTCTTGAAGTTCAGATAAGAAAAATCCGCAAGCCGCATGCGCGGCCCCGGATCGCTTAAAAAGCTGATACTGGATCAGCCGGCCATGGACCGAATCTGATCGGCTGGCTGTTGCGCCAAAATCTCGTTGCGGATCGAATCGTATCTCACCGCACCGGCATCCAGCACCACCATCTTCTCGTCCTTGCCGATTAGGGCGATGGTGACCTTGGTGGGCGTACCCTCGGGCGTTACCTCCACCCGTTGCACCGCGCCAATGGTCTGGCCATTGGCATCCAGGACGTTGGCGTTGGCGATCTTGTTGGGAGGCCGCTGGATGGATGACAGAATGGCGGGGGCGCCGCCGTCCGGATTTTCCATCGCGACATCTTGTGCAGGCACTGATGCCGGCAGCGGGCCCTGCGCGGTTTCGACCGGCGTGGTCGGGGCCGCTTGTGGCGCGGCGGCGACGCTAGTTTCGGCTGTTTGCTGAGCCGGTTTGTTCATTTGCGCTTGACGCGTGGCTTCCAGATTGAGCTGGCGGGTGGCTTCGCGCTCCGCCGGTGTCGATTGACCGGCCAAAGCGGGGTTTATCAGAAACAGGAGCGCAGCGCCTGCCAAGACATAATTGCGTGTTTGCATGGGTTGCTCCTTAGAAGAACAATGCCATTCGACAATGAACGCGCCGGTCAGGCGTTCCGGAATAAAGCGCGAAACCCTTGGAACCTCGCCAAAACTTTACGGGAACCGGCGAGGCGCAACCGTGTTCCTTTCCTACTAATCGCCGAAGGATTTTGAAATGCTTGGAACCATTCTGATTGTTGTGCTTCTGCTTCTTTTGCTCGGCGCCTGGCCGGCATGGCCGCATAGCCGCGCGTGGGGCTACTATCCTTCAGGGACATTGGGATTGGTGCTGGTGATTATTTTGATATTGGCGCTTTTGGGCAGAATTTGAAGGCGTTATCCTGGAGCAGCGCATGACCAAGAAGAAATTGTTCCACGACATCAAGCGGAATCCGGCGCAAATTTATCGCACGCCCGCCGATGTGTTGCGCGATCGCCGATTCAGCGATGTGGAACGATTGGAAATTCTCAAGGCTTGGCAGGACGCAACTGATCCCACAGACAAAAGCGAAATCGGTGCGATCATTGCCGAGCTTGAACATCGCATCTATGCCAGCGGACACGCCGCGGAATAGGCAAGGAGAGTGACATGGCCACCATCGAAAATGGCAAGACGGTTTTAAGCGCCGAGGAAGCGCGCCAGGGCAAGGAATTGGGCGTGATGCGGTATGTGCTGCACCTATCGCTGGCTTTGTCGGTGATCGCCGGGATCGTGATCTACACGATCTTCTTCCATTAGCCGATTACGCGGCAAATCAAGACGCTCTAGCGGCCGCTGGATAAATCCATCAAGGCGCGGCGCAATTCCACCGGACCGAACGGTTTCTGCAGCACCAGATGGCTGCGAAATTCCTCGGGAATGCCGCGCGCGCCATAAGCGGTGGCAAACAGGAAGGGAACGTCGCGCGCTTCCAATTCCTCGGCAAAAGGAAAGACGGTCTTGCCGTTCAGATGCACATCCAGCATGGCCAGATCGAAACTTTCGCTGTCCAAAAGCCGCATGGCGTCTTCCAGCCGGGGCACCACGGCGGCGACCTCATAGGCCAATTCGTTCACCATATCCTCGATCAGCATGGCCACCGTCATCTCGTCTTCCACCACCAACACCCGGGGCGCGACCAGGCGCAAAGATGCGTGGTCCGGCGGTAAACCGGGGGTCGGTCCGCGTTCGGGTGCGGGAAAAGCGGGGCTGCTCATCTGACGCCAACGCCTTGCGAGCGGCAAAGTTGCATCTGAATTGTGTCCTAAGCTGCTGAGAAGGTTAATCATTTATTGTAAACCGTGCTAACCCCTTGACGTTAAACCTTCCCCCCGCCACCAAGGGGGCCCGCCTTTGCGAGCGCCCGCCGTGCCTGCTGTCCTTTCCATCATCGTTCCGACCTTTAAGGAACGGGGCAATGTCGCCGAGCTTGTCCGCCGGCTGGACATGGCCCTGCCGGGAGTCGCGTGGGAAGCCATTTTCGTGGACGACAATTCTCCGGACGGCACGGCGGACGCGGTCAAGGAAATTGCCGCCCAGGACGACCGGGTGCGCTGCCTGCGCCGGGTCGGCCGGCGCGGCCTGGCAGGGGCCTGTATCGAAGGCATTCTGTCCAGCGCCGCGCCCTATGTCGCGGTGATCGATGCCGACTTGCAGCATGATGAGAAGGTGCTGCCTGCCATGCTGGCCAGGTTGCAGGCGGGGGATGCGGATCTCGTCGCCGCCAGCCGCTATGTCGGGGGGGGCTCGGCCGCCAGCTTCTCCGAGCGGCGCGGCGCGATATCGCGTCTGGCCACCCGGCTGACCCACCGCCTGGTGGGAACGCCGCTGTCCGATCCCATGTCCGGCTTTTTCATGATGCGCCGCGACCGGTTTGACGCGATCGCGCCGCGTCTGTCGCCCGCGGGCTTCAAGATTCTTTTGGACATCGCCGCCACGGCGGGCGCCAGCCTGCGCATCGCCGAGCAACCCTATAGCTTCGGTGAGCGGTTCGACGGCGAGAGCAAGTTCAACGCCCAGATCGGGATAGAGTTTTTGGGTTTGCTGTTGGCCAAGATGACGGGCGATCTGCTGGATCCCCGCTTTATTTTCTTTGCCCTGGTTGGCAGCATCGGTCTGGTGGTGCACTTGACAGTGCTTTTTGCCGCCATGCAGGTGGAATCCTTCCGTACGGCACAGATCATCGCCACCCTGGTCGCCATGGCCAGCAATTTCCTGCTCAACAATGAGCTGACCTATCGCGATCGCCGCCTGAAGGGTTTTGCCATGCTGCGCGGATTCGCCTTGTTCTGCCTTGTGTGCTCGGTGGGCGTGCTGGCCAATGTGGATTTGGCAAGCTGGCTGTATGTCGATCGCCCCCTCTGGTGGGTGGCGGGCGCTATGGGCGCGGTGATGAGCGTGCTGTGGAACTACGCCATGTCCACCCTGTTCGTGTGGCGCGCACGGTGATTCCAGCCCCTGTTGCTTTTGGGTTGATCGCCGTCTTGCTGATGATACGCGGCGTGGCGGCCGCTCAGCTGCCTTTGTCGGCGGACGAAGCCTATTACTGGCTGTGGTCGCAGCATTTGGCGGCCGGCTATTACGACCATCCTCCCATGATCGCCTGGCTGATCCGGGCCGGCACCACGTTGTTCGGCGCCACGCCTTTGGGCGTGCGTTTTGCCGGCGTGGTTTTATCTTTGCCCGCCACTTGGTTTGTCTGGCGGTCGGCGGTGCTGCTCCTGAAGGACGAGGACCGGGCCGCGACCGCCGCCTTGTTCTTCAATCTGACGTTGATGGTGTCGGTGGAAATGCTGGCGGCCACCCCGGACATGCCGTCGCTGACCGCCAGCGCGGCTTTTTTGTATTTTCTCAGTCGGGTGCAGGCGCGTGACGATCGCTCAGCCTGGCTCAGCGCCGGTATTGCCGCGGGTTTGGGACTGCTTTCCAAATTCTCGGCCTTGTTTTTGGGCGCGGGCGCCCTGGTCTGGCTGCTCGCCGATCGCAATGCCCGCAAATGGCTGCTGACGCCCTGGCCCTATCTGGGCGCGATCCTGGCGCTGCTGATCTTTGCACCCAATCTGATCTGGCAGTCGCAGCATCACTGGCAGACTTTCGCATTTCAATTCGGCCGCGTCAGCGGCGGTGACTTCACGCTGTTCTATCTTTGCGAATTCCTGGCGGCGCAATTCGGCTTGGCGACGCCGCTGATGTTCGCGCTTATGGGGGTGGGGCTATGGTTTGCCACACGTTGGAACAGCGACAGGTTGTTGCTCGCCTCCCTGGTCTGGACGGGTCTTGGCTATTTTCTCGTCCATTCCTTGCACAGCCGGGTGCAGGGCAATTGGCCCGCCTTTCTCTATCCGGCATTGGCCATCCTGGCGGTGGACGCGTTGGGGATGGCGCAAGGGATAGGGCGCAAGGTCTTGCGTTATGCCGCGCCGTTGGCGGCGGTGCTGCTGCTGACGATTTATGTCCAGGCGCTTTATGCGCCCTTGCCGCTTGCCAAAGATCCCTTGGCGCGCATTCTGGGGCGTCATTTCGCGCCGATCGGGGATGTGGCCGCGGCGTTGGTCAAATCGCATTTGGCCGATGCTGTTCTGACCACCGACTATGGGACCACGGCTTGGCTGCGCTTCAATCAGCCCGGGGTGAAAGTAATCCAGCTCACCGACACGCAGCGCTTTGCGCATGCGCCGGCGGCCGATGCCAAGCTGTTGCAGAGGCCGCTGATCTATTTGACCGAACTCCGCCGGGATCAGCACCAAGCGGTGCAGAAGCATTTTTCCTATACCGGCTTTCCCACCCAGCTTCAGACACCGACCAGCCTTTACATGGTCTATCCGGTCCGGCAGCCCAAAAGTTCCCCCCTCGGCCGTATGCCATAGAAACAAGAAAGCCCCGCTCGCGCGAGGCTTTGGATAAGAGAGCGGACACCCGAGGCGGGCTGTCGAAGGGGCTGGGGGCGTTCCGGATCGGACGTCCGCTCGGTTCAGATAATGGCCGGGCTTAAAAACCGTTCCCGCCTCCGCCAAAAGAATTTTAAAACTGGCCACTCACGGCCAGCCGCGAGGCCTGCGGGGCTTGAACCATTTCCGCCGCTTGGCGGTCCGCAGAGCCGAATAGAAGCGCCAGCAACAGCAGGCCGGCAATCGCCGCTTCCACGGGATGCTCCAGTAGGAAGGCCGGAATACGCATGGTTCGCAATCCCTTCAACGTCAGATGCTTAGCCACAATCCCTAAACGGGCGGTCTGCCTCTCAGCGCACCGGAAAAGGCGCTCACGACCAGCAGCACCAAGAACACCACCAGCAGCAACTGGGCGATGGTCGCTGACAAACCCGCCAAACCAAAAAAACCCATATAGCCCGCGACAAGCGCAAGGATCAGAAATGTGAGAGCCCAACCAAGCATGCCAAAAGCTCCTGTAAAGTCTAAGTCAGAAAACGTGACGCTCAGGTCACCGGTTCCAACTTGTCCACAGGGGTGGGCGGTGCGATGGCGTTATTTGGACGGTTTGTTGCGGTTCAGGAACAGATTGGCGACACTTGCCAGGCCTGCGCCGACTAAGGCTATCCAGGGCATCTCTTTTGCCACCGCGGCCAGCAACACCCGCGTCAGCTCATTGTCCGCCGGCTGCGGTTGTTTGCGGGGCCGTGACAAATGCGTGACCGTCGCCCAGATCAATGGCGGCACCAGCAAAACCACACCGGACAGCGCATAGCCGCCAACCGTGCCCAGCATTTGCACCAGCGCCGCCGCCAATGCCATGCCGAGCAAGCCGATTCCGAAAAACGCCATCGCGATGGCGGCGGCGGCCAAAATCGCCTTGGCGGTCAGTCGCGCAAACATGTGATCCCCATAGCCTGTCGGATCCGCTTATACGCCAGCAAGGTTTAACAGGGAAATTATGGCTTTAACGCCTGAGAAAAATGGCGCCCAAAAAGACGCCCAGTCCGCCGGCGATCAATAGGGATTGAATGGGCTGGGCGCGCACATGACCCCGCAATTCCTCGGCATTTTCGTCGGCCCATTCCCGGGCCTCTTCCTTGTATTCCAGCGCGGTTGCCTTGGCTTCCTTGGCGGCTTCCTCGGCCAAGGCCACGGCGCGGTTGGCGATTTCCTCGGCCGAACGCATCGCCAAGGCGGCCCGCTCCGACGCCACTTCGCTGACATCGCCATAAAGGCCCTTCATGTCGGATTGCAGCGCCTCGAAATCGGCGCGCAGCGCGGCCAAGCGCGCTTCAATATTGCCGGGAACGGCTTTCTTCTTGGCGGCCATGTCGAATTCTCCACTACCTCAAAAAATTATAACGCGGGGGAAGTCTATGCAGCTTCCTTGGCGACGGGATGAAAAAACAATGCCTGGCCCACCGTGGCTTGAACTGTTTCCGGCAGGAAGGGTTTGGCGATCAAATAGGTGGGTTCCGGACGCTCGCCGGTCAAAAGTTTTTCCGGATATGCGGTGATGAAGATCACCGGAATGTCGAAGGACGATAAAATCTCGCTGACGGCATCGATGCCGCTGCCGCCTTCGCCCAGATTGATGTCGGCCAGAACCAGTCCCGGACGTTCCGACCTTGCCTTGGCCACGGCATCGTCCTTGGTGGCGGCCACGGCCACCACCTTGTGGCCCAATTCGCTGACCAGATTTTCCAGGTCCAGGGCGATGATCGGCTCGTCCTCAATGATCAGCACCTTGCTTGCCAACTGGCTGTCGATGGTCTTCTGGGCTTCCAGGATGGCGCGTTCCACATCTTCGGGGCTTTCGTCCACGATGAAGGCCGCCTCTTCCAGACTGAAAGCCTCCACCGCGGTCAAAAGCAGAGCGGCCCGCTTGGTGGCGGACAAGGCCCGCAACCGGCCTTCCGGGCTTTTGCCCGAAGGCGTATTGGTGGCCTCGTCATAGTGCTCCGCGCCAGACTGCCAGATGGCGTGGAAGATACGGTACAGGCCCACCCGGGGTGGGACGCCCTCCATAAGGCTTTGATCTTTCGCCGATAGTGCCGTCAGGGCGGCGCGCACATGGGCGTCGCCACTGGACTGAGAACCAGTCAGTGCTCGCGCGTAACGGCGCAAATAGGGAAGATGCGGCGCAAGGGTTTGCGACATGCTCATGGGATGGCTCCTTCGGCCCAAAGAAAAGCTCAGGAAAGGAACTTACGCCAGTCAAAAAAGTTCCATAACCTTCGGAACCATCGTGAAATCCGCACGTTTGGAACTTGGGAAGGGAACTGGCATGGGGCTGTTAGGTCGAAATCTGGCGTTTTTCCCGGTTTGCCGGGCCGGCGCCGAAGCAAGAAATGGCTTGGGCGAACATGACTCAACAATGGGATACCACGGTGTCTAACGACGAAAAGCCCAGCGAAAAGGCGCGGGCAATTCGTGCCCGGCAGCGGGCTATCGGGCGGGAATTGCGCCGGATGTACGACGATGTAGCGCAAGAACCGGTGCCGGACGAGCTCATGGATCTGCTGCGGCAGATTGATGAATCGACTGAAAAGGGGGGCAAGAAAGTATCGTGATGCCCACCTCAGCCCCGTCTGCCCATACCCAAAGATCCGAAAACCCGGATTTCAAAACCGAATTGCTCGGTTTGGTGCCGTTCCTGCGCGCTTTCGCCCGGTCCTTAACCGGCAATCAGGAGGCCGCCGACGATTTGGCGCAAGAAACCCTGGTTAAAGCATGGCAAAGCCGCTCCAGCTTCATTCCCGGCACCAATCTTAAAGCCTGGCTTTTTACGATTCTGCGCAACCAGTTCTATTCCGATCGCCGCCGGGCTTGGCGCCAGGCCCCCTGGGATCAGGACGCCGCGGAGCGTATCCCCGGCGGCGGGGAAGATCAGGTGCATGCCGCCGAACTATCCGACACGGTGCGCGCCCTTAAACATTTATCGGATGAACAGCGCGAAGCCTTGATTTTGGTGGGCGCTGGTGGTTTTTCCTATGAAGATGCCGCCGCGATTTGCAAATGCGCGGTTGGCACGGTGAAGAGCCGGGTTGCCCGTGCGCGTAAGACCTTGATAGATATTCTGGACGGTGGCGACGCGCTGGACGATGTTTCGCGGCCCGCAGAAGGGGATGCCGCTCGTGAGATCATGGCGCAGCTTGATCAGCTCAGCCCGGGCCGCTCGGACCTCGCCGGCGGAAAAAAGCGCATCAAATAATACTATGACAACTGCGGGGCGGGAGCCTGGCTGGACGCTGCGCCGCCGGCTTCAGGCCATTATCACACTTGCCTTGCTGCCCGTGGTGATGGTGTCCATCTTTCAAGGCGTCGCCCGCGCCCGCCTGGACATCGCCAATGTCCATGACCGTTTGCTGCAATCGGCGCGCACGGTGGCGGCGGGCGATCAGAATTTGCTGGCGGCCGCCGAGCAGGTGCTGCGGGCCGTGGGAAGCTTGACCGAAGTGCGCGGCATGAACGGCAATTGCGACGGCGTGCTGGCCGACACGCTGATCGGCGTGCGTTACTTTTCCAATCTGACGCGCATTGACGCCAATGGCCGCGTCACTTGCTCCGCTATGGCGTTGGCTCATGGCATGAGCGTCAAGGACTTTCAGGTTTTCAAGGACGCGCAGAAAATCGATGGCATGGCGGTTTCCAACGAATTGATCAGCCGCGTCACCGGTCAGCCGGTCATCGGCGGCATGCTGGCGCTGCACAAGCCCGATGGCAGTTTCGACGGCACGGTCGCCATCGCGCTGGATGTGCATTGGATCGATTACATGATGCGCGCCGCCAATTTGCCCAAGGGCGCGGTGGTGGCGGTATACGACCGCAGCGGCAGGGTGATCGCCACCAACAACAAGGATGTGGGCACGGCCATCGCCAAGGCCGCGATTTCCTCCGGCGCCGGCACCAACGATGTTTTCAGCGCCGTGGATTCCCGCGGCGATCTGTGGCGCTACGGCAATGCCTCGCTGATGGGCAACGCCATCTTCGTCGCCTTCGCGATGGGCGAAAGCCGCTTGTTCGGGCCCACTTATCTGCATGTCGGTTTGGATTTTGCCTTGCCGATCTTGATGATCGGTTTTGCCTGGTTCGCCATTTGGCTGGCCACCGACCGGCAGGTGACGCAATGGATCAGCTATTTGCGGCGCATCGCGGCCGCTTACCGCAGCGGCCATTATACCATTCGCCCTGACCTGGTGGAAGCGCCTGTGGAATTCAAGCTGCTCGGCGATGCGATGAGCGAGATGGCGGAAGGCATTCAGGACCGCGACCGGCGCCTGCGCGAAGCGGTGGAGGTCAAGACCACCCTGATCAAGGAAATCCATCATCGGGTGAAGAACAATCTTCAGATCGTGATGAGCCTGTTGTCCATCCAGGCCAACCAAGTGCGCGACACCGTCGCCCGGGATGCGCTGGTGCAGGCGCAAACCCGCATCAATGCCCTGGCGCTGGTGCATCGCATCCTCAACGAGTTGGAAGATCAGAGCACCCTGGACATCCGCCAATTGCTGGAAGAGCTCAGCCACCAGATTGCCGGCGGCATGAGCAACGACAATGTGCGGGTGGAGGTGAATGTGATCAGCCGCGTGGTGTCGGGCAGCGTGGCGGTAGCGTTGGCGCTGTTCACGGTGGAGGCGTTGACCAATATCTTCAAGCATGCTTACCCCGGCGAGAGGGAAGGCGTGATCCGGGTCGCGATGGCGCCCGCGCCCGGCGGCAAGCTGAAGCTCACCATTTCCGACGACGGCACGGGTTTTGCCGCCGACAGCGCCGGGCGCAGCGTCGGCAGCCGCTTGATCAAAACCTTCGGCTTGCAGTTGGGGGGTGTTTCCAGCGTCCATTCCGAACCCGGCAAGGGCACGGTGGTGGATCTGATCTTCCCCGACCCTGATTTGAAGCTGGACCAGGCCGCCCAGTAGAATTCGCCGCGCCGTCCTGCATTTTGGGCTATTTTCGTTAAGCCCGGAGCGGTTATGTTCCGGCCCGAAAATCACAGGGCAGGACCATGGCGGACAGTTTTGACGCGATCGTGATCGGCGGCGGCCCGGGCGGCTATAACGCGGCGATTCGGCTTGGGCAACTGGGCCTTTCCAGTGCCTGTATCGACAAGCGCGGCAGCTTCGGCGGCACCTGTCTGAACATCGGCTGCATCCCCTCCAAGGCGCTGCTGCATGCCAGCGAGCGGTTCCACGAAGCCCAAACGGATTTCGCCAAGCTAGGCATCAAGGCGAAAATCGATCTCGATCTGCCCGCAATGATGGCGCAAAAGACCAAGGTGGTCGGCGAGCTGACCAAGGGCGTGGAATTTTTGCTCAAGAAGGCCAAGAGCGAGGCCATTGTGGGCGAGGCGCGCATCACCGCACCGGGAAAGGTCGAGGTGAAGGGACCCGACGGCCAGATCCGCAATCTGGCGGCCAAGCACATCATCATCGCCGCCGGTTCCGATGTCGCGCCTTTGCCCGGCGTCACCTTGGACGAAAAGCAAATCGTGTCCTCGACCGGTGCGCTATCGCTGACCTCGGTGCCCAAGAAACTTCTGGTGGTGGGCGCGGGCGTGATCGGGCTGGAACTGGGCTCGGTATGGGGCCGGCTGGGCGCCGAAGTCACCGTGGTGGAATTCCTGGACCGGGTCACGCCGGGCATTGACCTGGAAGTCTCCAAGACCTTCCAGCGCGTCCTCACCAAGCAGGGCTTCACCTTCCATCTTTCCACCAAGGTCACGGGCGTGGAAAAGAAGGGCGGTGCGCTGAAAGTGACGGTGGAGCCGGCGGCCGGCGGCGACAAACAAGTGCTGGACGCCGACGTGATGCTGGTGGCCATCGGGCGCATTCCCTACACTGCGGGCCTGGGCCTGCAAGAGGTGGGCGTGGCGCTGGACAAGCGCGGCCGCATTGTCACCGACCATCACTATCGCACCAATGTTCCGGGCATCTATGCCATCGGCGATTGCCGCGAAGGCGCCATGCTGGCGCACAAGGCTGAAGATGAAGCGGTGGCCTGTGCCGAAATCATCGCCGGCAAGGCCGGGCATGTGAACTATGATGCGATTCCGTCGGTGGTCTATACTTTCCCGGAAGTCGCCACCGTCGGCAAGTCGGAAGAAGATTTGAAGGCGGCGGGCATCGCCTACAAGGTCGGCAAGTTTCCCTTCACCGCCAATGCGCGCGCCAAGACCATCGCGGCCACCGACGGTTTGGTGAAGATTCTGGCCGACGCCAAGACCGACAAGCTGTTGGGCTGCGCCATCATCGGACCGGAAGCGGGCAATCTGATCGCCGAAGTGGTTCTGGCGATGGAGTTCGGCGCCTCCTCGGAAGACATCGCGCGCACCTGTCATTCGCACCCCACGCTTAGCGAAGCGGTTCGCCAAGCGGCTATGGGTGTAGAAGCCTGGACCATGCAAATGTGACATCGCGCCAAAGCGCGATGTCATCCCCGGCGAGCCGGTCCATAGGTCTTGAGCGTCAGCGAAAGACGCGTATGGACGCGGCGAGGGAAGGGGATCCAGGCCTTGTTTGTTAAAACACGCTCACCAGATAGTGGACCGCGCCGATCACCGCGAAGAACCCCACCCATGTCAGGCAAAATATAAGGGCGCGGCGATTGGTATCGCTGGCGTTGTGACGATCAAGCCTGGCCATGGCGAGCTCCGCTTTGACGGCAAAAGTCTAGTCCTGTTTGCTGGGGCCGAGAATGATTATTCCCTTCTGCATCGCAGCAAGGCTTAATGCCGGTCCTGCAGCTTGCGTCCGCCAATCCCGCAGGGCATGGAATGCCCGGGCATAAGGATTGGCTTATGGGATGAACGGCGCAGAGAGCCTGGTGCACACCCTGGCCGACAGTGGTGTGGAAGTCTGTTTCGGAAATCCCGGCACTTCGGAAATGCATTTTGTCGCCGCCTTGGACCGCGAGCCCCGGATGCGCGGGGTCCTGTGCCTGTTCGAAGGCGTGGCGGCGGGCGCCGCCGATGGTTATGCCCGCATGACCGGGAAACCGGCCGCGACC
Organism: Rhizomicrobium sp.; assembly: GCA_035275465.1. GTDB lineage: Bacteria > Pseudomonadota > Alphaproteobacteria > Micropepsales > Micropepsaceae > Rhizomicrobium. The sequence goes on along the minus strand of DATEMS010000042.1, from coordinate 42,909 downwards.
TTGCTGCATCTGGGGCCCGGTTTCGCCAACGCCATATCGGCCCTGCACAACGCGCAAAAGGCGGCGGCCCCGGTGATCAATATTGTCGGCGATCATGCCACCAGCCACGCGCAGTACACCCAAGCACCGCTGACCTCCGACATTTTGGGTATTTGCCGCCCTGTTTCGCATTGGCTGCATCGTTCGGCCGATGCGCGTGCGGTGGCCGGCGATGGCGCGCGCGCGGTGCAAGCGGCGCGCGCCGCGCCGGGGCAGGTCGCGACCTTGATCCTGCCGGCGGACGTGGCCTGGAATGAATCCGGCGGGCCTGCACATCCCTTGCCGGTGGCAGCGCCTGAGCCGGCCGAAGCCTCCACCATCGAGAAAATCGCCGCCGCGCTCAAGACACCCAAACGGTCCGCCTTGTTGTTGCGCGGCCCCTGTCTGCAATCGGCGGGCGTGCAGGCGGCCGGGCGTATCGCGCGCAAGACCGGGGTGCGGCTGCTGCACGATTATTTTTCGCCGCGGGTGACGCGCGGCCATGGGCTGGCCCAGGTCGAGCGCATTCCCTACTTCGCGGAAGATATTATCGCGTGCCTGAAGGGTCTGGAGCAGATCGTGCTGGTGGGTGCGCCGCCGCCGGTCACATTCTTTGCCTATCCCAATTTGCCTAGCTGGGTAACGCCTCAGGGCTGCGAACTTCTGACCCTGGCCGCGCCGCAGGAGGATGGCATCGCTGCACTCCAGGCCTTGGCTGATGCCTTGGATGCGGCCGCGCCCGGTGAAACTGTTGCTCGGGTGATCCCCGACATGCCGGTGCATGGCGCGCTGAACCCCGACAGTTTGGGAGCGATCATCGCGCGATTGATGCCGCAGGAGGCGATCGTCTGCGACGATTCCGTCAGCTGCGGGCCGGACCTGAACAAATGGCTGAAATGCGGGCCCAGGCATGACTGGCTGACCCTGACCGGCGGCGCCATCGGCGGCGCGCCGGTGATGGCGGCAGGCGCGGGTCTTGCCTGTCCGGATCGCAAGGTAATCAATGTGTCGGGCGACGGCGCGGCGATGTATAGTCTGCAAGCGTTGTGGACCATGGCGCGCGAGAAGATGGATGTCGTCACCGTCATCTGCGCCAACAAAAGCTATAACATTCTCAATATCGAACTGGGCCGGGTGGGGGCGCACAATCTTGGCCCCAAAACGCTGGCGATGCTGGACTTGCGCAATCCCGAACTGGATTTTGTGAAGCTGGCACAGGGGCTGGGCGTGGAAGCCAGCCGAGCTGAAACGACCACCGAATTCGCCGCCCAGTTCGCCGATGCCATGCTTACACGCGGCCCGCGTCTGATCGAAGCGGTGTTGTGACGCCAGTCCTGCGAAGCGCGTTAGCGCGAAGCAGATGGTGGCCCCGGACCGAGTCGAACGGTCACGTCCCTTTCGGAACAACGGATTTTAAGTCCGGTGCGTCTACCAGTTCCGCCACGGGGCCTTGCCGGCAAACTGCGGGCAGGACCCTGGTTCGTCAAGCGGTCACAGCGCCGGCCGCGCCGTCATCAGATAGACCAGCGTCAGGACACTGATGCCGCTCACGGCCGAGGTGATGCGGTGGATGGGGGCGTTTAGCAATGCCTCCAATTCCGGGCCCGGATTGGCGGATGCCGCAAGCACCTTGGCCTGCCAAGGGCTGTGCACCAGGGCGCCGACAAGAAACAACACGGCAAAGGCGGCATAAGAACAAAGCAGCCAGGTTTCCATCAGATCATAGCCGTAGGCGCGCGCCAGCGCGAAACCGGCCCCCGCCGTCAACAGCCAGCCGATGCCGCCCGCCGCCGACAAGGGACGCACGGCGCTGAAATAGGCGTGAATGATCTTGGCGTCGCGGCCGCGCACCAAGCGGCTGCCGATGATGCCGGTGCCGGCGGTAAAGGTGAAGGAAAACACAAACAGCAGGATGTGCAGAAAAAGCAGAAACTCGGTCATACAGGTCTCGCGCGTGGTGCAAAGTGTCGCCGGGTTCAGTTTGACCCAGGGCCACAACTGGGTCTAGCTCCCGCCCATGGCCGATGCGATCCTGTTTGTCTCCATGTCCCTGGCGCTGCTTTTGACCCCGGGTCCCACCAACACCTTGCTGCTGGTGGGCGGGGCCACGGCCGGGTTCCGGCGTGCACTGGGGCTGCCGCCAGCGGAACTGTTGGGGTATCTGGCCGCCATCCATATTCTGGCTTTTTCTTTGGGTCCGCTGATTGCGCAGACGCCGGGGGCGCAGATCACCATGCGTCTGGCGCTGTCGGCGTATCTGACATTTCTGGCGGGCGCATTGTGGATGCGGCCCGCCGCCGGAATGGCGGACAATGCCGTCACCCCGCTGCGCGTCTTCATCGTGACGCTGCTCAATCCCAAGGCGCTGGTTTTTGCTTTTGTTGTCTTGCCGCCGCTGGCCGGACATTGGCCAGAAGCCCTTCCCCATCTGATGGGGCTTTGCGGATTGATCGTGTTTGCGAGCCTGGTGTGGATCGGCCTGGGCGCAGGCCTGCGCGCGGGCCGGCTGGGTCAGGTCAAACTTCAGATCGTTCGCCGCCTTGGCGCGGTTATTTTGCTGGTCTTTGCGCTGACGATCAGCTTGCCGAAGGTTCTTTGAGCTCTGGCCTGAAACGCAACCCTACTGGGACTGTTGCAGTTTGACCTAGGGTTATGGTCGAGGCCGGTGCCCAGGTGGAACGGTAACTGTCAGATAGCTAGACCCTAGGTCTAATTCGCCCGCTCTTTAACGGCGACCAAATGCTTGCCCACCTCGTCCCGGATGATTGCCGTATCGGCTGCGCGAAGCCTCAAGCCTTGGCGGGCGTAACGGGTCGACGGAGGCACGTCGCTGTGCCAAGGGGTTTCGGCGACCTCTTTGCCGTTCGACAGATATTGGATGGTATAAGCCATGCCGGGAGCCTACCCAGCCGGGCGGGTTGAAAGCAATGTTCCCGAAGGATCAAACTGCACCAGTGCCCAATGCGCGGCACTGGTCCAGTTTGACCTAGGGTTGTAGGACTGGCGCGCTATTGGCGCACTTTTTCCCTAATGATCTGCTTGGCGATGTAGGTGCGAAGTTCTGTTCCGGCGGGAGGCGTCGGCAAAGCGTTTTTAGCGCGAAGCTCGGAAATCCGAGCGTCCACCTCAGCAGGCTTGACCCACACATGCTGCTGGACAGCCATTTCAAGTATTGCTTGGTCCGAAATCATATCGTTTGCAGCATAAGCTGGTAATGCGGCGAAAGCAGAAAGGGCGAAGAGACAGGTCAGGACTTTTTGCATATCTTGAGCCTCCAATGTCGACCAATAGGCTAGCATGGGCCAGCCATCAGGCCAATTGGGCAACCTCCCATTCCTCGATCAGCTTCACGATATCGCCAATGTCCCAAAGACGCTGTTCAAGGCCGCAAGCCATCGCCGGGGACATACGGACGGCGCTGTTCATGCGGGCGAAGTTATACCAGCAAGTGTAGAGCGCGACCATGTGAACGTGGTTGTCGATCTTCTTGGAATGACCGGCTGTCAGTCGGGCAAACCGCTTCATATGCTGGCGCATGGTCTGGTTGTGCTTTTCGACATAGCTAGTAGAAACCAGCGCTTTTAAAGGCTTTCCCAACACGCGGCGCTTGGAGATACCGCAGCACTCGCCAGGGCTATACTTGCGCTCAGGGCCGCTTGAGTCGGGCGTGGGGCCGTAGTGCTTCACAAGCTGAGCGTAAACGACATCAATGCCAAAGGCCCCCAGCACGGCGCTGAGATATGCCCCATGCCCGTCGGTAGTTAGCTGCACCCGGTTTGCCAACCGGTCGGCCACGTCATGCATGAAGTCCTGGGCGGCATCTGCATCGCGACTACCGATCAGATAGGAGACGATCAGCTTGGAGTCGGCATCAATGGCGGTCCAGGTCCAGGCGTCGCCAGCGCCTTCCGGCGCGGCCTTGGCCTTCGCGAGATTGGCCTTCTTGCAATAGTTGAACGACCAGATTTCGTCGCATTCGACCCGGCTGGCCTTCACGCCGCGCACGGCCTTGTCGTGGTGCGCCATGCAGGCTTCCCCGGCCAATTCGAGGTAGCGCAGTACGGTATGCTTGGAGGCCCCGGTGAGCCGCTCAATAGCGTTGATGCCGTTGCCTTCAACCATCAGGTGAAGGATTTGGCGACGCTTCTCGAAGGGCAGGCGGTTCATACCCGAGAAATATGCCCTTTTTGCTTGACACTCAAGCAAAAAGGGCAATATAAAATGACCGTGCGACCTTGCTACCCCTGAGTTAAGCTTCGCGCCGAAGCACTGGGTTTAAAATGCCACGCAAGCCAAAGACACTTACCGCCAGTAATGCCCCACCCAAGGTGGCGTTTGACTACATAAAGAGCCAGTATTTTCGTGTTGTGCGCGCTGACGGCGCCATCGGAGCCGTCACGCCGCGCGGTCTCATCCATTTCTCTTTATTCAGCGAGCGGCCAGCAATACCGCGCCGCACCGTTCATGCACTAAACGATGATGGGACGCTTGGGTTACAAATTGAATCTGAGACTGTGTCCAGAAATTCAGTTGTTAGAGAGTTGGATGTAGACATCTTTCTTCGGCCCGACGTTGCCAAAGAATTACATACTTGGCTTGGTAATTTAATTGCCGATGCCGACGCTATGCAAAAAGATAAAAAACCAGGGAGGAAAAAATGACAGCCGTTGCATATCAATGTCGGCCGTCATCTACGCGAGATTTGGGAGCTTTCCCAACTAAACGTCCAGCCCCCACGCAAACGCAAACACGCTATGCGGCCTTTATGGCCGATTACGTCACTGAGTTTGCTGAATTGGTATCTCGCTGGAGAGCGGAAACGGCACTCAGTGCTACTGCGCGCGAAATGATGCTTGCGCCGTCTTTCAGTAAACTGGTCAGCATGAATGAGAAAATTATTCCTCTCATAATTGAAGAGCTGAAAAGGCAGCCCAGTTTTTTGTTTTTGCTCCTGCACGCAATTACGAAAGAAAATCCTGTCCCGCAAACCGCCCAAGGTAAGATTCCAGAGATTGTAAGCGCGTGGCTTACGTGGGCCGCTCGCACTCGTCGCGATGCTGCTTGACTACTCGGCAGTCTTCCCGCATCTGGCGAAAACCGGCGGCTATGTCAGAACCAGCATAAAGACCGACAACTATAACTGCATTGCTTGGGCAGCCGGTAAAGATACAGAATGGTGGGAACCAGACCCCTATGGTGTGCTGGCGTGGCCCGCAGGAGCGCCGCGCGAGTATACTTTGGCTGCCTATCTGGCCGCGTTCAAAACGGTTGGCTTTAAAAAATGTGCAAATCCTGATGCCGAAGATGGATTCGAAAAAATCGCGATTTTTTTAAAAGGGGGAGTGCCACAGCACGCGGCGCGACTCCTACCGTCGGGTAAGTGGACAAGTAAAATGGGTCCGGACGATGATATATCCCACGCGCTAGATGGCCTGAACGGGTCGATCTATGGTGATCACTCCGTCTACATGAGAAGACCAATCAAGAAGGCTTGATATTTCCCCACCGCGTGTTTGCGGCTTTCTGTGAAATCTCTTTCCGCTTTTTCGCTGACAGTTTTCTTGCCCTGGCCTTGCCGCCTTTCAAACCGCCCTTGCGGTTGGCTTCGGTGCCGGGCGCGTGGCCTGTCTCCGGCTCCTGGCCGGTGGCAATCTTCATGACCAGCACGGCATTGCCGATGGCGTCAGCCTTGCGTTTTTGGCCTTGTGGTCCTTTGGGCATGGTCAGACCCTAATCCGGGGCCTAAAACCCTGCAACGGTGGAAAAATCGAAACTGCACCAGTGCCCATGCGCCCCTACGACTTGTAATAACCATCTGAAAACACTGTATAAAAAATCTCACACTAAACCTTAAGTTGCAGGCGTTTGACACCGGGCTTTCGCTGCCTATAGTGCGCGCCTTTCCGGCCATCCGCCGATCCAAAATTCACGCGACAACGAACCAAACCGACGAAAGAGACTGATGAGCAAGCGCCAAAATTCCAAGTACAAGCTCGACCGCCGCATGGGCGAGAATATCTGGGGCCGTCCCAAGAGCCCGGTCAACAAGCGCTCTTACGGTCCGGGCCAGCACGGTCAGCGCCGTGCCAAGAAGCTCAGCGACTATGGCACCCAACTGCAGGCCAAACAAAAGCTGAAGGGCTATTACGGCAACATCACCGAGCGTCAGTTCCGCAAATATTATCAGGACGCTTCGCGCCGCCCCGGCGACACCGGCGAGAATATGATCGGCCTGCTGGAGACCCGCCTGGATACGGTGGTCTATCGCGCCAAATTCGTGCCGACCCCGTTCGCCGCCCGCCAACTGGTCAGCCACGGCCATGTCAAGGTCAATGGCCGCCGCGTCACCATTGCCTCCTATCACGTGACCGAGAAGGACTCGATCGAGCTGTCGGCCAAGGCGCGCGAAATGGCGTTGGTGCTGGAAGCCTCCAAGAGCGCCGAACGCGATACGCCCGACTTCCTGGAAGTCAGCGAAGGCAAGTCCGTCAAGCTGTTGCGCACCCCCAAGCTGGCCGACGTGCCCTATGCCGTCCAGATGGAACCGCATCTGATCGTGGAATTTTATTCACGTTAGAGCTTGTGATAGGCAGCGAGGCCGTCAGGCCGCAGCGCGACCCGGCCACCCACAAACAAAAAGCCCGGTGACAACACCGGGCTTTTTTATTTGCGATTGCGAAAAGCGTTATGCGGGTTCCAGCGCCACGCCGTGCTGGGTTAAGAAGGGCGCCAGCTCTTCCTGCTCGAACATCTCGCGCACAATGTCGGCGCCGCCGACAAATTCGCCCTTCACATAAAGCTGGGGGATGGTCGGCCAGTTGGAAAAGGCCTTGATGCCTTCGCGCACTTCGGGGTCTTCCAAAACGTTCACGGCTTTGAACTTGACGCCAAGGTGGGACAGGATCTGCACCGTCACAGCCGAGAAACCGCATTGCGGAAAAGCGGGCGTGCCCTTCATGTACAGCAGCACATCGTTGCTCTTCACATCATCGGCGATGCGGGCCTGAACGTCGGACATTTTTGGAACTCGCGGCTATATCTCGGCTATGATCTAAGCATGGGGGCTTGAAGGGTCAAGACGGTCCCAAAAAGCCTTTGTTTGCTGGATTTTTATGCAACCGCCGCCGGATTTAACCAACGCCATCGCCAGATTGCTGGACGGGGTTTCGCGCAAGGACCTGGTGGCTGCCGCCGCAAAAATATCTGCGGACTATCGCCAGGGCGCAACCTCGCAAGCCATTGTCACGCCCGCGCAAGCGGCCGCCTATGCGGTCGCCCGCATGCCCGCCACCACTGCCGCCTGCGCCGCGGTGTTCGCGCGCCTTGCGGGCGTAATGCCTGGTTTTGCGCCCGCCACCCTGCTGGATGTTGGCGCGGGGACGGGCGCGGCGAGCTGGGCGGCGACCGGGCAGTGGGCCGGTATCACCTCCGTCACCATGCTGGACCATAACCCGGCCCTGCGGGCGCTGGCGCGCAAGCTGGCGGATGCGGGCGCGCTGGCGGGCGCAGAAATCCTGTCCGGCAATCTGGCAAGCGCCAAACCAAAAGCCGATCTGGTGGTGGCCAGCTATGTGCTGGCCGAATTGCCGGTGGATCGCGCAGGCATGGTCGCCGCCGATCTCTGGCAGTCCGCGGATGTGGCCTTGGCTCTGATCGAACCCGGCACGCCAGACGGTTTTGCCCGTATCCGCGCCGCGCGAGCGGCCCTGATCGCGGCGGGCGCGCATGTTGCCGCGCCTTGTACCCATGACGTGCTCTGTCCCCTGACGGGCGATGACTGGTGTCATTTCTCGCAACGCCTGCCGCGCTCGCGCGATCATATGCTGCTCAAAGAGGCGCACGTGCCGTTCGAGGATGAACGCTATTCCTATGTGGTGGTGACGCGGGAGAAAGTTTCTTCGGGCGCACGTGTTCTGGCGCCGCCACTGGAAACCAAACCGGGCATGACTTTCAAACTATGCGATGAAGGCGGTTTGCGGGCGCTGTTCGTGGCATCGCGCGACAAGGATGAATACCGCCGTGTGCGCAAACACGGCTGGGGCGATTTGTTCTAGAAAAGTTTGTCGGCCCCGGACCCCGGTCCGCGTGCAGCGCGGCCGGAGTGTAAGCTCCAGCGGGCATCCAACGTGAAGCTTCCGCGAAAAAGAAGTTGGATTCCCGCGTACGCGGGAATGACAAGTTGAGGATATTCAATCCTTGGCGACGGTCGTCAACTGCAGCGCATGCAGCACCCCGCCCATATTCCCTTTGAGGGCGGCATAGACCATCTGATGCTGGGCGACGCGGGTCTTGCCCTTGAACGCGGACGATTTGACGGTGGCTGCCCAATGATTGTCGTCGCCCGCCAGATCCTTCATCTCGATTTCGGCATCGGGAAAGGCATCCCTAATGAATTTCTCGATTTCACTGCCCTTCATACCCATTGGCGCACCTAGTTGGTTACCGGGATTTCTTCGCCCGACATATAGTTCGGAAACCAGCCTTCAAAGCCGTCTTTCAAGGCGGCGATTTTCACACTGTCTTTGTCATCCAGGGTGATTGCATCACCCCCGGTCTTGCCCAGTTCCGCCACGGGGATGCCGGCGGCGCTGGCTTCGGCCGCAATCTTCTCGGCTTCAGCAAAGGGCGCAGCGATGACATAGCGCGCCTGATCTTCGCCGAACCAGAAGGCGATGGCTTCGGGCAGGCCGGCGAGCCCCACGCTGGCGCCGATGCCGCGCGGCATCGCCATCTCGGCAATCGCCACCAGCAAGCCGCCGTCCGACACGTCATGCACGGTGTCCACACGGCCTGCTTCGATCAGCTTGCGGACAAAGTCGCCATTCTTCTTTTCGACGGTCAGATCGACCTTGGGGGCGGCGCCTTCTTCCCGGCCTTCGATTTCGCGCAGGTAAATGGATTGGCCCAGATGGCCGCGTGTCTCGCCGATTAGAATAATGACATCGCCGCTACGCTTGAACGCCACGCTCGCCATTTTGGTGACATCCTGCATCAGGCCGACGCCGCCGATGGCGGGTGTGGGCAAAATGCCTTCGCCATTGGTCTCATTATAGAGCGAGCAATTGCCGCCGATCACCGGAAAATCCAACGCCCGGCAAGCGGCGCCGATGCCGTCAATCCCGGCCACGATTTCCCACATGATCTCGGGCTTTTGGGGGTTGCCGTAATTCAGATTGTCGGTGACCGCCAGCGGCGTCGCGCCCACGGCGGTCAGGTTGCGCCAGGCCTCGGCGACCGCCTGCTTGCCGCCTTCGAAGGGATCGGGGCGGCAATAGCGCGGCGTCACATCGGTGGTGATGGCCAGGGCCTTTTGGCTGCCATGCACCCGCACCACGGCGGCATCGCCGCCCGGCACCTGCACCGTGTCGGCCATCACGGTATGGTCGTATTGTTCCCACACCCAGCGGCGCGAGGCCATGTCGGGCGAGGCCAGGATGGTCTTCAGCGACGCCAGGACATTCTTTTTCTTGTCGTAAGCAGGCTCGCCGGTCAGCGGTTTGCGCTCGGCGAAGGGCCGCTCATAGACAGGGGCCGCGTCCGATAGGGCCGTGATCGGCATATCGGCGACCACCGCGCCTTTGTGTTTGACCACCAGCCGGCTGGTATCGGTGGTGATGCCGATGACGGCGAAATCCAGCTCCCATTTCTTGAAGATGGCTTGGGCTTGCGCTTCGCGCCCGGGCTTGAGCACCGCCAGCATGCGCTCCTGGCTTTCCGACAGCATCATCTCATAGGCCGTCATATTGGCTTCGCGTTGCGGCACCTTGTCGAGGTCTAGTTCGATGCCCGAGCCGCCCTTGTCGCCCATTTCGGCGGACGACGAGGTGAGACCCGCCGCGCCCATATCCTGAATGGCGATGATGGCGTCGGTCGCCATCAATTCCAGGCAGGCTTCCAGCAGCAGCTTTTCGGTGAAGGGATCGCCCACCTGCACGGTGGGGCGTTTTTCTTCCGATGCATCGTCGAATTCGGCGCTCGCCATGGTGGCGCCGTGAATGCCGTCGCGCCCGGTTTTGGAGCCAACATAGACCACCGGGTTACCCGCGCCCTTGGCGGCGGAAAGGAAAATCTTGTCCTGCCGCGCCAGGCCGACGCACATGGCATTGACCAGGATGTTGCCGTTATAGCTTTTGTGGAAATTGACTTCGCCGCCCACCGTCGGCACGCCCATGCAATTGCCATAACCGCCGATGCCAGACACCACGCCCGACACCAGATGGCGGGTTTTGGGATGCTTCGGCTCGCCGAAACGCAGGGCGTTCATCATGGCGATGGGGCGCGCGCCCATGGTGAAGACGTCGCGCATGATGCCGCCCACGCCGGTCGCCGCGCCCTGATAGGGCTCGATAAAGCTGGGATGGTTGTGGGATTCCATCTTGAAGATGGCGGCGTCGCCATCGCCGATGTCGATCACGCCGGCATTTTCGCCGGGGCCCTGGATCACCCAGGGCGCTTTGGTGGGCAGCTTTTTCAGATGGGCGCGGGTGGATTTGTAAGAACAATGTTCGCTCCACATCACGCTGAAGATGCCAAGCTCCACCATGCTGGGCTCGCGGCCCATCAGCTCCAGGATGCGTGCATATTCGGACTCCGAAAGCCCGTGCTCGCGGACTATCTCCGGCGTGATTTTGGTCATGCCAAAGAACTCATGAAAGCGTTTCGATCAGGCTTTGGAACAGATTGCGGCCATCGGCGCCGCCCAGCACTTCGTCCACCACCCGCTCGGGATGGGGCATCAGGCCCAGCACATTGCGCTTTTCGCTCAGGATGCCGGCGATATTGCGGGCCGAGCCGTTGGGGTTCTCGCCTTTGGCATAGCGGAAGGCGACGCGGTTCTCGCCTTCCAACCGGTCCAGCGTTTCCTCATCGGCGAAATAGCTGCCTTCGCCATGCGCCACCGGAAAGGTCACGCGCTGGCCGTTTTCATAATGGCGGGTGAAGGCGGACTGGGTTTCCTGAACTTCCAGCCCCACCGGCTTGCAGACAAATTTGAGCGCGGCGTTGCGCATCAGCGCGCCGGGCAGCAGGTGACTTTCGGTCAGCACCTGAAAGCCGTTGCAGATGCCCAGCACCATGCCGCCCTTGTCGGCATGGGCCTTGACCGATTTCATCACCGCCGACTGGCTGGCCATGGCGCCGCAGCGCAAATAATCGCCATAGGCAAAACCGCCTGGCAGCACCACCAGATCCACGTCCGGCAATTCGCTGTCCTGGTGCCACACCATGGCGGGCGCCTTGCCGGTCATCTGCTCCAAGGCGACCTTGGCGTCGCGGTCGCAGTTGGAAGCGGGAAAGACGATGACGGCGGACCGCATAACCTGTCATGGCCCGCCAGCGAGGCCGGACATGTCCGGCCGAAGCGCGTGCGGGCCACCCAGTTGTCACGCGCTTCCGAAGTTGAATGACCGGTCCCTTTTCTCATCAAAAATGGGCCCGGCCATGGAGAGTTCTTACTTCAGTTCGATCTCGTACTTCTCGATCACCGTATTGGCGAGCAGCTTTTCGCACATCGCCTTGAGGTCGGTTTTGGCTTTTTCCGTGTCGCTGCCGGAAAGCTCCAGATCGATCACCTTGCCCTGGCGCACTTCGCCGACCGAGCCAAAGCCCAGGCCGTTCAGGGCATGGCCGATGGCCTTGCCTTGTGGGTCCAGAACGCCGTTTTTGAGGGTGATGAAGACGCGGGCTTTCAAAACACTTCTCTACTGTACCAGGACCGGACCTTTGTTCTCGCCTTGCACCGATTCGGGCATGATTCCCAAGCGTTTTGCGACTTCGCTATAGGCCTCGACCACCCCGCCCAGATCGCGGCGGAAACGGTCCTTGTCCAGCTTCTCGTTGGTGGTCACATCCCACAACCGGCAATTGTCCGGGCTGATCTCGTCCGCCAGCACGATGCGCATATAGTCATTTTCCCACAGCCGGCCGAATTCCAGTTTGAAATCCACCAGCTTGATCCCGGCACCCAGGAAAAGGCCCGACAGGAAGTCGTTGACCCGGATGGTCAGATTGACGATGTCGTCCAGGTCTTGGGGGCTGGCCCAGCCGAAGGCGGTGATATGTTCTTCGCTGACCCAGGGGTCGTTCAACCCGTCATTCTTGTAATAATATTCAATGATGGAGCGGGGCAGGGCGGTGCCTTCCTCGATCCCCAGCCGCTTGGACATGGACCCGGCGGCGACATTCCTCACCACCACTTCCAGGGGAATGATCTCGACTTCCTTGATCAGCTGCTCGCGCATATTCAGGCGGCGCACGAAATGGGTCGGCACCCCGATGCCCTGAAGCTGGGTCATCAGATATTCGCTGATGCGGTTGTTGAGGACGCCCTTGCCTTCGATGGTGTCCTTTTTGGCGCCATTTCCGGCGGTGGCGTCATCCTTGAAATACTGGATGACGGTGCCCGGCTCGGTTCCTTCATAAAGGATCTTGGCCTTGCCTTCGTAGATGACGCGGCGGCGCTTCATGGCGATTTCCTTGCAAAACGAAAAGGGCGGCTCCGCCCGCGGCCCTGGGAGAGGAACTTACCGGATTGGGTGCAGGCGCGGCAATCTTTTGCATGTGCATACCCACATCCGTATGGGAACATAACGCAATTCTGACACGAACCGATGGCAGCTTTTCGGAAAACCTTTTGATTACAGGGAGTTGATAATGGCCAGTGGAATGGACGACCGCCGCAAGGGCTTTGAAGCCAAATGGGCGCATGACGCGGAACTGCGCTTCAAGGTGGAAGCCAAGCGCAATCGTGCGCTGGGCGAATGGGCGGCCGCCAAAAAAGGCCTTTCCGGAGAGGCGGCGGACGACTTTGTCGGCAGCGTGATTGCCGCCGATTTTCACGAAGCCGGCGACGAAGATGTGTTCCGCAAGCTGCGCTCCGAGCTGGATACCTCGGTGAGCGACACCGTGATCCGCGACAAAATGCGCGAATGCCTGCAGGCGGCGGTGGACCAGCTGACCAAATAGGCCGGTTATGCCGGCATGCCGCGCAGCTGCGCCAATGCCGCCTTGAAGCGGCGCGACAGAGGCACCGTCAAACTTCCCAGCTTGATCTCATAATCGCCGGAGCCTTCGGGCGTCAGGGCGGTGACTCGCGCGCTGTTGATCAGCCAGGAACGGTGGACGCGGACAAAACCGCGCCCGGCCAAATCGCTTTCCACCGCCGACAAGGCGCGGCGCGCCAGGGGGCGGCGGCCATCGGCGATCACAAACTCCACATAATTGCCCGCCGAGGTGACGGCCAGAATGTCGGACAGGCAGACCCGCGTCAGCTTGGCGCCGTCGCGGATGTCGAAGGTCAAGGTCTGGCCGGGGATATGAATCAATTGTTGCTGGCGCAGCAGGCGCTCGATCAAGGCGCATCCGGCCATGAACATCACATAGCCAAAGGCATCTTTGCGCAGTTCATAGAGAAAGTTCGGCCAGAAGGGGCCCCACCCGTAATGCCCGCCGAACGCCCAATAGGCCAGCTTGCGCAATGCCACAAAACCCATGACATGGGCGAAGGACCAGATCACGGCGCCCGGAATATGGAGGGCCAGCCACCAGCGCGGCCGGACATTGGGCGGCGCCAAGCGATAGGCGATCCACATCAGCGGGAAAACGGCCGCAAAGGACAGCCAGCTTGAACCTTCCCAGATGATGGGCTCCAGCCAGCCCAAATGCGGCATGCCGTGCATTTCGCTGAGCACATTGAGGGTGCAGATCAGCCCCACCAGCGCGATGGCCACGCCGTAAGAATAAAACAAGGTCCGGCGCAGGCAGCCGCCCGTCCCGATTGTGTCGCCGCTTATCCCAAGCCATTGCCAGACATCACCAATCCGGCGCGGGTTGGACCCTTTGGCTTTCATGGACGAAGGCTGTGACGCAGATTGGGCGGGATCGGACATGGGGCGAACATATGGCACAGATGATGCGGATGGCAGTGGGATTGGTGCTGGCGATGACCCAGCCTCTGGCCGCGGCCGAGCCGGGCTGGGGACATTATGGCGGCGACCAGGGCGGGCGGCGGCATTCTGCGGCTACCCAGATTACGCCCGCCAATGTGACAGGCCTGCGTCAGGCTTGGCGCTATTCCACGGGGGCGATGACGCGCCATGCCGGGTCGGTTTCCAAGTCGGCTTTCGAAAACACACCTATCCTCCATGAAGGCAAATTGTTTGTCTGTTCGGCCTTTCAGGAAGTCAGCGCTCTCGATCCAGGGACGGGGCGCGAGATATGGCGTTTCGATCCGCGCCTGCCGGACGATGCGAAGTTGAACTATCCCAACAGTTTCAACTGCCGGGGCGTCGCCTATTGGAAAGGAAGCGACGGAAAGGGGCGCATTTTTCTGGCGGCCAACAATCGCCGGCTTTATGCGCTGGACGCTGCCAGCGGAAAGCCGGTCAAGAGTTTCGGCCAGAACGGTGCGGCGGTGATCTATGACGGCAAGCTGCGGCGCAAGGGGGCGATGCAATTTTCCTCCGCGCCCATCGTCAGCCGCGGGATCGTCGTGGTCGGTTCTTCCATCGACGACAATCAGATGGTGGATGAGCTGCGCGGCACGGTGCGCGCCTTCGATGCCATGACCGGCGCCGCCAGATGGAGCTTCGATCCGGTGCAGGCTAGCCGCGCTATGCGCGCGGGCGCGGCGAATGTGTGGGCGCCGATCTCGGCCGACGATGCGCGCGGGCTGGTCTATCTGCCGACCTCCAGCCCCAGTCCGGATTTCTGGGGCGGGTACCGGACCGGCGATGACAAATATACCAACGCGGTGGTGGCGCTGAAGATCGAGACGGGCGACGTGGCCTGGTCGTTCCAGACTTCGCATCATGACGTCTGGGATTATGATGTGGCATCGCAGCCGACGCTGGGCCGGGTCACGTACCGAGGCAAGACGGTGGATGCGGTATTGCAGCCCACCAAGCAGGGCCTGCTGTTCACTCTGGACCGGGAAACCGGCCGGCCCATCATTCCGGTGGAGGAACGCAAGGTGCCGCAAGGCGGCGCGCCGGGCGAAAAACTGTCGCCGACGCAACCTTTCCCGATTACGCCAAAGCCGCTCGCTCCCAATCGCATCAGCGCCGATGACGCATTCGGTCTGACCTTTTGGGATCGCAGCAAATGCCGTGAGATGATCAAGGCCGCGCGCAACGAGGGCATTTACACGCCGCCCAGCACCCAGGGCACCATCCTTTATCCCTTCACCGGCGGTGGCACCAATTGGGGTGGATTGTCCTTCGACGCCGGGCGCAATGTTGTGTTCGTCAACACGTCAAACCTCATGCATCTGGTGACTTTGATTCCCGCCGAGGATATCGATGCGCTGCGCAAGGCCCATCCGCATGAGGAAATTTCGCACAACCGTGGCGCACCCTTCGGCATGTGGCGCAGGACCTTGGTGTCGCCTTGGGAACTGCCCTGCAATCCGCCGCCTTGGGGCAAGCTCCACGCCATCGACATGCGGAATGGTAAAATCCTGTGGTCGGTGCCGCTGGGCACCACGCAGGACCGGTTTCCCTTCAGTCAGTATTTTCTGGGTAAGACCGGCGTGCCCAATTTCGGCGGGCCTATCTCTACCGACAGCGGGTTGGTCTTTATCGGCGCGGCGATGGACAATTATCTGAGGGCGTTCGATGCCAAGACCGGCGCGGAGTTGTGGCGCGGGCGGCTGCCAGCCGGCGGACAGGCGACACCCATGACCTATATGTGGAAGGGCAAGCAGTATGTCGTGATCGCCGCCGGCGGTCATGAAAAGCTGGGCACCAAGCGCGGCGATCAGGTGATCGCGTTCACCCTGCCGAACTAGTCGAACACGCGTTTGAAAATCGTGTCCACGGCTTTCAGATGATAGCCCAGGTCGAACATGGCTTCGAGCTTGGCGGCAGGCAGCGCCTTGGAGACATCGGGATCGGCCTTGAGCAAGTCCAGCAGATTGCCTTCGCCGTTCCAGGCCCGCATGGCGTTCTTCTGCACCAGCCGGTAGCTGTCTTCGCGCGCCAGGCCCGCCTGGGTCAGCGCCAACAGCACCCGCTGGCTGTGCACCAGCCCGTGGGAGGCATCCAGATTCTTCTGCATGCGGTCCGGATAGACCACCAATTTCTCTATCACGCCCGTCATGCGCGCCAGCGCGAAATCCAAAGTGATGGTGGCATCGGGTCCGATATAGCGTTCGACCGAAGAATGGGAAATGTCCCGCTCATGCCACAGCGCCACATTCTCCATCGCCGGAATGGCGTAACTTCTCACCATGCGCGCCAGGCCGGTGACGTTTTCCGTCAGCACCGGATTGCGTTTGTGGGGCATGGCGGACGAGCCCTTCTGGCCCGGCGCGAAATATTCCTCGGCCTCCAAAACTTCGGTGCGTTGCAGATGGCGGATCTCGACCGCCAGCCGTTCCAGTGACGAGGCCACCACGCCCAGCGCCGCGAAATAGGCGGCATGGCGGTCGCGCGGGATCACCTGGGTGGAAACCGGCTCCACCGTCAGTCCCATCTGTTTGGCGACATGTTCTTCCACGCGCGGGTCGATATTGGCGAAGCTGCCGACCGCGCCGGAAATGGCGCAAGTGGCGATTTCCTTCCGCGCCGCGACAAGGCGGGCGCGGGCGCGGGTGAATTCGGCATAATAAGTGGCGAGCTTGACGCCAAAGGTGGTGGGCTCGGCATGGATGCCATGGCTGCGCCCGATGGTGGGCGTCATCTTATACTCAAAGGCGCGTTTCTTGAGCGCCGCCAGCAGGGCGTCGGTGTCTTCGATCAAAATATCGGCGGCGCGGGCCAACTGCACATTCAGGCAAGTGTCCAGCACGTCCGACGATGTCATGCCCTGATGCACAAAGCGCGCTTCGGGCCCGACGATTTCCGACAGATGAGTCAAAAACGCGATAACGTCATGCTTGACCTCACGCTCGATCTCGTCGATCCGCGTCACATCGAACTTGGCGTCCTTGCCCTTTTCCCAAATCTTTTTTGCGGCGTCCTTGGGCACCACGCCCAGTTCGGCCAGCGCATCGGTGGCATGCGCCTCGATCTGGAACCAGATGCGGAATTTGCTTTCGGGCGACCAGACCTGCACCATCTGTTCGCGGGCATAGCGGGGGATCATGGAACAGCTTTCTATTGTTCGCTTAAAAGGTCAACTTTCTGCAACGGTTGCATGTTGAATTCAATATGCCGGTTGGTTCGTCTTTGCCTTGTTTTTCTTTGCCGTCTTCATGCGTCCGGAACGGTCAGAGTGGCGACATAACTGTAGCGTATTAACCTCTAGCCCGCTGACCAAAGCCGCACGTTTTTGCGTCGATAATGCTTTAAAAGCCGCTGCGGCATCGGCGTTCATCCGAACAGAAACCACCTGTTTGGGTGCGGCAACCTGAGGCCGCCCCCTGGATCGCTTGGCGGCCGTTATAACGCCGGGATCTACGTCCGCCGCAGGCCGCATTGTGGAAAAAAATTCGGGCGTGATTTTGGGCGCTTCTTCGTCCGCTTGCCCGTACCGGCGCGCCTTATGCGTCACTTGCCTTTTAACCACAGTTCGCACTCCTCTTTCTCGGCATATCTGAAACTGATGATCCGGCGTTTGCGCCCTTTGGGGCTATAGACCATGACCGCGACCCGCCCTGCCAATAAACCCATCGCTATAAAGCGAGGTTCTGGATATTTGAATTTCGGGTCGCGTTCGCCGCGGCGATCTTGTCCGATCAAAGCCGTTTCGAATTCAAAGTAGGGCGCTTTTTCAAAACTCAGTCCATGCTTGGCGAGGTTGGAGGCCGCTTTGCGGTCATCCCATTCGAGATCGCCGACTCCACCCATTGCTATTTTATGTAATACGAAAAATTGACGGATTCAAGGGCTGATCGCCCAGCCGGGCCTGCCGAATTTCTACAGCAATCCCAAGGACTTGAAGCTGGCATGGCCGCCGCGGCCGATCACCAGATGATCGTGCACCGCAATCGACAAGGCTTTTGCCGCGCTCACCACCTCCCGTGTCATCAGAATGTCGGCCTTGGAGGGTGCAGGATCGCCGGATGGATGATTGTGCACCAGGATGATGGCGGAAGCGCAAAGCTCCAAGGCCCGTTTGACGATCTCGCGCGGATAGACCGGGGTATGATCCACCGTGCCGCGATGTTGCACTTCATCGGCGATCAAGATGTTCTTGCGGTCCAGGAACAGCACGCGGAATTCCTCATTCGCCGCGCGCGCCATGGCGGCGGTGCAATAGTCCAGCAAGGTGGCCCAGGAGGACAAAGCGGGCCGTCCGATGACGCCGGTCTTGCTCAAACGGTGCGCGGCGGCTTCCACGATCTTCAAATGGTTGGCGACGCTCTCGCCCACGCCTTCGACTTCCAGCAGCCGCGCGCGGGGCGCGGCAATGACTTCGGCGAAACTGCCGAAGCGCGCCAAGAGAGCTTTGGCCAAGGGTTTGGTGTCGCGGCGGGGAATGGCGGCGAACAGAGTCAACTCCAGCAATTCATAATCGGGCATGGCATCGGCACCGCCCTTTAGGAAGCGCGCCCGCAGCCGTTCGCGATGGCCGTCGGTGCCGGTGCTTTCACTACTCATGCCATCGCGCCCGTAAGCGTCATGTTCACAAGTAAGGAGGCTTATGCAAGCCTTTCGGCGACAGCGTGAATATCTCCACGCCCGTCTCGGTCACGCCCACCGAATGCTCGAATTGCGCCGACAGCGAACGGTCGCGCGTCACCGCTGTCCAGCCGTCGGAGAGCACCTTCACGCCAAAGCCGCCCAGATTGATCATCGGCTCGATGGTGAAGAACATGCCGGGCTTCAGTGCAATGCCGCCCCCCGGCTTGCCGTAATGCACGACATTGGGCAGGGCGTGAAACACCTTGCCCAAGCCGTGGCCGCAAAAATCGCGCACCACGGCGCATTTTTCCTCGCCTTCGGCAAAAGATTGAATGGCGTGGCCGATATCGCCGGTGGTGGCGCCGGGCTTCACCGCCGCGATGCCGCGCATCATGGCGTCATAGGTGATTTCCACCAATCGTTCGGCTTTGCGTTTGACCTCACCGACCGGATACATGCGGCTGGTATCGCCATGCCAGCCGTCCAGGATCACGGTGACGTCGATGTTCACAATGTCGCCGTCGCGCAAAACCTTGTCGCCGGGAATGCCGTGGCACACCACATGATTGATGGAGGTGCAGACGGTGTGGCGATAGCCGCGATACCCCAGGCAGGCCGGAATGGCGCCATGGGCGATGATGTGGTCGTAAGCCACTTTATCCAGCGCGGCGGTGGTGACGCCGGGCTTGACCAACGGCACCAGCAGGTCCAGCACCTCGGCCGCCAGCTTTCCGGCCCGGCGCATGCCCTCAAAGTCCGCCGGCTCATGGAGGGTGACGGCGAAATGGGCCTTGCGCGCGGCTTCAAAAATGTCGGACTGGGGTAAGATGGTCATGGCGCCAATATATAAGGCGGCGGCGCCAAAACCAAACAGGATCCTGATGACCGGCCCTTTGGAAAAAACGCACAGCGCGGCGGTCCTGGTGATCGGGGATGAAATCCTGTCCGGCCGCACCCAGGACAGCAACAGCCACACTATCGCCCGTTTTCTGGCGTCGCGGGGGATCGACCTTGGGGAAGTCCGGGTGGTGGGCGATGTCGAAGCCCAGATTGTCGGCGCCCTGAATGCCCTGCGTGCCGCCTACGATTTTATCTTTACCACCGGCGGCATCGGCCCCACCCATGACGACATCACTGCCGACGCCATTGCCAAAGCGTTTGGCGTGGGCATTGGCTACCATCCGGACGCCTATGCCTTGCTGGAAGCGCGCTATCCGCCCGGCGAATTCAACGATATGCGAAAACGCATGGCCCGTATTCCCCATGGCGCGTCGCTGGTGGCCAATCCGGTGTCCGGCGCGCCGGGCTTTCATATCGGCAATGTCTATGTGCTGGCCGGCGTGCCGATGGTGATGCGCGCCATGCTGGAACAGATCTCGCCGCAACTGCCGCGCGGCGTCCCAGTGACCAGCATCACGGTGGAAGCGGCGATCCCCGAAGGCGTGATCGCGCCGGGTTTGGCGCAATTGCAGAAGGACAATCCCCAACTGGCTATCGGTTCTTATCCTTTTTACCGCGAAGGCACCGCCGCGCCTTTCGGGGCGCAACTGGTGTTGCGCGGCCGGGACGCGGCGGCGGTGGAGCGCGCCGCACAGGCGCTGGAAGCCCTGGTGACATCATTGGGCACGGCGCCGCAGCGCGTAAAATCCGGCTGACAGCGCGGGCGTGAAGTGGCAGGTTCGTGCTCATGGAAATTCGCAGCGCCATATCAGGAGAAATGCCATGGACATCAAGAAGCGTGATTTTCTGGTCGGTGGCGCGCTGATGGGCGCCGGCATCGCCGCGGGGGGAGAGGCCGAGGCGCAACCGGCGAATCTGGCATTCCCGTTGCCGGAGCCGGTCTTACTGCCGATCAACGGCTCCAGCCAGCGTTATCCGGTACGCCGCATTTATTGTGTAGGACGCAATTACCTCGCCCATATCCGCGAGATGGGCAATGACGAGCGCGAGCCGCCGTTTTTCTTCGCCAAGCACCGCGACATGATCGTGCAGAACGGCAAGACCTGCGCCTATCCGGCGCTGACCAAGGACTATCAGCATGAGATCGAGCTGGTCGTCGCGATGAAGTCCGGCGGGATGGACATCCCAATCGCGCGCGCGCTGGACCATGTCTATGGCTATGCGGTCGGACTGGACATGACCCGCCGCGATCAGCAGAGCCGCATGAAGGAAAAACGGTTTCCCTGGGAAATCAGCAAGTCGTTTGAAGACAGCGCGCCCTGCGGCGCCATCTATGCCGTGAATCAGGTCGGCCATCTGTCCAAGGGCCGGATTCACCTCACCGTGAATGGCAAGACCACTCAGGATTCCGATCTGGAGAATATGATCTGGAATGTTCCGGAGATCATCCACCATCTCTCCACCCAGGCGGAACTGAAGGCGGGCGATTTGATCTTCACCGGTACTCCGGAGGGTGTGGGCCCGCTCCAGCGCGGCGACAAGATGACGGCCCGCATCGACAAGCTGGGCGAACTTTCCGTCACGGTGGTTTGACGCTGGCAGGGGAAGAGTAGCTATTGCAGCTTCAGCGCTTTCGCCGCGGTGGTGAAGGCGGTCTGGGCGTCCTTGTTGCCGGCAAAGGCTTTGCGCGCATCCGCCAGTGCGGCACGCGCCTTGTCGGTTTCCCCCAGTACGGTATAGGCGCGCATTAGGCGTACCCAACCCAGCGCGTCGTTGGGATCGGATTTCAGCCGCGCCGCCAGCCGTTCCACCATGGCCAGGGGATTGGGGCCTTTGCCTTGCGCCACCGCCTGCGACGTCAGCATCGCCAGACGGTCGGTCAGCATCTGATGCAAAGGTGAGGAAGTGGGCATATCGTCCCGCAGGCTTTCCCACAATTGCATGGCGCCGGGGCGGTCACCCCGCGCTGCTTTGGCCAGGCCCAGATAAAAGCGCGATTGCATATTCTTGGGATCAACCGTGAGTGCGGCAGTGAAAGCGGCTTCGGCCTCCGGCGGCACCGTGCCGGAATTTGCCAGCACCAAGGCCTCGCCATAACCGGCATTGAGCGCCGGATCGCCCTTGCCCACCAACGCGATCGCCTTGGCCAAGGCTTTTGCGGCATTGGCGGGATCGTTGGCCGACATATAGGCCTGGCCCAGATAGCGCCAGGCGCGGGCGTCGCCCGGATATTGCCGCACCCGTTTGATCAGATAGGGCACCAGACCGCTGACTTCGCGGGTCTCAAGACCGCTGGCCGCGCGCAGCGCCAGATGGGGACGGCCCAGCAGATAATATGCGCCGCCGCCTATTCCCGAAATGGCCAGCACAAGGGTTGCCAGCAGCAAGGCGCGGGTCTTTTTGTTTTCCATCCGCCGCAGCGGCACGGCCGCAAAGGTAATGGCCAGCAACGCGATCAGGACAAAACCGATGATGGGCGCGGCGCTCACTGCATTACTCTTTTCTTTGACCTCTATACTTGTTGCGCACCAAAGCCACGATCATGCCGCGGATGGTGCGCGCCTCCTGATCGCTCAGCCCCGACCGCAGTATCATGGCGCGGATGTTGCGTACCATGGTTTCGCGCTTGGCGGGTGGAAACAAAAATTCTGCCGCATCCAGTTCGCGCTCCAGATGCTCGAACAGGCCCACCAGTTCGGCGCGGCTGGCCGGCACCGCGATGGTGGCGCGGGTGCGCGAGCGGGGCGTGGCATCGGCGGATTTCAGCCATTCATAGCCCAAAAGCAGCACCGCCTGACCCAGATTGAGGGACGAGAATTCCGCGGTGGGGATGGTGATGACCGCGTCGCACAAGCTCATTTCCTCATTGTCCAGCCCGGCCCGCTCGCCGCCGAACAGAATGGCGCTTTTGGTCCCGTCCACGGCGGCGGCGCGCAGCCGCTGGGCGGCAGCCTCGGGTGTGTGAATTTCCTTCAGCACGTCGCGGCCGCGCGCCGTGGTCGCCAGCACCAGATTGAAAGGCGCCAAGGCCTCGGCGGCAGTGGAATAGATTTTGGCGCGTTCCAAAATGTCGCTCGCGCCGGACGCCAACACTTGCGCCCGGTCATTGGGCCATTCGAATTTGGGGGCGATCAGGATCAGTTCCTTGAGGCCAAAATTCTTCATCGCCCGGGCGGCGGCGCCCACATTTTCACCCATCTGGGGCTGGGACAGGATCACGGCGGGGGCGGTCATTTGGCGCTTTGACGGGCCTTGATGGGCGGGCTAAACGAGGCCCGCTATAGCCCCTCCTGCCACAATTTTCGAGGCCCATAAGGTAAGGAATATGTCCATGGAAAAGATCAAGGTCGCAAACCCGGTTGTCGAGCTGGACGGGGATGAGATGACCCGCATCATCTGGGACCTGATCAAGAAAAAGCTGGTCCTGCCCTATCTGGATGTGGACCTGCATTATTACGATCTGTCCATCGAGCATCGCGACTTAACCGACGACAAGGTGACGGCCGAGGCGGCCGAGGCGATCAAGAAATACGGCGTGGGCGTGAAATGCGCCACCATCACCCCGGATGAGGCGCGGGTGGAGGAATTCAAGCTCAAGAAGATGTGGAAGTCGCCCAACGGCACCATCCGCAACATTCTGGGCGGGGTGATCTTCCGCGAGCCCATCATCTGCAAGAATGTGCCGCGGCTTGTTCCCGGCTGGACCCAGCCCATCGTGGTGGGCCGTCATGCTTTCGGCGACCAGTATCGTGCCACCGATTTCGTTTTTCCGGGCAAGGGCACGCTCACCATCAAATTCGTCGGCGAAGACGGCAAGGTGATCGAGCATGAAGTGTTCAAGGCGCCGGGCGGCGGCGTCGCCATGGCGATGTACAATCTGGACGAGTCGATCAAGGAATTCGCCCGCGCTTCGCTGAACTACGGGCTGGCGCGCAAATATCCGGTCTATCTGTCCACCAAGAACACCATCCTCAAAGCCTATGACGGCCGCTTCAAGGACCTGTTCCAGGAAATTTATGACAGCGAATTCAAGTCCAAGTTCGAGGCGGCGGGCATCATCTATGAACATCGCCTGATCGACGACATGGTGGCTAGCGCGCTCAAATGGAGCGGCGGTTATGTCTGGGCCTGCAAGAATTACGACGGTGACGTGCAGTCCGATACCGTGGCGCAGGGTTTCGGTTCACTGGGCCTGATGACCTCGGTGCTGTTCACCCCCGACGGCAAGACGGTGGAAGCCGAAGCCGCGCATGGCACGGTGACGCGCCACTATCGCGAACATCAAAAAGGCAAGTCCACCTCGACCAACTCCATCGCCTCCATCTTTGCCTGGACGCGCGGGCTGTCGCATCGCGCCAAGCTGGACGGCAATGACAAGCTGGCCAAGTTCGCGTCCACCATGGAAACGGTTTGCGTCGATACCGTCGAGCAGGGCTTCATGACCAAGGATCTCGCACTCCTTGTCGGCCCAGATCAGAAGTGGCTGACCACCGAAGGCTTCTTGGATAAAGTTGACGAGAATTTGAAAAAGGCTATGGCGTAGAGCCAGGGTTCAAAATCGGGTGGCGGGATGAAGTGGCAAAAATCAGTACTCATCCTGTTGCTGGTTGCCGGTATTCTGCCCGCAAACGGGGCGGTCTTGCCCGGCTTGAGCATGAATCAGCTCCGCGCCCTAAGTCCGCAGGAGCGGGTGCGGCAGGCTGTTGATCTCGTCACCGAGTTGCTGGCTTTTCGGGCCCAACGTGCCGCCCAAGCTCCCGCTCTTGATCCGACAGGCTCGAACGCTCTCCTAATTTCCCAACTCAAGAAGAG
Organism: Rhizomicrobium sp.; assembly: GCA_035275465.1. Lineage (GTDB taxonomy): Bacteria > Pseudomonadota > Alphaproteobacteria > Micropepsales > Micropepsaceae > Rhizomicrobium. Next base: position 18,616 of record DATEMS010000042.1, on the reverse strand, counting down.
CGTGATGTTTGACGGTGCCGCGCCCGATGACATCAATACGCCTGAAGCGCGGTCGAGGCTGGCCGCGAATTTGCGCTTGGTCGACACGCCGCCCCTAACGGCCGATCCGCCCAAACGGTTGCGTGCTCTGTCTCTAAAGACGCGATGGCATGCCACCGCCGTCGATGGCCTTTGCGAGAAAACGGGTGTGGGAGTCATGTTGGTTCCGATTGGCGGTGCGCAGGGCCCTGACGCCCCGGTCAAGCCGAGCACGGTGTTTGTCTACAATGAGTTCCATGCGCTGTTACCACCTGCTACTGCCTCGATGCCCGAGGCGACGGCCGCGCAACGCGTCCGTACTGATGCGCAATGCCTTCAACTGGAAGGTCAAGATATACGCACCGATGTTGCGCCCGATCCGGAACAGGCGTTGCGGATGCGCTGGTTGTTATCGTCGGCCGTCAACGGTTTGGCCCAAGAGACACCGCCATTTACGCTTGATTGCAACCGCATGGGCGGTATCTGCAAGAATTTGATTTCGGATTCCGTGGCGAATGGATATCAGACATTCGCTTGTAAAAGCGATGCGCCGGATTGCGAAGTCCGCGATAACAAGAATTTCCGCAAACTTCACATTGTGGCTGGTCCCGGACCCAATCCGGCTATTTCCACAATTAAGCTTGAGATAAGTGTAACTGTTATGGCGCCGCCGGACCGGTCCAACGATTAGACGGGATTTTATTCCGCTGCATTACGCACGCCCCGCTTTTGCTCGTACATCGCCTGGCGGCGCGGGCCATGGCGACGTCCGGACTGTCGCCGGATTTCAGTTCAAAAGCGCCATAGGCAAAGCTGATCGGAATGGACTGGCAAAAGATACGCCACAGTGGGCGCTACGGCACGCCCTCGACATAGGGATAAGGCGCTATCGCCGACAGGCTGAGCGGGACCATCGGCGGCCTCGGCCTGGGCAGCGCTTCGCACCTGCCCGGCCGCAGATAGATGCACTTCTGCCCGAAACATTGCTGGCGACGGTAAGGCGAATAGGGATCGGTGAGGGTAGGCGAGGTCTTGTCCGCCACAAGAACATTGGCGGCGCCGGTGATCTCTGTCAGGCGATCCGCATTCAAGAAATCATAGATGGGTATGGGGCGATGCAGATAGGTATAGCCGCCCGTCCAGGCAAAGATAGCATCGAAGCCGACGCCGCACACGCCGGGCATGCGCGATAGCTTGAGCTCGGCTGCCAGAAAATCGCTGCTTCTGCGCCAATGCTGGTCATAGTTCCGCCCGATCACATTCAAGAAGGTTATGCCGGCCCAGCAAAGGCCCACGATCAGGCAAAGCCAAGCGGGCGCGGGCTTTAATCGGTCCGCGTCCAATCCGTGCGCCAGGATGCGCGTCAGTTCGACCAGGCCAAATCCCGCCAGGATGGCGAGCATCGCGATCGCCGGGAAGATGAAGCGATATTCCTTGTGGCCGATCAGCATATGCGCGGCGAGAATGACGCCCGCCATGACCAGGAAAATCGGCATGCGCCGCGCGCCCAGCAAGGCCAGACCCATAAAGACCACGCCGCTGGCGCCCCAATTATAAGCCAGGAAACGCAGATACTCGCTCCATGGCGAAACGCCGAAACTGGCCGCGCCGTTGAGAAGGAAATTGAATTTGAGATTGCCCCATAGCGGCGCGAAGGGCGCCCCATAGGTCAGAATATCCACCAAGGCATTGCCTGCCAGCGCCACGGCCGCGCCCAGGCTGAGAAGAAGAAAACGTTGCTTGGTGACGCCCGGCCACAGCCACAACAGCGCGATGGCGGGCGCGATCTGCAGGCGCGTCACAAAGGCGGCGCCCGCCAGAAAACCGCCCAGCGCCAGATAAGCCGGTCTGACCACGCCCGGTCCGGCCACCAGCACCGCCAGAATCAGAAGATGCGCCGCCAAGGGTTCGCTAAGCGTGCGCCCGCCGAAATATATATTGTCGATCCAGCAGGAGGCGGCGATTGCCGCCGCCGCGGCCCCGGCGGGTCCATAGAAATTGCGCGCTTTGAGGAAGACACCCAGGCCGGTTAGGGCGCCCAAGCTGGCAAACAGGGCCGTGATCAGCGGTAGATACAGTTCAGGGCCCGCACCCCATTGTTTGGCGATCGCCATCGGCCCCGCCGCCAAAAGCGCCACGATCCAGGAACGGGTGCCATAGGCAAATTCCCATGGCACCAGCCCATAGCCGAAAACCAGGCGATGGGCGGCCTCCGGACCTTGAAAAATCTCGTCGCCTTGCGCCACGGACAGGTGCAGCGCCAAGGGCAGGAAGCGCAGCAAAAATCCCGCGGCAAAAATCAGCGCGCCGGCCAGCAACTGGTTTTGTGACTGTCCCCGCAGCATCCAAGTCCTTCGGAAAAGCTTTTAGGAGCCTATCCAATGCGCCAACTAGATCAAAGGGTGTAGCTAAAACGCGGCTCACTCCGCCGCGTCGCGAGAGGAGCGCTTCTGGGCGTACATCGCCTGATCGGCCCGCGCCATGGCGATGTCCGGACTGTCGCCGGATTTCAGTTCAAAAGCGCCATAGGCGAAGCTGATCGGAATGGACTGGCCGTTCCATTCGGTGGGCGAGGCTTCCAAGGCCGCGGCCAGCACATCGGCTTTTTTCAGGGCGCGTTCTTGATTGGCGTGGGAGAGCAAGACGCCGAACTCATCGCCCCCCAGCCGGCCCACGCAATCGCTATCGCGCACATGCTTGAGCAGCACATCGGCGAAATGCGTCAACATCGCGTCGCCCGCCGCATGGCCATAGGTGTCGTTGGTCCGCTTGAGATGATTGAGATCGAAATAGATCAGCGAGGCGGGCGTCTTGTAGCGGTCGGTGATGGCGATATAGCGCGTCAGTTCGCGCACAAAGGCGCGGCGGTTGAGCAAGGGCAGCATGCCGTCTTGGTCGGCGGCCTTCTCCATTTCGTCCAGCCGCGTGCGGGTCTGGGTGAGTTCGCGGCGCAGATTGTCCACTTCGCCCATCAGTCCCATGATGGCGTCGCGTACCCGGGGCGTGAATTCGGCTTCGGGAATCCCCAAGACGCTGGCGGCCGGGCCGATCGTATCCGGCCCGGCGGCACCGCCACTGGCTTCGACCCGACGGGCATAGGCCGCTTGGGCCACCGAGCGGGTGGGAGGGGTGGGGTTGTTGCGGTCAACTTTCATGGTTATCGCCGGCTCCAGCCCGAGAAAACGCCTGCCGGGCGGTTTAACTGTGCCTTTATGATTCCCAAGGAATGGTTAACGACCGTTAAAACGGCTCTTTCCTTGAGGTTTTTGGTGCCTATACTGCGCCGCTTCGCTGGAGAGCCGCTTGCCGAATCGAAGCCCCCCCAAAAAAACGGCCGCCAAACAGGTTTCTGTCGGCATCATCATGGGCAGCCAGTCCGACTGGGCGACCATGCAGGCCTGCGCCCATCTGCTGGACACGCTGGGCGTGGGTTATGAAACCCGCATCGTCTCGGCGCACCGCACCCCCGACCGCATGGCCGCCTATGCCAAAGAGGCGCAGGTACGGGGCCTGAAGGCGATCATTGCCGGCGCGGGCGGGGCGGCGCATCTGCCGGGCATGATCGCCAGCATGACCACGCTTCCTGTGTTGGGTGTGCCGGTGGAAAGCCGCGCTTTGAAGGGGCTGGATTCGCTGCTCTCCATCGCCCAGATGCCGGGTGGTGTGCCGGTGGCGACGTTTGCCATTGGCGAAGCCGGCGCCAAGAATGCGGCCCTGCATGCCGCCGCGATCCTGGGTCTTTGCGATGCGGCCGTGAAAAAACGCCTGGATGCATGGCGGGCCAAGCAAACCAAATCGGTGGCCAAGACCCCGAAATGACCGTCTCTCAATCCTCCTCCAAACCCGTCCCACCGGGCGGCACTATCGGTATTGTCGGCGGCGGCCAGTTGGGCCGCATGCTGGCGCTGGCGGCGAGCAGGCTGGGGCTCAAGAGTTGCATCTACAATGACAGTGCTGATGCGCCCGCCTTCCAGGTGACGCAACATGCGCTGGTCGCGCCTTATGACGATCTGAATATGCTGGCCGCCTTTGCCGAAGTCTGCGACGCGGTCACGTTTGAGTTCGAAAATCTTCCCGCCCATGCCATCGCGCATTTGGCCGAGCGGGTGCCGGTCAGGCCCGGCGCGCATGCCTTGGCGATCACCCAGGACCGGCTTTCCGAAAAGGCTTTTGTCGCAGAACTGGGATTGAAGACGGCGCCGTTCTTTGAAGTTTCTTCCCCCGCGCAAGCGCGCGAAGCCTTCGGCAAATTGGACGGACGCGGCATTTTGAAGACCCGCCGCTTCGGCTATGACGGCAAGGGGCAGGTCAAGGTCGCAAGCGGCGAAGAGGCCGCCAAGGCGTTTGATAGCTTCAAGGGTGCGCCCAGCATTCTGGAAGGCTTTGTGGATTTTTCCTTTGAAGCTTCGGTGGTGGCGGCGCGGGGTCATGACGGCGCCTTCGCGGCCTATGATCCGCCCGAGAATGAACATGAAAATCACATCCTGCGCCGTTCCACCGTGCCGTCGCGGCTAACGCCGGCTCAGGTCGAAAGCGCCAAGGCCATCGCGAAGAGAATCGCCGATGCCTTGGATTATGTGGGGGTGCTGGCGGTGGAGCTGTTTGTCGCCAAGGACGGCGCCTTGCTGGTCAATGAGATCGCGCCCCGGGTCCATAATAGCGGCCACTGGACCATCGAAGCCTGTCAGTGTTCGCAGTTCGAACAGCATATCCGCGCCGTGGCGGGATGGCCGCTGGGCGATCCCGTCCGTCATGCCGATGCGGTGATGGAAAACGTCATCGGCGCGGAAGCCGATGCCTGGGAATCCCTGGCCAAAAGCGGCGCCTTGCATCTTTACGGCAAGCAGGAGGCCCGCTTGGGCCGCAAAATGGGCCATCTGACGCGCTTAAAGCCGTTGACGAAGCCCTGAGCGCCCCATAGGTTCCGCGCCATGAACTTGACCAAGCGCATGACCAAGACCACCAAGACCGCCAAAGTTTTTGGCAGGGCTGGGATCGCGCGCAGGTAAGCAAGACAGATCGCGAAAGACCCAAGCCCCGCTCCAAACCGGACGGGGCTTTTTTGTTGCCCGCGGCGCTGGCCAAACCAGCGCCGCTAGAAAAAGTGGAGAGTGACGTGAAGAACAAGATAGTGGCCATCGTGGGTGCAACGGGTGCCGTGGGCCGGGAATTTGTCGGCTGTATCGAAAGCCGGGGCGTGCCGCTCAAGGCGCTGAAGCTTTTGGCCTCCGCCAAGTCGGCGGGCAAGACCCAGAATTTTCGCGGCCAGGCTTTGGTGATTGAGGAACTGACCGACAAGGCTTTTGACGGCGTGGATATCGCGCTGTTTTCGGCCGGCAGCGGCATCTCCAAACAATATGCCCCCATCGCGGTGAAGGCCGGAGCGGTGGTGGTGGACAATTCCTCTGCCTTCCGCGCCGATCCCGCCGTGCCGCTGGTGGTGCCGGAGATCAATGCCCGGCGTATCGCCGACCATAAAGGCATCATCGCCAATCCCAATTGCGCGGCCATCACCACGCTGGTGCCGCTTTGGCCGGTGCATCAAGTCAATCCCGTCAAGCGTCTGATCGTCTCCACCTACCAGGCGGCGTCTGGCGGCGGCGCGGCTCTGATGGAGGAGCTGGAGGCTTCCACCCGCGCCTATCTGGACGGCCAAAGCTATGAGCCGAAGGTTGTGAAGTATCCCTACGCCTTCAATCTCTTCAGCCACAACACCGCCATCGACATGGCCACCGGCTATAACGACGAAGAGAGCAAAGTCATCAAGGAAACCAAGAAGATCTTCGAAGACGACAAAATCGCCGTCAGCGCCACCTGCATCCGCGTGCCGGTGCTGCGCGCCCATTCGGTGTCCATGACGTTTGAATGCGAGCGCCCGATCACGCCGGACGAGGTCAAGGCGCTGCTGGCGTCGGCGCCCGGCGTGAGGCTGGTGGACGATTGGGCAAACAATTACTTCCCCATGCCCAAGGATGCGTCGGGCCAGGGCGATGTGCTGGCGGGCCGTATCCGCAAGGACCTGTCCGATCCGAGCGGAAAGTCCATCAGCATGTTCGTGGCGGCGGATCAGTTGCTGAAGGGTGCCGCGCTCAACGCGGTGCAGATTGCAGAGCTGCTTTAGGTCGCCCCCATCTGTCGCAACTCGGGTTTGCGAAGGCGCAAACACCTCGTTGCGACATCTTCCCCCGCATCAGGCGCTTCGCGCTGCGGGGGAAGAGAGCTGGTGTTCTATTGCGACTTCGGTTTGGCCCAGTCGGCGAAGGCAGGAAAATTGGACAAAGCGTCTTTGGCTTTCGCCTTGAACTTCTCGAACTGCATCACATTCTCGATGCGGGCGGCGAGAAATTCCCGGGTGGGCGTCTCGTCCGGACTGGTGTCGTTGAACCAGCGCATGGCGGTGGAGCCATAAACCCCCGCCAGAATCCCCCGCTTGGTGTAGAAGTTGAAATCGGTGGAAGTGTCGCCGGCGGCGCGCCACATGGCATCCACCGTGCGGTACATCAGCTTGGCGCCCAGCGCCGCATGCATGGGCAGCGACAAAAGCGCGGCGGCGCGGCGCGCGGCTTCCTTGTGCGGTTTGAGGATCGCCAGCCGCGCCTGGACGGCGGCGGCGATGCGTTCGCGTATCTTCATGGCTTTAAGGTCTATCTCTGCCAAACGCTTTTCCATCTGAGCATCGGCATCGGCGGAATAAAATTCGATCAGGCTGATGGGACCATCCTCGAACAGCCGCGCCAGATCGGCTTTGGCGACACCGACCTCTGCACCGGCTTTTTGCAGCAGACTGTCGGTAAAGCCGTCAAAGGCGGCATGGGGCAGGGCGGCGGCCAGCACCGCTTCGCGCAGCTCTTGGTCTGTCTTGCCCTTTGGCGTGTCTGCGGACGCCTTTGTTTCTGGCGGCGATTTCGGCGCGGCTTTCTTGCGGGGCTTCTTGGGCGCTTCGCTCATGATGCCACCTCAAAATGGCGCATCTCCGATTCAAAGATCAGCCGCGAAAGATCGTTCATGCGTGAAGGGTAAAGCCGCCCTTCCAGATGATCGCATTCATGCTGCACCACCCGGGCGTGAAAGCCGCGCGCCACCCGCTCGATCATTTCCCCGGCGATGCCAAATCCGCGATAGCGGATATGAGCGGGCCGTTCGACCCAGCCGCGCAGACCGGGCACCGACAGGCAGCCTTCCCAGCCGCCTTCCAACGCGCTGGACAGAATCTCGATTTCGGGATTGATCAAGACGGTCAAAGGCGCGGTGTGGTCAAAACGCTCGGCGTCGGCCAGCCCCGGATCGGCCCGCCCCTCCGGGGCCTGGAACACCACCACCCGCAACGGAACATGGACCTGGGGGGCGGCCAGACCGGCCCCGTTGGCGTCGATCATGGTTTCCACCATGTCATTGACAAGACGGCAAATTTCCGGGGCCCGGGGGTCGGAAACCGCATTGGCGGGCAGGCTGAGGACCGGGTGGCCCATGCGGGCGATCTTGAGAATAGCCATGGGCCAAATATGGCCCCCTGGACGATGCCGGCCAAGGGCGGGGGACGGTTAATTTCCGTGGGTAGACAGGCAAAATGCCGTCTGGTATCACCCGCGCCTCTTAAATTTCCGCTCCGGGAGCTTTGGCTTTGCAGATCATCGTCCGTGACAACAACATCGACCAGGCGCTCAAGGCGCTGAAAAAGAAGATGCAGCGCGAAGGCATCTTCCGGGAGATGAAGCTGCGCGGCGCCTATGAGAAGCCCAGCGAAAAGCGGGCGCGCGAACGCGCCGAAGCCGTGCGCCGCTACCGCAAGCTGCAGCGCAAGCGCCTGCAGCGCGAAGGCTTGTTGCCGCGCTAAGCGATCTGACAATTACTCATCAAAGCCGCCCCGTAGGGCGGCTTTTTTGTTTGTGCGCCACAATCCTCTGTCCTTAAACAAGGCGTACGCAACTCCGAATTGGAGGGACCATGACACCGTCATTTGAAACACGTCCGTCTGGCACCCAGATTGCCGCGAAAGCGTGGCGCAGTTCCTTTGAAGCTTTTGGAAAGATGAAGCTCCTGTTCCTGATCGCATTGGCGATTTCGTTGGTGTTTGGGTTAGCAGTTTTTTATGTGCCGTATCTTCAGTTCTATGTCTTTGGGCCCCCAGCACTGACACTCGAGTCCGGCACGCTCGCCGTTTACTTGGCGGTTGAAGTTGTTTGCACTCTGGTCTTCGCGGCGGTCGCCGCGCCCGCGGCGGTTGCCGTACATCGCTATATTTTGACGGACTGGATTACAACAGGCCCTCTTTCCTTTGGCCCGCGATACACAAAATCCTTCTTCCTTTGGCTGGCGGGAATGCAAATGATGCTCGCGCTACTGAACGTTCCATTATTTTCTACTTCAGAAAAATCCTCATTTGCGAGCGTCTTGGCGATGTTTGCTGTCGCTATTTTGGGTGTAGTCATTTCCATCCGTTTGATAATGGTATTTCCCGCCATTGCGACCGAAGTTCCAAGTGAGCATTGGCGGGCGCGCCTTGCACAAAGCTGGAAACAGATGAAGGGTCATTCATGGCTGCTTGCCCGCGCCGCAATTATTGCCTTTCTGCCGTTGATTTCGGTGAATGTGATTTTATGGTTTCTTTTTGGCGGGCTGCGCGAAGCGCCTGATCATGGCGACCTGCAATATTTGTCGCGGTTGGGGCTAAGTCTATCATTTGGAATCATAAGACTTGCGGGCATTGTTCTGGGCGCAGCGGTGGTATCATGGCTCTATGCTTGGGTACGGCAGCAACCCAGTGCGGCCATTGAACCGACTGCGGACATAATGCCGAACTAGGCTGGTTTCTTCGGTTTCGAGAGGGCTGCTTTCTCGGAAGAGGCCTTTTTGCGGGTCTGGGTGACGTAATAGGTCGCCGCTGCCCCCACCGCCGCCGCGCCCAAAAGCAGCAACACCCCGGTCGGCCCGATCACCATGGTTTTTTCGACAAGGTCGTTGGCGGTGACGGCGACTTCGTCCACCGCCTGTTCCACTTGCTGCTTTTTGCGCTTCCAAAACAACATTTTTTCCTTTTCGCGCGGGCGACGGCTCGCTACCGCTCGCCTGCCCGACGCTTTATGTGCAATCAGCGCAGACCGCGACCTCGACCGTGACATGGGAAAGGTCCGGATAACGGCTGCGCAGGGTCGCCTTGACCTTTTCCGCACTGATCGTATCGGGTGAGATCAGGCTCACGATCAAGCCGCGATGGCCTGGGCCCAGCCGCCACAGATGCAGATCGGGAATGCGCGCCTTGAGTTCTTTTTCCAGAAAGCCGCGAATTTCATCCGACTGCTGCGGATCGGCATCGGCGTCGAGCAGTACCATGGCGCTGTCGCGGATCAGCCCATAGGACCAGAAGGCGATGACGATCGCGCCCACCAACCCGCACAAGGGGTCCAAAATGCCCAGCCCGAAATAATAGCCGCACCCCAGCGCCACGATCGCCAGCACCGAGGTGGCGGCATCCGCCAGCACATGCAGATAGGCGGCGCGCATATTGTTGTCATGGCCGTGGGCGTGGCCGGCGCCAGGATGGCCGCCAGAATGGCTATGAGAATGATCGCCCTTCAGGATCACGGCGCTGATCACATTGACCGCCAGTCCGATGCAGGCGATCAGCAGCGCCTCGCGATATTGCACATCGGCGGGACTTACGATGCGCTGGACCGATTCCACCGCCACCGCCAGCGCGGTCAGTCCCAGGATGATGGCGCTGGCGAACGCCGCCAGGTCACCGAATTTTCCAGAGCCGAAGGTAAAGCGCCCGCTGCCGCTATGGCGCCGCGCCAGCCAATAGGCCCCCGCCGCCAGCCCCAACGCACCGACATGGGTCGCCATATGGGCGCCGTCGGCGAGCAGCGCCATGGAGCGATAGGCCAAGCCGCAGACGATCTCCACCACCATGAACAAGGCGGTGATGATGGCGGCCCATTTGGCGCGGGTTTCGGCGCTGGAATGGCCGTGCCCCAGAAAGACATGATCGCGCGTCCAGATGCCGTGTGCATGCGTGTCGCTGGGCTCATGCTTGTGCTCATGTTCATGGGAATGCCCATGCGCATGGTCATGATGGGAATGCAGGCTATGGTCGTGCGCCATGGCGCCAGTTTAGCGCCTTACCGGCACAGGCCGCTAGGCGATTGCCCCCAAAAATGGGCAGCACAAGAATGGGCAGCATCAGGCCGGCCAAGAACAAGGCACCAACCAGCAAAAGCCGGGGATGGGGCGGCCATAAACATCAGGGCAGGAGACAAACCGCTTTGCCCCTTTTACAAGCCTGCCAAAAGGTCGCGCTTTGCGCCGTTCACAGAAACGCCGCAAATGGGCGTCAGGTCGGCGGCGGGGAATGCAGATAGCTCTGCACCAGCGAACCGGCGATCAGCCGCCAGCCATCCACCAGCACAAAGAAGATCAGCTTGAAGGGCAGCGAGATGATCACCGGCGGCAGCATCATCATGCCCATGCTCATCAGGATGGAGGCCACCGCCATGTCGATGATTAGGAACGGCACGAAGATCAAAAAGCCGATTTCAAACGCGCGTTTGAGCTCCGACAGCATGAAGGCGGGGGCCAGTGTGGTCACCGCGACACGGGCGGGATCGTTGGTGGGCCTCTGCTTGGCCATGTCGGAAAACAGCTTCAGGTCGGCGTCGCGCACATGCGCCAGCATGAATTTCTTCATCGGCACCAGCGCCTGGGTGAACCCCTGTTCGGTGGTGACGGCGTTGTTCATCATGGGCTTGATGCCCTGATTGTAGGCGTCGGTGAGGGTGGGGCTCATCACGAACAAGGTCAGGAACATCGCCAGCGACACGATCACGCTGTTGGGCGGGGATTGTTGCAGCCCCAATGCGGTTCGCAGCAGCGACAGGACCACCACGATGCGCACAAAGCTGGTCATCATGATGATGATGGAGGGCGCAATGGACAGGACCGTGATCAGCGCCACGATCTGCAGCATGCGGTCGGTGAAAAGCCCGCTGCCGTTCAAATCGATGGTGAGCCCGCCATTGCCGGCCGCGGCGGCCTGGGCGCCGGCGGGCGCGGGTGCGGCTTGCGCAGCCGTCGCCGCCAGCGGCAGCGGCGCGGCAAGCGCGGCATGCGGCGCGGCCAACAGCAGCATCAGAAGAAAAGGCAGAAGGCGTTTGAGCATCTCGAAGCGCGTCACGGACTGACCTCTCCCGCATGCGAAGCTGTGGTGGGGGAGCTAGCCATGCTTGTGCCGCGAAGGCCGGCAGGAGAAGACATAATACCGCTTTCGATGACCGATACGCCGTCGGGACTCGACATGACCAGATGTTCGACATCGTCGCGCCGCACGATGAACAGGCGCTGACGCGGCCCCACCATCAATGTTTCCACCACGGCAAGACGCTTGATGGCGGTGGCTTTGGTGACGCCGGGCACGCCAAAGCGCCGCGCCAAAAGCCCGGCGCCGCCGACCATGGCCAAAACCAAAAGCAGGGCGCCGAAGTAACGAAGAACGTCGATGAATTCCATACTCTGAATTTTTCTCGCCTTTTGCCGACGTCATACCGACATCGTGCTTCAACCAGAGCGTTCCTTCGTCAAAACGCTCGGGGGCATTAACAAGCATCAACCTTAATCGCGGGTTAAGCGGCGGCAAATCGTGCCCGGCAAAAATTGCGCGATGTTAAGCCGTGCTTAAGCATATCGGGCGCACCCTCGCACCTGAATTCAAGGCTAACAAAAGGTTACCGCGATGAACCTGACCGATGTGCCGCTGCTTTCCATGCTGCGTGAGCGCATGACCTGGTTGAACCAGCGCCAGGATTTGCTTTCGCAGAACGTCGCCAATGTGGATACGCCGCGCTATGTGGCGCGCGACCTGAAGGCGCAGGATTTTTCGCGCCTCCTGGGCGCTGCCAATTCCAGCGCCGCCATGATGACCACCAATACGCGCCATATCGCATTGTCGTCCATGGGCGGCGGCAAGTTCGAGGACCGCGAAGCGCCGGATCAGGCCCATACCCCCAACGGCAATGCCGTGTCGCTGGAAATGCAGATGATCAAGGTTTCCGACACCCAGGCGCAATTCCACACCGCCGCCAATCTCTATTCCAAAGCCATGTCCATGATGAAGACGGCAATCGGCCGTTAGCTGACGCGATAGATTTTTAGAACAGGAGAAATGTGATGGACTTCTCGAAATCCATGGCGGTCGCCGCCTCCGGCATGCGCGCCCAGACCGAGCGCATGAAGACGATCTCGGAGAATATCGCCAACGCCAACTCCACCTCCCCGGTCAAGGGCGCCGATCCGTATCGCCGCAAGATCGCGACCATCGGTCCCGACTTCAACCGGGAACTGGACGCCACCCTGGTCAAGGCCGGCAAGCCGATCAAAGACCAAAGCGATTTTCGCAGCAAATTCGATCCCGGCAATCCCAATGCCGACGCCCAAGGTTATGTGAAGCTGCCCAATGTCGACAGTCTGGTGGAAATCATGGACATGCGCGAAGCCCAGCGTTCCTACGAAGCCGATCTGTCGGTGATGGAATCGTCCAAGCAGATGCTGGCCAAGACCGTCGATCTGTTGAAGTGACTTCTTTGATGCCTCCCTGGAATGCGCTTTGCGCCAAAAGGGAAGCGGACCACCCGAAAGGATAAATTATGGCCATCCCCGCAGCAGCAGCCGCCGCCTACAGCGCCGCCGCCCAAATGGCGGCGCCCGCGGCATCGTCCATCACCCCGGCCAATGTGCCGGGCGGAAATTTTTCCGACTTCCTGTCGGGCGCGCTCCAGGATTCCATCAACACCATTCGCCAAGGCGAGCAGGCCGCCAGCCAGCAAGTGCAGGGCAAGGCGAATCTGGTGGATGTGGTCCAGTCGGTGAATGCCGCTGAAATCACCTTGGACACGGTGGTGGCCGTCCGCGACAAGGTCGTGCAGGCCTACCAGTCCATCATGAACATGCCCATCTGACACATAGCGATAAGAGAAAAATTTATGGATCCCGCTTCGACCATCGACTTTGCCCGCAGCGCCATGCTGGTGCTTCTGGAAATCATTGCCCCTTCCATGCTCACCGCGCTGGTGGTGGGTCTTGGCATCGGCCTGTTGCAGGCCGTGACCCAGATTCAGGAACAGACTTTGGTGTTCGTGCCCAAGATCGTGGCGACCTTCGTGGTGCTGCTGCTCGCGCTTCCCTTCGCGGGCGCCGCCATGGGCGGCCTGATGACCGATATTGCCGGGCGGATCGCGGCTTATTGAATGGGAAGGCGGACGGTCAGGCCCGTTGTCGTAACCTGCGGACAAAGCGCGTCTTGTTGACATGACCATCCATTTCCCCGCGCTGTCCGGCATCATCCTCACCTACTTGCTGGTGTTCAGCCGCGTGGGCGCGATGGTGATGCTGTTGCCCGCGATCGGCGATATGGGGGTGCCCAGCCGGGTGCGCCTGGTGTTGGCGCTGGCGATTTCCTTTGCGCTCACGCCGCAGGTGCAAGCCAACTATGCCGCCATTGCGCCGCAAGGCACCATCGCGCTGGCGATCCTGATCGCGCAGGAGGTGACTGCGGGTGTGCTGGTGGGCGCGATGGCGCGCATCATCATGAGCGGTTTGCAAGTCGCGGGCTTTTTGATCGCCACCCAGACGGGCCTGGCCTATGCCCAGACACTGGATCCCACCCAGAACGTCCATGGCGCCGTGCTGGGCAATTTCATGACCCTGCTGGGAACCACGCTGATCTTCCTCACCAATCTGCATCACTTGGCGATCGGTGCGATTGCCGGCAGTTATCGCATGCTGCCGCCGGGCGGCAGCCTGCCCACGGGCGACATGGCGCAATTGGTGATCCAACTGACGTCTTCTTCCTTTGCCTTGGGATTTCAATTGGCCGCGCCGTTCCTGGTGTTCGGGTTTGCGCTCTATGCCGGCCTGGGCGTGCTGGCGCGGTTGATGCCGCAGCTTCAGATTTTCTTTGTCGCCGTGCCGCTCAACATCATGTGCGGTTTTTTGATTCTGCTGGCCTTGCTCGGTTCGCTGATGACGGTTTTCCTGACCTATTACACCAACTCTATGGCGGTATTTCTTTAAGCCATGGCGGAAGATCAGGACAAATCCCAGCAAACAGAGGAACCGACAGCCAAGCGGCTTGAACAGGCGCGCGAGAATGGCGATGTCGTCAAGTCCCAGGAACTCACAACCTTCATTCTGCTTGGCGGCGGCACGCTGGCGATCGCCATGTTCGGAAAATATACCGCCATGGGGTTGGCGCGTTCGATGAGCCTGTTTCTGCAGCAACCCGACGCCATGGGCGTGGACGGCGTCAGCCTATCGGCGATGTTTTGGAGCCTGTTGCCGCAGCTTGCGCTGGCCCTGGCGCCCTTTTTTGCGGTGATGATCGCCGCCGGGCTTGCCGGCCATGTGCTGCAAAGCCGTCCCAGCTTCCACTTCGACAAGATCGTGCCGGATTTTTCCAAAGTATCGCCGCTTGCCGGTTTCAAGCGCCTGTTCGGCGCGGAAGGCTGGATGAATCTGCTCAAGGGGCTGGCGAAAATCGCGATCGTGGGCGCTGCGATCTGGACCCAGCTTTGGCCCGAGCGCGGCGGCTTGGAAGCCATTCTCAACCAATCCACCGGCGCGGTGGTAGGCGACATGTCCCGGCTGCTGTTCAAAGTGCTGATGGCCTCGCTTGCGGCCTTGGCGGTCATCGCGCTGCTGGATTATTTCTGGGAGCGCACGCGCTTCATGGCGCGCAATCGCATGTCCAAGCAGGAAATCAAGGAAGAATACCGCCAGAACGAAGGCGACCCCACCATCAAGGCCAAGATCCGTCAGTTGCGTCACGACCGCGCCAGAAAGCGCATGATGGCGGCGGTACCGCAGGCCACCGTGGTGATCATGAATCCGACCCACTTTGCGGTGGCGCTGAAATATGAGTCCGGAAAAATGGCGGCGCCGGTCTGTGTCGCCAAAGGCGTGGACGCATTGGCGCTTCGCATCCGCGCCGTGGCGGAAGAAAATGACGTACCGGTGGTGGAAAATCCGCCGCTGGCGCGCGCCCTGCACGCCGCCGTCGAAATCGACGATCCGGTCCCGCCGGAGCATTTCAAGGCGGTGGCCCAGGTCATCGGCTATGTGATGCGCTTGCAAGGCAAGCTGCCCGCCCGCGCGAGCTAGGCGGTCCTTTTGCGCCGTGTCGCACTACGCTGTCGCTAACGACTGTCGCGCCCGATTCGGCGTTAACCGAGCGCCAAAAGGCTTATGAACAGCGTTCGCTGGCGGCCAAAATTCGTTAACAAATCCAAACATTTAAGGCTTAGAAAGGATTGGTTAACCGAATCTTGTATTGTGGGGGTATGAGCACCGCAAAATCTATGTCTGTTACCGCGCTTGGGGTCCCTGCCGGTCCTTGGCGCTGGGCCGCTTTGGGCTTTGTTCTTTTGGCCTTGGCGGCCGCCGGTCTGACCCTGATGGCGCCGCAAGTGGCGGGGCTGGCGGGCTATGCGCTTCTGGGCGGGATAGCCCTGGTCGCGCTTTTGTTTCTGGCGGCGGTCTGGCCGCGCCCCGGACGCGCCACGCAGGATGCCTTGCGCGTGGCGGAGGCCGCCGCCAAGGCCAACATCGCCTGGGCGATCACCGGCGAAGGCGGCGCGGTGCTCGACTGCAATCCCGTTTATCGCCGCATGGCCGGAGCCGGTGAAACCGAATCGCCGCCGCCGCCCGAACTGGCGCTGGCGGGCGAACCCAGCGCCGCGGTTCTTTATCGCTTGTCGCGCGACGCCGCCGAGGGGCGCGCGCGGGAAGAATCTTTTGTGGTGATGCCGGGCCTTGAGATCGTGGCCGCCGTGCGGCCCTTGCCTGACAAACAGACCGCCTGGTGGTTCACGCCGCGCTTGGCGTCCAGCACCTCCGCGCAACCTGTGCTGACCCGTGCGGCGCAAGCCCAGCCTGCACCAGAGGATGTGCCTGCACCGGCCGCGCCCGTGCCCGCCGCGGCGCCCGCGCCACCGACCCGCCAGAATATTGCCGACCTGTTCTGCGATGCGCCGATGGGGGTGGCTTTTGCCGACCGGGAAGGCACGATCACCAACGCCAATGCGGCGCTGGCGAAATTCTTCGGCGTTTCCGAATCCCTGACGGGAAAAAATCTGGGCGCCTTGGTGGATGCCAGCGAACGCGCCCCGGTTCTGGCGATGATCGCGCGCGCCGCCAAAGGCGAAGCCGGATTGAAAGCGGTCGATCTGCGCGGCCTCAAATCGGGCAATGGCGAAGAGCGCATGGCGGAATTGTTTGCCTGCCCTTTCCAGGACGGCGGCGCGGTTCTTTATCTGTTGGACGTGTCCGAGCAAAAGGCGTTGGAAACCAAATTCGCCCAATCGCAAAAGATGCAGGCGGTCGGCCAGTTGGCGGGCGGCGTGGCGCATGATTTCAACAATCTGCTCACCGTCATTATCGGCAATTGCGAATTTCTTTTGATGCGCCATCAGGCGGGCGATCCCTCGTTCAAGGACATCAACGAGGTGCATCAGAATGCGTTGCGCGCCGCTGCCCTGGTGAGTCAGCTTCTGGCGTTCAGCCGCAAGCAGACCATGCAGCCAAAGATCTTGGCGCTGGGCGATGTGGTCGGCGAGCTGGCGCAGATGCTGCGCCGGCTGGTGGGCGAGGGCATCAGCCTGAAGTTGGAGCGCGAGCCCGATTTGTGGCCGGTGCATGCCGATGAGGCGCAATTGGGTAACGCCATCATCAATCTGGTGGTCAATGCGCGCGACGCTATGCCTTCGGGCGGCACCGTCACCATCCGGACCGCCAATCAGACGGTGAACGCCGCAACCCCGCTGGGAACCGCGATCATGCCGCCGGGCGACTATGTGCGCATCGAAGTGGCTGACACCGGCACCGGCATGTCGAAGGAAATCCAGAGCAAGATTTTCGATCCTTTTTTCACCACCAAGCCGGTGGGTCAGGGCACCGGCCTGGGCCTGGCCACGGTCTATGGCATCGTCAAGCAGTCCGGCGGTTTCATCACCGTGGACAGCGCGCCGGGCAGAGGCACAAGTTTCAATATCTATTTGCCGCGCCGCAGGATCGAGGCATCCGAAAGCGCGCCATTGGAACCGGTGTTTGCCGCCACGCGCGACGTCACCGGCCAGGACACCATCCTGTTGGTCGAGGATGAAGAGGCGGTGCGCAGCTTTGCGGCGCGGGCGCTGCGCATGCGCGGTTATCATGTGCTGGAAGCCGGTGGCGGCGAAGAGGCGCTGGAGATCGTCAAGGATGACAACAACACCATCGCGCTGATCATCACCGATGTGGTGATGCCCAATATGGATGGGCCCACCATGGTGCGTCATGTCAAGGCGATCAAGCCGGACCTGGCGGTGATTTTCATGTCCGGCTATGCCGAGGAAGCGTTCCGCCGCAGCGACCAGAGTTCGGAAGACATTCACTTCCTACCCAAGCCGTTCGGGCTCAAGCAGCTGGCCGCCAAGGTCAAGGAAGTGCTGGCGGGCGCCGCCGTCGGCGGCTGATCGGCTTCCAAAGGTCGCGTTTGCAAAGCCCGCGCTTGCCCTTAAAGTCGTGGCCATGAAAAAATATTTCGCGCTTGCGCTTTGCCTGTTGTCCGCCGGATGCACCGACGCCGATTGGGATCGCGCGCTGAACCATGTCTCACCCGATCAAACCGTGGCGGCTTCCGCGCCGCCGCCGCAACCACCTGCGGCCGCTCCCGACAATACGGATTTTTGCCGCGCTGTAGCGACGCAGGATGCCACCGGCAACGGCTTTGACGCCGCCACGCAGGCAAGCGTGATGGCCCGCAGTTATGCGCAGTGCGTCGCCATCTACACCCGCTGACCGCGGGGACAAAGATAGTCTTTTCGGCCAGTCGAACCCTTGGGTGACATTGAATTCTGCCATTGCGATAGCGCTATCGTCATCAAGCTGACGGCGGCAAGATAAACAAAGCGCAGGAATTCCCTCCACTTGGAGGCAATCTGACAATATCGTCAGGAAGCGCGCCGTGTGTGTTTGCATGCAAGGCCCAAAAAGAACCGGTTTTGCGGATGCGAACGGACAAGATGCCGGTTTGACCAACAGCGTCTCTCCTGATTAGCTGCCGGCCTCGTAAATCGGCCTCGCAGGAGGATCAGGGGAGAGGAATGCCATGAAAGGATTTTTGTTTTCGGCCGCGGTGGTTGCGGCGGTGGGTTTCGGCACGGTGACGGCGCTGTCGCAGAATGCCGATCCGTATGCCAACTATGCTGCGGCGGGTACTCTGAAGTTTCCGCTTGCCGCGCCGGCCGGCGTGGACAGCAAGGCGATCGATAAGGCGCTGCCGGGCGCCGTCAACCAGGGCAAGTTCGACGACAAGACATGGAAGTATGGACCCAATAATGACATTCCGGGCGGCGCCAAGATCTGGAACCCGGTCAAGCTCAAGATGATGCGCGGCGAGAAGGTTGTCGGCGGCACCGTGTTCTCGGCCACCGATCCCTCCACTTATTGCGCCATGGCCAATGCCGGTTTCGACTTCATCTGGACCGAGCATCAGCACAGCCCGCGCGACTGGGAACAGACCGCGCGCATGTGGGCGCGATGCCCGCACGCCAAGGCGGTGCCGGGCGTGCGC
>DATEMS010000041.1:0-7678 GCA_035275465.1 Rhizomicrobium sp. | reverse complement strand
CCGACCCTATCGGTGTAAACGATATGCTCTACCAGCTGAGCTAACCGCCCTGATGACCCCAATACCGGGTGTCTGGTGTCCCCTATAGCACGGGACTGTGAGACAGTTTTCGCGGGCCTACCCGAAATCTGACGAACAAGAAGGCCAAGCCCGCCATCGCCAGCATTGCGACCAGAACCGTCTTGGTGATGAGGAACTTCATCGCCAGAAGGACGGCCAGCAGCGCGGCATGCGCCGCCAGCCATAACGGAAGCAGCGGCAGGATGGCGGATCCGGCGTGCGATCCCTTCTGAAACATCAATCCTCGCAAAAGAAAGTTTGGATCCCCTTCCCTCGGCGCTGGGCGCGCCTCGCCGGGGATGACACACCGCCAAAGCGGCGTATCAATTCAGCGAATCCTTGAGCTGCTTGCCGGGACGAAAGCGCGGCTGCTTGGACGGCTTGATGGTGATCTCTTCGCCGGTCTGGGGATTGCGGCCCTTGCCGCCAGCGCGCGTCGCCACCACGAATACGCCGAAACCGGTCAGGCGGACCTCGTCCCCGGCCTTGAGCGTGGCGGCGATAAGGTCGAACACCCCATCCACGGCCTTGGCCGCGTCGTTCTTGGGCAAGCCGGTCGTGTCTGAAAGCTTCTGGATGAGATCGTTCTTGTTCACGGATAGCTCCTTTTCTCTGGCTGCCCCGGCACACACCAGGGTTGCTCCACGCGATTCTTTCCCGTTCCAGGACTCTAGGAGGGGTTAAAGCGGCCAGTAAAGCCGAAAAACCCCGGATTCAGCGGATTTTTGCCTTGGTGAGGCTTAAAAGCGGGGCCCAGGCACGACGCCCAGCCCCGCTTTGGTCCGTTAACCTCGTTTGGTGCGTGACCTAATGCGTCACCATGGTGTCGGCGTCGCCGTCGGCCAACGGCAGCGCCGCCGGGACTTCGGGCTCGACCCAGTCGATGGGCTCGGGCTGGCGCACCAAGGCGACAGACAGAACCTCACCCATGGTGGAGACCGGTACAATCTTGAGACCGACCTTCACATTGTCGGGCACTTCCGCGAGATCCTTCTCATTCTCCTTGGGAATGATCACGGTGGTGATGCCGGCCCGAAGCGCGGCAAGCAATTTCTCCTTCAACCCGCCGATCGGCAACGCCCGCCCGCGCAAGGTCACCTCGCCGGTCATCGCCACATCGCGGCGGATCGCAATCCCGGTGATCACCGAGATGATCGAGGTGGCCATGGCCAGGCCGGCCGATGGGCCGTCCTTGGGCGTGGCGCCTTCCGGAACATGGACATGGATGTCGATCTTGTCGAACAGCGGCGGCTTGATGCCAAAGCTGGTCGCCTTGGAGCGGACATAGGACCGCGCCGCGTCGATCGACTCCTTCATCACATCGCCCAGCTTGCCGGTGGCCTGGAAGCGGCCCTTGCCGGGCAGCATGACGGATTCGATGGTCAGCGTTTCGCCA
This sequence comes from Rhizomicrobium sp., assembly GCA_035275465.1. Classification (GTDB taxonomy): domain Bacteria; phylum Pseudomonadota; class Alphaproteobacteria; order Micropepsales; family Micropepsaceae; genus Rhizomicrobium. Next base: position 6,222 of record DATEMS010000041.1, on the reverse strand, counting down.
CCCACTTCCGTCCAGGCCAGACCGGTGACCACGCCAATCTGGTCCTCGCTCTCCGCCTCGCCGAAGCGGTGACGGCGCACCCCCGCATAGGTGCCCAGATTGTCCGCCGTGACTTCCACCGTCTTGGTCTTCTTGGACAGAATCTCCTTCACCGACTTGCGGGCCAGATTGGCGATCTCCCGTTCCAGATTGCGCACGCCGGCTTCGCGGCTGTAATAGCGGATCAGGTCGCGCAAGCCCTCGTCGGTGATCTTCCATTCCTCTTCCTTCAGCCCGTGATTCTTGCGCTGCTTGGGGATCAGGTGACGCTTGGCGATCTCGATCTTCTCATCCTCGGTATAGCCGGGGATGCGGATGATCTCCATGCGGTCCATCAGCGGCTGCGGCATATGCAGGCTGTTGGCCGTGGTGACGAACATCACATCCGAAAGGTCGAAATCGACTTCCAGATAATGGTCGTTGAAGGTCGCGTTCTGCTCGGGGTCCAGCACTTCCAGCAAAGCCGAGGAAGGATCGCCGCGATAGTCCGCGCCCAGCTTGTCGATCTCGTCCAGCAGGAACAGCGGATTGCTGGACTTGGCCTTCTTCATCGACTGGATGATCTTGCCGGGCATGGAGCCGATATAGGTTCTGCGGTGACCGCGGATTTCCGCTTCGTCCCGCATTCCCCCTAAGCTCATGCGCACATATTCGCGCCCCGTCGCCTTGGCGATGGACTTGGCCAGAGAGGTCTTGCCGACACCCGGAGGGCCGACCAGGCACAGGATCGGGCCCTTGAGCTTACCGACACGCTGCTGCACGGCGAGATATTCCAGAATACGTTCCTTGACCTTCTCCAGGCCGAAATGGTCGTCGTTCAACACCAGCTCGGCGGCGACGATGTCGCGCTTGACCTTGCTCTTCTTGCCCCAGGGCAAGGACAGCAGCCAGTCGAGATAGTTGCGCACCACCGTGGCTTCCGCCGACATGGGCGACATCGAGCGCAGTTTCTTGACCTCGGCATGCGCCTTGTCGCGCGCTTCCTTGCTCAGCTTGGTCTTGCGGATGCGGTCTTCCAGCTCGTTCATCTCGTCGCGGCCTTCTTCGCCTTCGCCGAGTTCCTTCTGGATCGCCTTGAGTTGCTCGTTGAGATAATATTCGCGCTGGGTCTTCTCCATCTGGCGCTTGACGCGGCTGCGGATCTTGCGTTCGACCTGCAACACGCCGATCTCGGCCTCGATCAGCGACAGGATTTTTTCCAGCCTCTCGGTGGTGCCGAAAGTCTCCAGCAAGCCCTGGCGCTCGCCGATCTTGACCGACAGATGCGAAGCCACGGTATCCGCCAGCTTGGCCGGATCGTCGATCTGGGCCACCGCCTGCAGGGTCTCGGACGGGATCTTTTTGTTGAGCTTGATGTACTGCTCGAAATTGGTCTTTACCGTGCGCATCAAGGCTTCGGATTCGGCGGGCGCGGTGGCTTCCTCCGGAATTTTCTCGACCGTGGCCTGGAAGAAATCGCTGCGCGGGGAAAAGCCGGTGACACGGGCGCGCGCCTTGCCCTCGACCAGCACGCGGACGGTCTGATCGGGCAGCTTCAAGAGTTGCAGCACCGTCGCCAGGGTACCGATAGTGTGCAGGCCCTCGGCGGTGGGATCGTCTTCCGCCGCATTCTTCTGGGTCAGAAGCAGAATCTGCTTCTCCTCGCTCATGACTTCCTCCAGCGCGCGCACGGATTTTTCGCGGCCGACAAACAAGGGAACGATCATGTGCGGAAAGACAACGATATCGCGCAGCGGCAGAACCGGCGCGCTGGAAGGGTCCGCGGTTTCTACTTTCTTGGTGGCGTCTTCCGCCATGTACATGCTCCTGCCGGAAACCTCCGGCGCTATAGGGCTTCCCCAACTGGGCGAAACCTTGACAAAGAAGCCGCCCCGATGGAATGGGCCGACTCCGGTCAGGGTAAAGTGGCCCCCCTAACAAGGGGTTTCAAGGCGGCCCAATGGCTTAACCCCGGCAAGTTCCCGCCGGTTCACAGAAAGCCGCGGGAAAACGCCGTTTTTCTTGGACCCGTGGCGGATTTGCCCGCATCGCATGACAGTCCTAGCGTTCCGGAAAGGCTAAAAAGGGAAAACGGAATACTTAACCGACGAGATTTTGCCGCACGGCTGGGCGCCGCGCCCGAGCCTAAACGGAGGGCAAAGAGCAATGAACGCCGGGCGCGTTTACGAAGCCGACTTCTCGCGGGCTTCGGCCTTGTCCGAATAAGTGTAGAGCGGACGCGCCTTGCCATCCACCACATCGGCGGTGATGACGACTTCCTGCACGCCCGAGAGCGTCGGCAGCTCGAACATGGTCTCCAGCAGGATGCCTTCAAGAATGGAACGCAGGCCGCGCGCGCCGGTCTTGCGCTGGATCGCCCGGCGCGAGATGGCATGCAAGGCTTCTTCCTGGAAGCGCAGCTTGACGCCCTCCATCTCGAACATGCGCATATACTGCTTGGCCAGCGCGTTTTTGGGACGGGTGAGGATTTCGATCAGCGCGGTTTCCGACAGATCGCCCAGAGTGGCGAGCACCGGCAAACGGCCGATAAATTCGGGGATCAGGCCGAACTTGAGCAGATCTTCCGGTTCGATTTCGCGCAACAGCTCGCCGGTGCCGCGTTCGTCCGGGCCTTTGGGATTGGAGCCAAAACCCATCGAGGAACCGGCGGTGCGCTGGGCGATGATCTTGTCCAGGCCGGCAAAGGCGCCGCCACAGATGAACAGAATATTGGTCGTATCCACCTGCAGGAATTCCTGCTGGGGATGCTTGCGGCCGCCCTGGGGCGGCACCGAGGCGACGGTGCCTTCCATGATCTTGAGCAGCGCCTGCTGCACGCCTTCGCCCGACACGTCGCGGGTGATGGAAGGATTGTCCGACTTGCGGCTGATCTTGTCGACTTCGTCGATATAGACGATGCCGCGCTGGGCGCGTTCGACATTATAGTCGGCGGCCTGCAGCAGCTTGAGGATGATGTTCTCGACGTCTTCACCGACATAACCGGCTTCGGTCAATGTGGTGGCGTCGGCCATGGTGAAGGGCACGTCCAGGATGCGCGCCAAGGTCTGGGCCAGCAAGGTCTTGCCGCAGCCGGTGGGGCCGATCAGCATGATATTGGACTTGGCCAGCTCGACATCGCCGTTCTTGCCGGACGAATTGATGCGCTTGTAGTGATTGTGGACGGCGACCGAGAGCACCTTCTTGGCGTGGCTTTGGCCCACGACATAATCGTCCAGCACCTTGAAGATTTCCTGCGGGGTCGGAACGCCCTCCTTGGATTTCATGAAGGAGGTCTTGTTCTCCTCCCGGATGATCTCCATGCAGAGTTCAACGCATTCGTCGCAGATAAACACCGTCGGGCCCGCGATGAGCTTGCGCACTTCATGCTGGCTCTTGCCGCAGAAAGAACAGTAGAGCGTGTTCTTGGACTCGCCGCCGCTGGCCTTGCTCATCGTCTTCCACCGGGCCCTTTCGACCCTTCGCCCCTTCGGGGACCTTCCCCCTGCGAGACTTTAATTCCCCTTGCGGGGTAATGTTCCCCCTCGCGGGGCATCGGCAGCCTTCAGCCTAGACGGCCTATGCTGCTCTGCACAATGCTCAGGACCGTGCCGAAGCACCCCATCTGCCCACATACGACCATGCTAAGGCCGCCGGGATCAAGATTTGTTTAATCCGGACAGCGCCGAATTTTCTTGAGATTACGGAAGTTTAGCACAAAAAACACGCTTAAGGCTGCGTTTCCGCGTCCGGACGGCGCTCCATGACCTGGTCAATGAGCCCGAAAGCCTTGGCTTCCTCGCCCGTCAGATAGGTATCCCGATCCAGCATCTTTTCAATGGCTTCCACAGTCTGGCCGGTGTGCTTGGCGTAGATCTCGTTCAGCCGCTTCTTGAGTTTCACGATCTCCTGGGCATGGCGGGCGATGTCGGCGGCCTGACCATAGAAGGAGGCAGAAGGCTGATGCACCATGACGCGGGCATTGGGCAGAGCGTAACGCTGACCCTTCACGCCGGAGCATAGCAACAACGACCCCATCGAAGCCGCCTGGCCGATGCAATAGGTGTGAATCGCGGGACGGATATACTGCATGGTGTCGTAGATCGCCAGGCCCGCCGTCACCAGCCCGCCCGGCGAGTTGATGTACATATGGACTTCCTTCTTGGGATTTTCGGCCTCAAGAAACAGAAGCTGGGCGGTGAGCAGGCTGGCGCCATAATCCTCGATCGGACCGGTGATGAAGATCAGCCGCTCCTTGAGCAGGCGGGAATAGATATCGAAGGCGCGCTCGCCGCGGGCGGTCTGTTCGACCACCATGGGAACCAAGGTGTTGTTGTAGAACTCAGTGGGGTCAGCCATGGGAGCGCCTTTGATTCGTCAGCGGACAGTAACCGGAAATTCTCCCGGCCATGCTTAATATAACGTTGGTATCGCCGATTACGACTCCCCTGCTCGAGCCCCGCATTTCGCGGGGCGACCATCCGCCAAGGCCGTGCCCAACCTCCCCTTTCGGCGCGAAGCGCCAAGAAGGGGGAGGTGGCCGCGACGGGCGCCTGAGCGAAGCGAAGGCGTGATAGTCGTGGCCGGAGGGGGATAATTAAACCGAAGCCTGCTCGTCTTCCGGGTCGGCAAACAAAGTATCCCTGTCCACCTTGCGGTCATTGACCGTGGCCAGTTCGGCGATGAAATCCACCACCTTGTCCTCGAACAACGGCGCGCGAATTTCCGCCTGGGCCTGTTGATTCTGGGCATAGAACTGGAACACCTGCTGCTCCTGGCCTGGGAACTGACGGGCGCGGGCCATGATGGCGCGCTGCACTTCGTCGCCGGCGATGGTGATGCCGTTCTGCTCGCCCAGCTTGCCCAGCACCAGGCCCAGACGCACGCGGCGCTCGGCGATCTTGCGATACTCGGCCTTGAGCGCGTCCTCGGTCTTGCCTTCGTCGGCGGCGGTCTTGCCCTCGCGCTTCAGCTCGTCCTCGACCTGGGCCCAGACATTGGTGAACTCATGCTCGACCATGGCGGGCGGCAGCGGAAAATCATGCGCATTGTCCAGCGCGTCCAGCACCCGGCGCTTCAGATGCATGCGGCTGGCGCTCTTGTAATCGCTTTCCAGCTGTTCGCGCACGCGATCCTTGAGCATGGCGAGATTCGTCAAGCCCAGCTTCTTGGCCAATTCGTCGTCGATCGGTGTTTCTTCCGGCGCCTTGATCTCCTTGACGGCGACCTTGAACACCGCGTCTTTGCCCGCCATCTCCGGCGCGTGATACTCGGCAGGGAATGTCACCTTCACGTCGCGGGCCTCGCCCGCCTTGGCGCCGATCAGCCCGTCTTCAAAACCGGGGATGAAGGTGCCGCTGCCCAAAGTCAGGCTGAAATCCTCGCCCTTGCCGCCCGCGAAAGGAGTGCCGTCAATGCTGCCCTCATAATCGATCACCGCGACATCGTCCTTGGCGGCGGCGCCGTCCTTGGTGGCGTAGCTACGGGCATTCTTGGCCAGCCGGTCCAGCGCCTCGTTGATATCGGCGTCGGTGATGTCGGCGGTCAGCCGTTCGACCGTCAGCTTGGAGACATCGGCGGTCTGGAAATCTGGCATCAGGTCGACGATGACCTTGAAGGTAAGATCGGACTTGCCTTCGACTACGTCCTGGACATTGCCCACCGGCTCGACGCGCGGCTGCAGCGCGGGCTTGAGCTTGTTGTCGGAGATCGCTTTTTGGCTGCCTTCATTGACGGCGGCCTCGACCACTTCGCCCATGACGGATTTGCCGAACTGCTTTTTGAGGAAGGAGACCGGCGCCTTGCCGGGGCGGAAACCCTTGAGGTTCACCCGCGGCTTCATTTCCTCCAGCCGCGCATTGACCCGGCCCTCCAGCTCGCTGACCGGAATGGTGACGGTGAACTGCTTGTGCAGTTCCTGGGAAAGGGTTTCGCTGATCTGCATGGTCGAACGTCCTACTCTCTATGTTTCTCTATACGGCAGGCTTGCCAGCCGAAGCGGGCAACCAGCCCTCCTTCGCCCTTTCGGGCTACGGAGGGCCGCACCATCCTCCGCTTCGCGTAGGCTGGTGCGGGCAGAGGGACTTGAACCCCCACGACTTTCGTCACTGGAACCTAAATCCAGCGCGTCTACCAGTTCCGCCATGTCCGCATTCATGCGGACCACTTTTAAAGATCCGCCTTTTGGGCACAATTCCGCCCGAAGCG
>DATEMS010000040.1:0-60824 GCA_035275465.1 Rhizomicrobium sp. | reverse complement strand
TTGAGCAAATAAATATGCTTTTGGAGCTCGTCCAGGTTTGCCGCCATGCCGGGAAAGTTGGCGCGTCTCTCGGAGGCTTTCGCGGACAACTGGTTGCTGAGCACTTCCATCAATCTGGCGGCGTTGCCCGCCGCGGTTCTGTCGATCCCGCTCGATATCGTTCCCAGCAGCATGGAAAGAACACCGGGGGTCGCTTGGTCCCGGTCAAGCGTTGATGTTTCGAACGCACGGGCATTGACCACGATAAAGACGATTTTCTTGATATTGCCTGCTTCCAAATCATCCAAAAAACCTGGAGACGGAGAAGTCGTCGTCAAGATACGTAACGGCTCTCCAAGGCCGAGGTTGTCGGCGATACCGCCGTCTAAAAGATGGACATAATCCTTGGAATGTTGCCCGCCTTTGCCCTGGGCATAGGCGAGCCCAGCCCGTCCCCGCATAGCGCGCTCAGGATTGTCATACCAGTCCGTTGCGGCATCGCTTCGAACCCACAAAGGAGGCCAGCTGCGTGGCTGGGCGGAACAGGGCGAGTAGTTCTTGAGCGTTACGGCAGACAAAGCAACCGGAAAGGCCGCGGACGCCGCAACGCCCACTGCCAGCGGCAGGGCTGAAAGATCGCTGCAGAGCAGATCAAAGTTGGTCTGGGTCAGGGGAAACGGGACACCTTCGACCATATCGGCCGCATTCAAAATCAGATAGGGCCGCCGGCCCGCTTGCAGCAGGCTGCCAAAACTTTCGTGGTTAGTGAAAATGGTCTTCTCGAAATATTCGATAAGAAGATCGATCCGCTCAACCGCGGGCGTAGATATCCTGGCCAATCCCACGGGGTTGAGCCCCGAAGCCAGAAGCGCGTCGATGCCATCCTTGCGCAAAAATTTGGTTTCAAGTTCACCGATACGATCGCTGCCATGAAGCGCGAAATAGGCCGCCGTCACACTGCCGCCGGATACGGAGGAAATAATATCGACCTCATCCGACAGCCGGCCGCCCCGCTTCAGCTTGATATCCTTCAGGCCTTCCAAGACCGAAAGTTCCAAAGTCGCGGCGCGTGTACCGCCACCGGATGCCGCCACGATAACCAGCGTATCGCCCAAAACGCCACCCTTAAGATTCGACCAGCGGTAACCGCTGCTATCGATCTTCTGTGCTGGGACATTGCGTGTGGGATAGGCACAGCCGCTCACCATCAGAGCCAGGCTGATGCAGGTTGATAACATTGTCTTTTTACCCGGACGGCCGGCATAATGCTTTTTGCTGCGCCTCATCACTTGGGCTCCGGGGGCACGACGGGTTCAAGCTCCAAATCGCAATCCTTATTCGCGTCATTGGTTGTCACGCTGCCGCGAAAGTCGATTCGATCGTCCCCATTGACGGTCTCAAAGACATTTTCGCCATACTCCACCGCGAAGGTGCATGGGCTCGTTTTGGGTAAGGTCGGCGTATAGTTTCCATTGACATACACCTTTCGCCGCCTGGGGAAGGTTACGGTTACGGTGCCTGTTTTGCTCACAACATGTTCCTTTAAGCCCGCAATCGGCACATCGAGCAAAGCGAACCAGATTCCCCAAATCCCGTTTTGGGAAAGATGTCACCGACATTTCGGGACGAACTGGCCTGCTGAAGAATTCTATTTAAGCAAAAGCAACCAGGCAATTGGCCGGCGCCTGACAAATTGTCTGTTCTCTCAATTCCTTAATTCGTTCCATGGCGGGAAGCGAAAGTGCAGGAACCAAACGGCCGACTTCAAATATCGCTTTAATGAATGACGGGCGCGATCGGGTCTGCCGGTTGCCGGTCAGCGGCGCGCAGCCAGAGCGGGGTGCGCTTTCTCTGCTCCGGCGGCCTGTCCGCCGGCGGGCATGTCGAAGCCGGCGTCATGCGCCGCCTATTGTCAGGCCGCATGATAATCTGAGAGAGGCCGTTCCATCTCCATATCGAAAGCCTTTGTATACGGCGCGAAGCGCTCGCTAAGGATGCCAGCGTCGAGACCGAATTCAGCCATGCTGTAATTGGGAGAGCGCCGGCGTCGCTGCCGCGCCAGCCATCTGCGCATATGCTGTTCGACTGCATCTTCGAGCACCCGGCCGCTGTGGCGATAGAGTTTTTTAATCGCCTCTATGGGCGCGGACACAACGTCCCGATATTTCAGGTGCAGGATGGAGTCCATGCTCAAGGCTGCTTTCGCCATGCGCGCGGCGCTCTCCACCAGGCGCAAGCTGACCTGCTGGCCAATTTCTGCACGATCGACGTCACGGGCAAAGGGGCGCCGTAGCAGCTCGGTCAGTTTCGAACACGATGCCACGACGCTTAGCGGGTCGCGGTGCAGAAAAACGATCTTTGCATCGGGATATATCGCGCGAATATCATCCAGAGCGAAAACGTGATCCGGCGACTTGAGAATCCAGTGACGGCCTCGCGCCTGTGTCCCCAGATGCTGGAGGAAACGTCGATGGAAGCGGAACGCATTGTGGTGCCCATGTGAAACCAGCCAGTTTTGATAGGACGGAACGCGATGGGTGGTTTCAAACCGCAGGCTTTGGAAGATATGCGCCGTGATGTCGGTGCATTCCTGGGGCGTGTTGGCAGTGAGAGGATGGAGGGCGGCAAGTCCGGGTGTGAGACAGTGAAACAGGCGCAATTGCATTTCCACCTGCATCCTGCACAGGACAGGAGGGAAAAAACGGGCCGGCGGGTAAGGGTATATCAGATGCCAACAGCGCGGCACCGCATTTTGCGGATCCAGCGACAGCAAAGTATGCAGGAAGGTTGTGGCGCTGCGCGGTAGTCCGGTGATGAATACGGGTTGCGTGATCGGCCGGGAACGGATAGCGGGATGCCTCTCTTCGGCGGCGTCAAATCGCAGCAGATTGGCAAGACACCGCATGATGTCGAAACGTACGGCGTATCGTCCTACGGCGCTTAGATTTGCTTCTTCCCTGTAGGACTGCAACAGCCTTTTCAGCGGCGCAACAATGGACATATCGGAAAATGCCTCGCGGCGGGCCAGTTGCAACGCCGTGGCCATCATGGTTTCGGCATCAGGCAGGTCACTATCTGTCGTGACGCTGCGGAGCCCTTGCCAGGACTTCCGAGATTTGACGGCATGAGAATTGAGCACGTTGTCCCTTCAAGACACTCAGTCGGCGGACCAAACGCCCCGCGTACATTGGCTTGACCCAATACGGAGCGCCGATTGGCCTTGGTCACTGGACCTTAATTTTATTGATGAGGGCTATGATCTGCACACGGTGTGAAACTCTCGCAACTCCCATAGCCCGCAAACATCTTCTTCCACGAAAACCTCGGGAAATTCGCGGCAGAGCAAATGCTCTGCCCATTCACGCGCGTCGGGCAAAGTATCGAAGAATTTAAGGCTGTTACGCGCGCGCGCGCGAAAACTAGCCGATCGGCCTTCGTCGTGCCCCGCTTCCCCCAATTGCTCGAATCCAGATATCTCCCACTTAGAAAGCCCATCGGTCAGTGGTTCTTTTTGGATAGTATTTCCCATGACTCCTCTACATAGAAGTATCGCGGTCGAGCGATATGAGGGTCATGCTTAAGCCTGTTTCGCTACAAGCTGTATTGGCCTTTGGTCTTACCGGGAGCGCCTAGAGATCGTCCGGTTGTCCGGATGGGCAGATCTTCGATCCGCACTTCCCAGTCCGCGAAGCACATGGCTCCCTCGTCAGATGCCATTTGGCGTCAGCAACGGACCTTGATTGCCGGATTTTTGAGCGGAACGCGAACACCGCCGCGATGCTGACTTCGCGGAACCAAGGTTTCAATTGTTGAGATTTCTAAGCCTGAGCCTTTGCTTGCAGGCTGGCAACCGATGCCGTGTGCAACGCGGACGCATTACGCCCACCCGCCTGCGTCTGAAGCTTACGGGTCGCGGCCAGGATTCTGGTCCAATTCTCCGTTCCGGCGGTATCGCCGCGCCCCATCATTCTCGCACGGATATTTTCGCATTCCCAAACGGCCCCGTCGCCTTGGGCGATCACCATGCCCTGCGCCGTAAGCCAGACGTCGGTGTTCGAGAGCATGAGCGCAACCCCCATGTTGAAAAGGCGACCATCCGAACCGGCTTCCAACACGTTGGGCAGAGGCACAATCGGGATTTGTGGCTGGCCAATTACAAATGGTGGAAGACGGGCAATACTGCCTTTGCCGCTGGGGAGATGCCTGAAATATCGCGTCGCGACAGAAACAATCCACAGGAAACTATCAAAGCCTGGTCAGTCCAGCGTTTGAAGTTCCCGCACCGCGGTCAGGATTTTGGTCCAATTCTCCTGGCCCGCCTTGTCGCCCCGCTCAATCATGGTGGCGATCAAATCCTCGCATTTGCGCACGGCTTCCAAGCCGTGCGCGACCAGCAGCCCCTCTGCCGCGAGCCAGATATCTTTGTCTCCAACCATCGGTTTGAGTCCAACAAATTGCCCTCGCTCCTGGCACGATACAAAGTGGAAATTAACGGCGCATGAATGGATTTTATTCAACTTTGACTTAATTACAGACCTGCTGTCGTAGATCGCCCCGGCAATTCAAGGGCTTGTACCCCATGCCGGACCGTCTGACATGCGTGTCCCGTGCAGTCAGGTGCCGCCCATAGGGCGTCAGTCGATGATGTGATAGCCGCCATCGACATAGAGCGTCTCGCCCGTGATCAGGCGCGCCGCATCATGGGCCAAGAAAGCCGTCGCCGCCCCGACATCGTCAATACTGACGAGGCTACGCGCCGGTGCCTTGAGCCGGGCCAATTCCAGCAAGTCATCGAACTCCGGAATACCGGAGGCGGCGCGCGTCGCCAGCGGACCTGGTGAGATCGCATGAACCCGGATGCCCTTAGGCCCCAGTTCCGCGGCCAGATACCGAACCGCGCTTTCCAGTGCGGCCTTCGCGACGCCCATGATGTTATAGTTCTTAACGACCATCTGGCTTCCGTAATAGGTCATTGTGAACAGCGTGCCGCCGCGGCGCATCAGCGGCTCTGCGAGTTTGGCCATGCGGATGAACGTCCAGCAGGACACGTCCATGGTGCTAAGGAAACCCTCCCGTTCCACATCGACAACCCTGCCCTGCAGCGCTTCCTTTGGGGAAAAGGCGATGGAATGAACGACAAAGTCGAGATGGTCCCAATGATCGGCAATGGTGGCAAAAGCAGCTTCCATCTGGCCCGGGACATTGACATCCAACGGCATCAGAAGCGGCGCCTCAATCACCCGGGCCAGCGGCTCCACATATTTCCGCGCCTTGTCGTTCAAATAGGTAACGGCGATATCGGCCCCCAAGGCGCGGAATGCCTTGGCACAACCCCATGCGATGGAGTGCTCATTGGCGATGCCCACAATCAGACCTTTTTTGCCTTCCAGCAATTTCGCCTTGACGGCGGGAAGCACGGGGAGCCCCATTTCCGAAATTTCCTGTTGCGCTGCATGGCTCATAACATCATCTCCGAAACATCCTGTGACACCGCGATATCTGCTTGGGTATTCTCGACGATCTGGGATACCGGCACGCCCGGGGCTCTTTCGAGCAAGACCGCGTGACCCTCGCAAAAACCGATCACCGCCAGTTCGGTAACGACCATATCCACCGGACGTATGGACGTGAGCGGCAAGGTACAGTTTCGTACAATCTTGGGAACGCCCTTGGCCGCATGCTGCATGGCTACGATCACCCGTTTCGCGCCCGTGATGAGATCCATGGCGCCGCCCATGCCGGGCACCAGCTTCCCTGGGATCATCCAGTTGGCGAGGCAGCCCCGCTGATCCACTTGCAGGCCACCGAGCACCGTGAGGTCGACATGTCCGCCACGAATGATCCCGAACGACATGGCGCTATCGAAAGTGCTCGCGCCGGGAAGCGCGGTCACCGGGGCGCCGGCGGCATCGGTCAGGGTGGGATGCGCCATTCCTTCTTCTGGCGGCGCGCCCGTACCGATCAAGCCGTTTTCGGACTGGAAGAACACATGCAGATCTCGCGGAAGGTGCCTGGCGACGAGTGTCGGAATGCCGATCCCCAGATTGACCAGCATGCCCGGCTTGAGTTCCTTGGCGATACGGCGGGCGATGATGACTTGCGGCTCCATGCCTGACCTCACGGATTGCCCACCAGATAATCGACCAGCGGCGCGGGCGTCATCACATGATCGGGCGATATCACGCCGACAGGCACCACATTGTCGGCGCTGGCGATCACGGTGCGCGCACTCATGGCCATGACCGGATTGAAATTGCGCGCCGTCAGGGCGTAACTCAGGTTCCCGACATGGTCCGCCAAAAAGGCGTGAACCAGCGCGAAATCGGCTTGCAGCGCGGTTTCAAGCAGGTAGGTTGTTCCCGCAATCTCAATGTTCGGCTTACCCTGTTCAACCAGCGTACCAATGCCGGTGCGCGTCAGAATGCCGCCCAACCCGCATCCGCCGGCGCGAATACGCTCTACCAGCGTGCCCTGAGGGACGAGCTCAACATCGAGTTCGCCAGCCGTCATCTGGCGCTGCGTTTCAGGATTGAGACCGATATGACTGGCGATCAATCTGCTCACCAGTTTCGCGGCCACAAGCTTGCCGATTCCCACCCCCGGCGCGGCCGTGTCGTTGGCGATGACCGTGAGATTGCGTTTATTCTGCCGCACGATCTCGCCGATGATCCGGTTCGGGCTGCCAACCGCCATAAATCCGCCAATCATGACGCTTGCACCGTCGGGTATCATGGCGACGGCCTGTGTGAGAGAAATTGTGTGCAAAGGTTGGCTTCCCTGTTTCAAGATATTGCGCGTAGCGCAGTTCAATCGGTGCTGTAGGGCAGGTCCGCGAGAATCCCTTTCCGCCTGACTTTTGAGTCATACGACGCGTGCTGCAACCGGCTCGCCTCATCCGTCAACCCGATCCAGCGCAATTTGCGTATCAATTTTGTGGCTTCAACTGAAAACCAGGCCGCGCCGATGACATCGGCACTTTGGTATTGTTCCATTCTCTTTCCTCCGATTTATAATTTTGGTGCGTAACGCGGGCCATCTTCGGCGCTGTCTTGCCGAAAGACACGAACCCGGCGCAAACCATCTCGTTTTTCGACGCCTTAACGGAATGAACCATGTGAGTGGGACTCCACTGCGGCGACGACAAAAAGCGAAGATGTAAGGTCAGATGTAGGGCAGCAGACACCTGGCCGATATTGGCTTTAAGCCCAATGTCCGTTGCGTTTCTCGCCGTCTATACGGTGGTCCTGCCGCAGAGTTTCTGCAACGCAGCATGACACGCCTCTGCCGCCGTCACTTGGAAAGCCCATGAAAATGACTGAAGCATATCTGAAGCCGCATGCGGCGTTCGCGCCTGCGATAGAATACATGGTGGACTTCGTGCAGCGCAGCGTGCTTTTCCTGGATGTGTTGCGGCAGCGCGGCAATCAGCGTCGCGAGCATCTTAAAAAACCTGTTCCCAATGTGCTCGACTACAAAGCCGAATTGCTCATCGACGGTCGCACGCTGGATCCCCCGGTGAATTATCTCCTCGCAAAAGCGATACCGCCCGAAGGCGACGAGCCCGATCCGCAGCGTCGGCCGTTTGTGATCGTCGATCCCCGAGCCGGTCACGGGCCTGGAATAGGCGGTTTCAAAGCGGACAGTGAAATCGGCGTTGCCTTCAAGGCCGGTCACCCCTGTTATGTCATCGGCTTTCTGCCGGAACCGGTGCCCGGACAGTCCATCCAAGACATTGCCCAGGCCCAAGCCGTCTTTCTGGAAAAGGTCATAGCGCTACATCCCGATGCTGACGGCAAACCCTGCGTCATCGGCAACTGCCAGGGGGGCTGGGCGGTCGCGATGCTCGCCGCGCTGCGGACCGATCTGTTCGGTCCGATCATCGTTGCCGGGACGCCGCTTTCCTATTGGGCCGGCATACACGGCAAGTATCCCATGCGCTACAGCGGTGGCTTGACAGGGGGCAGTTGGATCACATCTTTCCTCAGCGATTTAGGCGCTGGGAAATTCGACGGCGCCTGGCTGGTACAGAATTTCGAAAATCAGAATCCGTCCAACACGCTGTGGACCAAACAGTATGAGCTATACGCCAACATTGACACGGAACCTCCGCGCTATCTCCAATTCGAGAAATGGTGGGGAGGCCATGTCCTCCTGGATACCCAGGAGATCGAATTCATCGTCGAAGAGCTGTTCGTCGGAAACCATCTTGTGGCGGCCGACATCCGAAGCCGGTCAGGCGATGTGGTGGACCTGCGGAACATCCGCTCGCCCATTGTCGTTTTTTGTTCGCACGGAGACAATATTACGCCGCCTCAGCAAGCACTCGGATGGATAACCGACCTCTATCAGAGTGAGGATGAGATCCGTTCCTACGGGCAAACCATCGTCTATGCGATCCATGAAACCGCCGGTCATCTAGGTCTTTTTGTTTCCGGAACCGTCGCCAGAAAGGAACATGGGGAGTTCACCAGCAACATAGACCTGATCGACACGCTGCCCCCCGGCCTTTACGAGGCGGTCTTCGTGGAAAAACAGGATGACACAGTCAACGCCGATCTTGTGACCAACAACTGGATCATGAAATGCGCCGCGCGGACTCTCGACGATATCCGGGCGCTCGGCGGCAATGATAGTGCCGACGAACGCCGTTTTGCCGCCGCTGCCCGGGTCTCCGAACTCAATAGTGCGCTTTATCGCACCTTGATACGGCCCCTGATTGTCGCCTGCGTGAACCCTCTGGCTGCAGAATGGTTCCGCCGCGTCCATCCGCTGCGGTTGCAGTATGAAATCTTCTCCGACGCCAATCCGCTGATGGCGCCGGTAGGAGAAGCGGCCCGGCATGTTCGTGGGATGCGCAAACCGGCGGCACGCGCAAATCCTTTTCTTGTCGCGCAGGAAAGCCTGTCGAAACAAATAGTGGGTTTCCTGGATAACTGGCGTGACATGACAGAGACGATCGTGGAGCAATCCTTCCTAGCAATCTACGGGAACCCCGTGCTTCAGTCAGCCCTCGGCGTTGACCCTTATGGATCCGCCCGTCTGCGGGCGGCACCCAAAAGCCCGCTTCACAAGGAACTCCTCAAGAGTAAGATCGCGGCGATCAGGGCACGGATTGCAACGGGCGGCATCCCGGAAGCCGTGATCCGCGGACTCATCTATGCGGGCATGACGTACGGGGCGGTTGACGAACGAGGGTTTGAGACGATCCGGCGGCTTCGCATGGCGCATGGCCGGATGTCGCTCGCCGCCTTCAAGTCCATCGTACGTGACCAGTCGAACATGCTGTTGATCGACCAGAAAAAAGCGCTTGATGCCATTCCGGACATGCTGCCGCCCGATTACGACACGCGTCAGAAGGCCTTCGATATCATCAAGCAAGTGCTCCAGGCCCGCGGCGCCCGGTTGGAGGACAATTGGAAGCTGCGGGAAGTTGAAACCCTTTTCTTGGACCCGGCCCAGCACGACAAGGCAACCGCTTTGTCAGCGTAGCCTTCGGCCGAGACGGAAAACCTGGAAAATGGATTGTCGAGGCGTCCATGTCATATGAGACCAAAGTCCAACTTGCCCGCCCCCTCCCCATGGCGGAGTGTCCACGGGAGGGAATGAACCGTACCCGATCCTGCGTCACAATCCGCAGGAAAATCGTTTCACCTCTCCGCTTGGCCCTTTCTCCCCGCCGGGACAAGCTCCGCAAGGGCTAGGCTTTCAAACAGCCTGGCCCTTGCTGCAGGGCTCATGTGGCAATCAACTTGTGTGGCAATCAACTGGGGGCGGTCGTTGTATCGCTGACGTCAAGCCCGTTTGAAAATATTTGTCCGACGAAGCGATGTTTGGACAAAGATCGACACTCGGCATCTGCACCTTCCGTACCGATGAGATTCTGGCGGATACGCTGAGTGGATTTCAGCCCGTTCATGCGGCGAAGCGAACAACTCAGAAGGGCCATATCCGGCAACCTTCGCATGGCGGCGCTTATCGCGCCGTAACCATCATTCGCTCTGCGCAAAATATGCTGGCCATCAGCAATCGAAATTCTTGTCGACGTTCCAAATCCCCTCGATGAACATGGCCACACCGCCGCTTGCCTGACTGGTGCCAACGATCTGCGTGCCCGCGACGATGATCTGCAGCTGTATGATCGATCTCGGCGACAATATTGGACCTTCATCCAATATTGTCCGCGGTCAGATCAGCTAAAGCTTTTGGCTGAAACCAGTGGGGCGTGCGGCGATGCAGGCCCGCCAATTTGGAGGGTCTCCATGACCAGTCAGCCACACCCAGCCCTGACGCATCCGCAGGGCGCCCCCGCCTCCGCAAAGCCTGCAGATTTTCGAAAAATTAATTCCTCCGCAAAGCCTCTTCCTCTCGGGACCTCCAAACGGATCATTCACATTGTCTTACTCGCCATTCTCGTTGTAGCGGCGGTGGTTGCCTGGTTCCTATTTTCCACACCGGCGTTGCCGCCTGGCTTCGCGGCGGGAAATGGCAGACTCGAAGCAAAAGAGATCTATACCGCCACGAAATATGCCGGCCGCGTCAAAACCATCCTTTTCCATGAGGGAGACACGGTGGAGGCGGGCCAGGTTGTCGCCCGCATGGATACATCTGCTCTTGACGCCCAATTGCGCCAAGAACAGGCACAGATCGTCGAGTCCGAGAATAGCCGAAAAGTCGCACTGGCCCAGATTGCGGTAAAACAGGCCAATTACAACTATGCGCAAAGTCAATATCAACGCTCCAAGCAGTTGGTGGCCAGCGGCGCCGTTAGCGGACAGGAAGCCGAGATCGACAATGCCCGCATGCTGGCCGCGCGCGCCGAGCTGGTTGGATCGCAGGCAGAAGCGGTTCGTGCGACCTCCGCAATAGACGCCGCCAAAGCGACGGCTGACCGGATCAGCGCCGAGATCAATGACGCGGTGCTTGTTTCGCCGCTCAGAGCCCGTATCCAGACGCGAATCTCCGAACCAGGAGAGGTTCTGGGCGCGGGCGGCCGCGTGTTCTCCCTGGCCGATCTGAGCGATGTCTATATGTATGTTTTTTTGCCGGAGAGCGTTACCGGCAAGGTCAAGCTGGGATCGGAAGCGCGCATCGTCCTGGATGCGGCCCCGCAATATCCGATAAGGGCAATCGTGTCCTATGTCTCGCCCACGGCGCAATTCACACCCAAAACGGTCGAGACGGCAGAAGAACGTCACAACTTGACGTTCCGCGTGAAGCTGCAGTTGGACAAGAACCGGTTGCGCGAATATGAGCCCTTTGTGAAGTCGGGCTTACCCGGCATGGGCTATGTCCGTTACGATGACAATGCGCAGTGGCCCGAGAACCTCCGGGTCAAGGCCGTCGATCCCCGCAACCTTTGGAATGCGACGGGTTCGGGGCGGGCCAATTGACGGCGATTGACACCCACTCATTTGTTGCCCGGGTCAATGGCGTTTCGCAGCAGTACGGGAAATCCGTAGCCCTTGCTGATGTCAGCATCGACATCCCAGCACAGAAAATGATCGGCCTGATTGGCCCCGATGGGGTCGGTAAGTCGACGCTTCTGGGCATGCTGGCCGGTGTCCGGAAAATCCAAACGGGAAATGTCGAGGTCTTAGGTGGCGACATAGCGGATCCGCGATTCCGCAACGCCATCTCCGCAAGAGTAGCCTATCTGCCGCAGGGACTCGGAAAAAACCTCTACCCCACGCTTTCGATATTCGAGAATGTGGATTTTTTCGGCAGACTCTTCGGCCAATCTCGCGAGGAGCGCGAATGGCGCATTGACGATCTTCTGACCAGCACAGACCTGGTGCGGTTCAGGGACCGGCCCGCCGGCAAACTGTCGGGCGGGATGAAGCAAAAGCTCGGACTCTGTTGCTCTCTGATTCACGATCCGGACCTCCTGATTCTCGACGAGCCGACCACCGGCGTCGATCCGCTTGCCCGCCGGCAATTTTGGGAGCTGATAGAGCGGATAAGGATCCGCCGCCCGGCCATGAGCGTGCTGGTCGCGACCGCCTATATGGACGAAGCCGAAGGCTTCGAATGGCTGATCGCCATGAACGCCGGACGTGTGCTCGCAACCGGCACGGCCGAGGAGCTCAAGCGGGATACAGGTCAAGACACGCTGGAGAAGGCGTTCATCAGGCTCCTCCCGGAAGAATCACGGCGGGGGCATAAAGAGCCGGTCATAACACCGCGAACATCGACCGGCGGCCCACCTGCCATTGAATCCCATGGCCTCACGCAGAAATTCGGAACCTTCACGGCGGTGGATCACGTCAACTTCCGGATAGAGCGCGGCGAAATATTCGGATTCCTTGGCTCCAATGGTTGCGGCAAGACAACCACGATGAAAATGCTGACTGGGCTTCTGCCCCCCACCGAAGGAACAGCGCTGCTCTTTGGCCAACCGGTTAAAGGAGGCGACGTCGAGTCGCGCAGACGTGTGGGCTTCATGACCCAAGCCTTCTCTCTCTATACCGAACTGACCGTGCGGCAAAATTTGATGCTGCACGCGCGCCTGTTCGACTTTGACGAGCCGGAATCGCGCCGGCGCGTCGCAAAAATGCTGGCCGATTTTGGATTGGAGTCGGTCGCCGACACACTGGCCGAAAGCCTCCCCCTCGGTATCCGCCAACGCCTGTCCCTTGCGGTGGCTGTCATTCATGAACCGGAAGTCCTGATTTTGGATGAGCCGACCTCCGGCGTGGATCCGGTCGCGCGGGATGGATTCTGGGAATTGCTGATCCGCCTCTCCCGCGAACAAGGGGTAACGATCTTTCTATCCACCCATTTCATGAACGAGGCTGAGCGCTGCGATCGCATGTCCATGATGCATGCCGGAAAAGTGCTCGCGCAAGGCCCTCCGGCTCAGCTTGTTGCCGAACGCAAGGCAAAAAATCTCGAAGCGGCTTTCATCGGCTATCTGGAAGAAGCGGCGGACAAACCAGTCATGGCCGCGCCGCCGCCACCGCAACCACCGGCCTCAGAAGGCCCCGTTCAGCACAGCAGCGACACACAGGGCCGGTTCACCTTCTCGCGCGTCTGGGCCTTCGCCCGCCGCGAAGCCATAGAGTTGATACATGACAATGTCCGATTGGCTTTCGCCATACTGGGACCGATTTTGCTGATGATCGTCTTTGGCTACGGCATTTCTCTGGACATCGACCACCTCTCCTATTCCGTACTGGATTTCAACGGAACACAAGCCAGCCGCAGCTATGCCGACAGTTTCCGGGGATCTCAGTATTATGAAGAAAAGAGTCCGGTTTCCGACTATGGCGAATTGGACCGGCGATTGCGAAATGGCGAACTGCGCTTTGTGCTCGAGATACCGCCAGGATTTCAGAGAGACTTGACACGAGAACACCGCCCGACAATCGGGGCCTATTTCGACGCGGCCGTGCCATTCCGCGCCGAGACCGCGCGCGGCTATGTCGAAAACACGCATACTCAGTATGAGAACGCACTGCGCGATGCCAAAGGCCTTCCGCAACAGGCAAAGGCGGCCAACATCGACTCCCGCGCTTTGTATAACCAGTCGTTCGAGAGCATCTACGCGATGGTGCCCGGCGATCTGATGCTGTTGCTGATCCTGATCCCCAGCATGCTGACCGCGCTCAGCGTGGTTCGTGAGAAGGAACTCGGCTCCATCGCGAACTTTTACGCCGCGCCGGCAACCAAAGCCGAATTCCTGCTCGGCAAACAGCTTCCCTATGTTGCGGTCTCCCTCATCCAGTTCGCCACGCTGGTGGCGCTGGCCGTCTTTTTGTTTCAGGTTCCGATCAAGGGCAGCATCGCAACGCTCGTGCTGGGCGGCGTGGTTTACGTGCTGGCAAGCACCGGCTTTGGCCTTTTGATTTCGGTGTTCGTCTCCACGCAAACAGCCGCCATCTTTGCCGCCGCCATCATCACCATCCTGCCCGCGGTGCAATTTTCCGGCATGTTCGTTCCGACATCCTCGCTCACCGGGGCCGGCTGGTTCGCGGCCAAGATTTTCCCCAGCACATATTTCCAGGCCGTCAGCGTCGGCACCTTCACCAAGGCTTTGGGACTTGCATCGCTGTGGACCGACATCGCGGTCATCGGGCTGATAGCGCTCGTCTACTTCACGGCGTCGGTCTGTTTTTTGGGCAAGCAGGAGGCTTAGGCGGTGCGCAATAGCTGGCACATCTTTCAGCTTGGCTTGAAGGAAATGGTCAGTCTCTGGCGCGATCCGGTCCTGCTATTTCTCATTGCGTATAGTTTCACCTTCTCCATCTACACGCCTGCCAAAAGCGCCGTGATGGACGTGGTAAACGCCTCCATCGCGGTCGTTGATGAAGACGATTCCCAGGCGGCCCGGGCCGTCCGCGAAGCATTCTTGCCGCCGCTGTTTCTTCCAGCAGCGCAGATAGATTTCAAAGACATCAACCGGGACATGGATTCCGGAAAATACACATTTGTCGTGAACATCCCGCCGAAATTTCAATCCGATCTTGAAAAGAACGCCAAACCGACCGTCCAGATCATCACCGATGCGACCGCCATGAGCCAAGCTGGCAGGGCGCCAGGCTATATCCAGCAGATCATCCTCGATACGATCCAACCCTTCTGGTCCGGCCGGGGCAAGGCCAACGACATGCCGCTGGTCCAGCTTGACACCAGAGCGCGCTTCAATCCGAACATGGAGCAAAGCTGGTTCGTCGCCATCAATCAATTGATCAACAATATATCCGTGCTTGCGATCTTTCTCACCGGCGCTGCGGTGCTGCGCGAAAGAGAGCATGGCAATATCGAACACCTGCTGGTGATGCCGCTTCATCCTTATGAGCTGATGACTGCCAAAATCTGGGCAAATGGATTGATCGTCATTCTGGCTGCCGTGACCTCTCTCTTTTTGGTTGTTAAAGGCGCGATCGGCGTTCCCGTCGCCGGCTCGATTTTTCTCTTCGTAGCCGGACTTTGCGTTTATCTGTTTTCCGTAACCGCGCTGGGAATAATGCTGGCAACCCTTGTTCGATCCATGCCTCAGTTCGGGCTGCTCGCCTTTCCGGTGTTCATTGTCATGAGCCTTTTGTCGGGCGGGCAGACACCACTGGAAAGCATGCCCATCTTTCTTCAAAAGGCCATGCAATTCGTGCCCTCCACGCACTTTGTCAGTTTTTCCCAAGCCGTGCTGTTCAGAGATGCCACCCCAGCGATGGTGTGGCCGGATCTTGCCAAGATGTTTGTAATTGGGTGCGCCTATATGACGTTCACCCTTTCGCGATTTAGAAAAATGCTGGCAGCAGTTCAATAAAGAGGTGTGCCGTGACAGAAAGCCAAAATTCCACAAAGCGGGTTGCCAAGGGATTCCTAAGTGCCGTGTTGGCGCCCTTGCTGATGACCGCCTGCACGGTGGGACCGGAATATAAGAAACCGGAGGTCACACCGCCCAGCAGCTTCCGCGCCCAGGCAGCGGAAGCCGGCGCGCAATCCATTGGCGACATGCCTTGGAAAAATGTCTTTAGCGACAAGGCATTGCAGACGCTGATCGCCGAGAGCCTGACGAACAATAACGACCTGCGGGTCGCCGTGGCGCGAATCCAGCAAGCTCGCGCCATGGTCGATGTCGCGCGCTCGGAAGGGATACCGCAGTTTGGCTATCAGGGAACTGCGGAGGGAGGCAGAGGCGCCTCTCCGGAAAACGAAACCGTGCGGCCTACGACATTTGGAAATTTCAACGGTTTGCTCACCGCAGCCTGGGAACTGGACATCTGGGGACGGATCCGCCGCACCAACGAAGCCGCACAAGCAAATCTTCTTGGCCAGATGGATATACGCCGTGGCGTCATGCTGACTTTGGTGGGCGATATCGCCGCAAACTATTTCCGGTTGATCGAACTGGACCAGGAATTGGCGATCGCGCGGGAAAGCGCGCAAGTCTATAAAAGCACGCTCAACCTTTTCACGTTGCGTTTCGAGGCCGGCAGGGACAGCAAACTGCCCGTCGAACGCGCCCAATCGGCCTATGATGCCAGCACGGCCGCCGTTCACGACCTGACCCGCCAAATCAGCCAATTGGAAAATGCCATCAGCACGCTGGTCGGCGCATATCCAAAAGAAATTCCGCGGGGAACGCCGCTTGACGATCAAGCCATTCCGGAAACACCTCTCGGTTCAACAACCGCTCTGCTCCAACGCCGGCCCGACATCCTGGAAGCCGAGCAGAGGATGATAGCAGCCAATGCGGAAATCGGCGTCGCTGCGGCCAATTTCTTTCCCAAGATCGGTTTGTCGGCTTTCGTGGGCGGTCAGGGGATCAGTGTGGCCGGCACCACGACCGGCTTCGGTGTCTGGGGTGCGGCGCTGGATTTGGCAGGGCCGATATTTTCCGGCGGCCGGTTGGAAGGAATTTATCAACAGCGCCAAGCATTTTGGGACGAGACCGTCGCACAGTATAAGCAGAAGATCCTGGTTGCATTCCGCGAAACGTCCGACGCGCTGGTAGCGCGACAAACGCTGGTTTCGCGGGAAGCTGCGCTCCAAAGCCAGGTTCGGGCGCTGCAACACTCCGCTGATCTCGCATTGGATCGGTATCGCTCGGGACGGGCGAGCTATTTCGAGATCCTGGAAGCGCAGCAACAACTGTTCCCGGCTAAGAGCACGTTGGCCCAGACCAGGCGCGATCAGCTCGTGGCAGTGGTCAACTTGTACAAAGCGCTCGGGGGCGGCTGGACTCCTGACGAACAACCACAGCAAACCGCCGCCCTCATGCCTGTATCTGACCCTTCGGGAGGAGAAAAACCATGACAATCCCATCCGGTGCGACGGCGCTTGACCCCCTCGCCGCTCAAAGCTTACCGCCGGCGCAGGATAAGTTTCACCACGAGAAATTCGAGCGTCTTCTGGCGGCGGCGCAGCGCCATCCGGCGGTGACGACCGCGGTTGTTCATCCGTGCGATGATGTTTCCCTGGCCGGGGCGGTCGAAGCGGCAAGACTCAAACTCATCCTTCCCATTCTCGTGGGACCCTTGGCGCGCATTCGGCAGGTAGCCGCCGAAGCCGACCTCGACATCGGCGCATTTGAGATCGTCGATGCCGCCCACAGCCATGACGCTGCCGCGAAAGCCGTCCAACTGGTCCGCTCCGGTCGCGCCGAGGCGCTGATGAAAGGCAGCCTGCATACCGACGAGCTTCTGGGCGCCGTTATCGCGCGCGAAACGGGGCTTCGCACCGCACGCCGCATCAGCCATTGCTTTATCATGGATGTTCCCGGTCAATCCAACGCATTGATAATTTCCGATGCCGCCGTGAATATAGCGCCCACTCTGGAAGACAAGGTCGATATCGTGCAGAACGCGATCGACCTCGCGCATATACTGGGCGGATCGCAAGTCCGCGTTGCGATTCTCAGCGCGGCCGAAACCGTCAATCCAAGGATTCCATCAACACTCGAAGCGGCGGCTTTGTGCAAGATGGCGGATCGGGGGCAGATCACCGGGGCGCTGCTTGACGGCCCGCTTGCGCTTGACAATGCGTTGAGCCCTGAAGCGGCTGCGGTGAAGAAGATCGCCTCGCCCGTCGCGGGCAAGGCGAATGTGCTGATCGTGCCGGATCTTGAGGCCGGAAACATGCTCGCCAAAAGCCTGTCCTTCATGGCCGGAGCGGACGGTGCCGGGGTGGTGCTCGGAGCACGGGTGCCAATCGCGCTTACCAGCCGCGCTGACGTCTTGCTGACCCGGCTGGCATCCTGCGCAGTGATGGTCCTGATTACAGCCGCGCGACGAGCCAGTATTGGGCTTAGCTGATGATCTGTCCCAGCCTTCGACAATGACGCAGAACCGACGCGGCAGCCTTTGGAAAAACAATTGATCCATGCGCGGATGTATAGCAGTTATCAATGCCGGCTCATCGAGCATCAAATTCGCGATTTATGGCGGCGATCGCTATCAATCGCTGATGTTTCGCGGGCAAATTGAACAGATCGGCGTATCGCCCCATCTGCATGTTTCTGACGCAAGCAACAAGACCGTCGTTGACCGGCATTGGCGCGCGCAGGAGATCAATCACCGCACGGCGACGCGGGAACTTTTAAGGACAGCTATTACCCTGATTGGCGACATGCCGGTGGTTGGGATTGGGCATCGCGTCGTGCATGGCGGCTTGCACTATACCGCCCCCGTTCGAATCGACAGCAGGGTCATGGCTGCTCTGACGGCCTTAGAGCCGCTGGCGCCTTTGCACCAACCTCACAATCTTTCTCCCATTGCCGTGATATCGGATCAGGCGCCGCAAATTCCGCAGGTAGCCTGCTTCGACACCGCCTTCCACCGGACACAGAAAACCTTGGCGCAAGTCTTCGCACTCCCCCACAAATTTACCGAAGCGGGCATACGCCGGTATGGCTTTCACGGACTGTCCTATGAGTATGTGGTCGGCGAGATTGCCCCGGAACTGATCGAAGCCCGACTCATCATTGCCCATCTCGGCAACGGCGCCAGCCTGTGCGCCGTGCATCATGGTCGCAGTGTGGCGAGCACGATGGGATTCACCGCCGTAGACGGCTTGATGATGGGAACGCGCTGCGGCGCAATCGACCCCGGCGTCATTCTATACCTGATGGAAGCATATGGCATGGATTCTCGCGCCATTGAGACTCTCATCTACCGTCAGTCTGGCCTGTTGGGTGTATCGGGCGTCTCATCCGACATGCGGACATTGAGAGCATCGTCAGAGCCCCGGGCAGCCGAGGCAATCGCATTATTCACATACCGGATTGCGCGGGAGATAGGCTCGCTCGCCGCGGCGCTTGGTGGACTGGATGCGCTCATTTTCACCGGCGGCATTGGGCAGAACGACGCGGCAACACGCGCCGAGGTCTCGGAGAGATGCCGTTGGCTCGGTCTGGAGCTGGATAGCGGGCGCAACAAGCGCGGCATGGCCCGTATCAGCACCGATACATCGCGGATATCCGCCTGGGTCGTTTCCACGGATGAGGAACGCATGGTCGCCAACCACACCGTCGCAGTCTTGGGATTGTAAAACGCATGGGACGACTGCAATGACACAAAAAGACAGAGACGCCGAACGCCGAACATTGACAGGAAAAGAGTATGCAAAGCAGCTTAAAAAGCTTCAGGTTGAGCTTTGCTATATGCAAGAATGGACCAAAGCGACAGGGGCTCGCATCATTCTTCTCTTTGAAGGCCGCGATACCGCGGGAAAAGGCGGCATCATCAAGGCAATCACAGAGAGAGTGAGTGCGCGCATATTCAAAGTCGTTGCCCTGCCCGCGCCAACAGAACGCGAAAAGAGCCAAGTGTTCATTCAAAGATACATTCCTCACTTTCCCGCCGCTGGGGAAATCTTGGTTCTGGACCGGAGCTGGTACAATCGGGCGGGTGTCGAATTCGTGATGAAATATTGCACAGAGGCGGAACATCGCCGCTTTCTGGAATTATGTCCCAAGATGGAAAAATGGATCGTCGAAACCGGCATCATCCTGGTGAAGATCTGGCTCGAAGTCGGGATGGAGGAACAGGAGCGGCGCTTCAAAGCCCGCATAACCGATCCGCTGCGGCAGTGGAAATTGAGCCCGATGGACCTGGAGTCTTTTGCGCGGTGGTACGACTATTCCAAAGCGCGCGACCTGATGCTGGAGGCCACTGACAGCAGTCATTCACCCTGGCATATCCTGCGTTCAGACAATAAGAAGCGGGCGCGCTTGAACGGGATTGCGCATATCCTATCCTTGATACCCTACAAAAAAATAAAGCGGCCCAAGGTAAAGCTCCCAAAACGCTCGTTCCGCCGCAAGTATGACGACTCATCTTCGCTTACGGGGCGAAGATTTATTCCCGAGCGGTTCTAGCAGAGTGAGCCGGTGACGGACGCCTTCCAACGCCCCGACGATAAGACCTAAGTCCAATAGCTGACAGTCTATTGGGAGGCCAGCCTTGCGCCACTGAAACGTCGCGCCTGTTTTCACCTTTTTGCAGAGATTTGCGAAAGCGATGCGCGTTGCAGGCCGGGGGGCAGGAATTGACTCATGGAAATGAAACAGCCAGGGCTGACAGAAGATGGCGCACAGCACCGCCAGACGCCGGTCACGTCCCTCAAAGGAAAAGTCGCCCTCGTCACCGGCTCAACCTCCGGCATCGGTCTGGCCATCGCTCGCGCTTTTGCCAATAGCGGCGCCGACGTCTGCATCAACGGCTTCGGGGACGCGACCGCCATCGAGGCAGAGCGTAGCGGCATCGAAAAGGACTTCGG
Organism: Rhizomicrobium sp.; assembly: GCA_035275465.1. Classification (GTDB taxonomy): domain Bacteria; phylum Pseudomonadota; class Alphaproteobacteria; order Micropepsales; family Micropepsaceae; genus Rhizomicrobium. The sequence goes on along the minus strand of DATEMS010000040.1, from coordinate 40,625 downwards.
CGTTGCGGCGATTTATAGCGGCGCCGACATGAGCAGGGGGGACCAGACCGAAGCCATGGTGGCCGATACCGCCAAAAAATTGGGCGCGGTGGACATCCTCGTCAATAATGCCGGCATCCAGTTTGTCTCACCGGTGGAGGAATTCCCGCCGGAAAAATGGGACCAGATCATCGCCATCAACCTGTCATCCGCCTTCCATGCGACCCGCGCCGCGGTGCCCAGCATGAAGGCGAAGAAATGGGGCCGCATCATCAACACCGCATCGGCGCATGCGCTGATCGCCTCACCCTTCAAGTCGGCTTACGTCTCGGCCAAGCACGGCATCGCCGGCTTCACCAAAACCATCGCGCTGGAGACCGCGACTTTCGGTATTACCTGCAATGCCATCTGCCCGGGCTATGTCTGGACGCCCCTGATCGAGAAACAAATCCCCGACACCATGGCAGCGCGAAAGATGACCCGCGAGCAGGTGATCCATGACGTGCTGCTGCTGGCCCAGCCCAGCAAGCAATTTGTCACGGTGGCGGAAATCGCGTCTTTGGCGCTTTATCTGACGGGCGATATGGCGCGCTCCATCACCGGCAGCATCATTGCGATCGATGGGGGATGGACCGCTGCCTAGCGAGTTGGGACCATATCGCGTCAACGCATATCGGTTTGGACAAAAGTCCAATTGAGAGAAGCACGTCTCGCCGCGATGCTCAGTTCAACACACCCACTGGCGTTACGCAATGTGACCGGGTCGGTGCTCAACAACGCTGATATACGGATCGATTTGTACCGGTGGCGTCTATATCCATTTATTTGCAGATCGTCATTGGTCTCGTTGTTTTTGGGGCCCTATTCGTAACACTCGAACGCAAGCTTCCCCTGAGGCGGCAAACCATTTTTCGTCGTGGTTGGGCAACAGATGTCAAGTATTTTGTCATGGGTTGCTTCGCAGGACAATTTTCCGGCGCCCTCAGCTTGGTCATCGCCCTTTCCATTTGTCAGATAACAGGCTCACGCTATGCCCAGATTGCATCCCATCAGCCGGGATGGCTCCAATTTCTTGAGATCCTGCTGATATTCGATTTTTTCGGATATATTGTGCATCGCGCGATGCACGAAATCCCGTGGTTGTGGCGATTTCATCGCATCCATCATAGTTCGCGGGAGATGGATTGGCTCGTAAATGTCCGGGTTCATCCTGTAGACAAGATTCTCTCAGATTGTCTTCAAACCATCCCCACCATCCTGCTCGGCTTCTCCCCGGTCCCCCTTTTGGCGTTCACAATTTTCCTGGGGGTTCAAGGCTTTGTAAATCATGCCAATCTGCGCGTCTATTATGGCCCTCTGCGCTGGATCCTGGTCAGTCCGCAGTTTCACCATTGGCACCACAGCAACAATCCCACCTATCACAACAAAAATTTTTCTCCCCATCTTGTTCTATTCGACCTGCTGTTCGGTACAGCCCGGCTTCCGCCTTCACATGCCATGCCGGCAACCTATGGCGTCAAGGAACAAATACCGGAAACCTTCTTGAAGCAGCTTCTTCACCCTTTCCGTTGACCGGCATAGGAGAGCAGTTGGGCATTCGCCCCAGCCAACTTCGAGCTGCCATCCCGCAGGCCAAAGCCGAACACCATTACCCTAAAGTCTCATAGAGACCGGTCTTCTTTTCTCGTAGATATCCTGAGCCGCCCGGCGTGTTTGCGTGTCAAAGGCGGTGTTATTGATCTTGTTCCTGCGAAACGGGGCCCCTGTGCCACCGGCCCGGGACCCTATTGCGAGGCTGGATATGACTCTGAGACCCCGTTTGTCCGATCCGTACCAATATTACCTGCCCGTTCGCTGTACGAACTGCGCCGCGACGGGAAAGATTTTTTGGGAGGGAGTGGGTGAACAGAAAACTCTTGTGCGCTTGTCAAACGAGTTCTACGAGCGCTTGGGCAGACTGCCCCCGCACCCAATAGAGATTGTCTGCAGGACGTGCGGCACGACCCAACTCGAATGACATCCTGCCGGAGAATCCGAGAAGCCGGTTATCCAAACCCTACCCATCGCCGTACCCGGCCAACATCCACATGCAGGAAGTTTGCGTCGGGATAAAAGCCTACGCCACCGGCTTTCATTGCCAGCGCAACATGGTGGAGCTGATCGAGACTTCTGCCGGGGAGCGTGATGTCGACCGCCTCTCCATCCATATGCAGGCTGTGCGCGGCCACGCCGGAATCCGCCTGCCGAAGCAGGGCGTTGGTTTTCGGCGATCGGTAGCCGGAGTACAGCTCGAAGTGGCAATCTGTATTGAGTGTGCGGCCAATTCGGTGCAACAGATCCAGAACCTTTGGCGCAATGGGATACACCTCACCGGATCGGTAATCCCTCAGCGCATAGTTGATTTCGGCGAGCGCGCCTGGAATGTATTTTCCCCCGGCCCAATAGGTAGCAGCTTTGATGCATTCGCCGGTATTGTAGCAATCAAAGGACAGCGTCCGAGCCCCGGTATCCTTGAGTCCGACGATGGCCGGAGCCGCAATTGCCCGGCTGGCGGCAGAGGACAAAAAGGCGGCGCCACCAGACCGCAAGATAGACCGGCGTGAAAACTCCACGTGCTTCTCCCGATGGAATCATCCTGAATCGGGGAAAGCCTGCCCTTAAGGGCGCAGGACATCTTCACATTCCGCGCCAACTACTTTTCTGAAACGGACAAGGCTCCGTTTGCGGAGTCAATTCTGTCCTTCCCGGAAGGGATTTGGGTCAGGGTGCTATCGTGGAGCGCGAATCCCGGGGAGACTGGCCTGTCCAGCGCTTGAACGCTCGTGAGAAAGCGCCAATCTCCTGGTAGCCCAACAACCATGCTATTTCCGAAATCTGCAACTCCCTATCAGCAAGGTATCGTCTGGCAAGGTGCAATTTCAGATCCTCAAGCACGCCGGTAAAGCTCAACCCTTCAAACGACAACCGGCGCGCCAAGGTTCGGCTGCTGACCCCCAACCGGGGTGCTATTTCGCCCACCACCGCCTTGCCGTGGGGCAGCAAGGGAACAATGGCGTTCTGGACACGGGATTGAAATGAACCGGCATTTCGCGGCTGCTGCGCCAACGCGTCATCGCAGTATTTCACCAGCAGCTTGTTGAGGTAGGGATCTGCTCCGATGACCGGAATTTTCTCAAGATTTCCAGAAAATACGATCTCGTCTACGGACGCGCCATACTTGATATCGTCACCAAACACACTGCGAAAACCGGCATTGGTGCGCCTTCTTGTGTGAACGAAGCGTACGCTGCGAGGGGTAATTCGCCGACCCGACAATTTGCGGCAGACTCGAACAAGCCCCGCCATCCAAAATTCAATCTGATGGATGTCAGGATGGCGGCTGACGCCGAGATACCGAATCGCCATTTTGTCGTGCTTGCCTGGGACAAATTCCTGAACGACGCCTTCGTTGACAATTCCACAGTAGCGCGACGCGCGCTCCAGGGCGTCGTTCAAATTCTCCGAAGATGACAATACATAATAGAACAACCCCAGTTCGCGAAGCTCGGCGTGCAGGGCCAGGTTGAAGCCGAGAAACTCATCCTTCAAAGCACGAGCCGCGAGATTCAGAAACGCGATTTGATCCCGAACCTTTAGGCGAATCGCGGGATTGCGTATTTCATCTGACGTCAGACCCGCCCGGTGCAACAAGGACTCTGCGGGAATCCCGGCCTGCACCAATCTGCCATATGCAAGGCGCGCAATTCCGCCGCGGGCTGTCGGAAAATGCACGCCTCGGCCGACGGATGGCTCCTGATTTCCGCTTCCGGACATCACATTCATCGCTGGCGCCGGCGGACAAGTGTTTGGCAAACCGTAACAAGACCAACCAGGGCCGGAACCCTTATCAATTTGCTTCCCGGGACCAGCTTGGGACCGCCAAGCCCGCAGCTCCCGGCTTCAAAAAAGGACTCACCTATGTTTCCTGCCCGTCAAACTATTGTCATTGTGGATGATGATCTGAACATTGGGCGATCCCTGAAGCGCGGATTGGCGACATACGGGTATCACACGGAAATGTTCGGATCGTCCGCGGAATGCTTGAATGCCATCGTCACGAGTGTGGCGGCATGCTTTGTCATTGACGTTCAACTTGGTCCTGAGTGCGGCATCGAACTGGCCCGGAAGCTCTCCGACAGAGGCATCAAATCGCCGGTGATACACATGAGCGGAGCGAACAGCGAGGCTGTTCGGCGGGCTGCATTGGCTTCTCGCAACCGCGCGTTCCTGGATAAGCCATTCTCGATATCGGAACTGGTTAGGACAATTGAAGGCACAACGGGGCGCGTATCGACGCCCTGACATGCGCGATGCTTTGCATAGCTCGCATGATGGCCCAGAAGCCAAAGTCGGCACTCGGTTCATGGCCGACAATTTTGCAGATGTGCTAAGCGCACAATCGTGGACCAAGGTCCAATGCCACCTTCCGGTTGTGCACTGTACATGGGTGCCTGCCACCACCGGACCCGATTCAACACGGAATGCAGATGGAATCGGCACCGAAATCCCCTTCTGGGCTAGGCCTTGGCCGAAGCCCGGCAACATGAGGGCCACAGACTCTTGAAGTACGGGACAAATCCTCCACCTTCCGGCGACGCCAACCTTCTGCTTTCGATCGATCGCACCCGCTTGTCTTACGAGCGAACATTGATGTCATGGATCCGGACGGCGACATCCCTGATTACCTTTGGCTTTACCATATACAAGTTCTTTCAGCTTGAAGCCGAAAGAGTGGCCACGACGCATTCGCGTTTGTTGGGGCCGAGGGAGTTTGCCATCATGATGATTGCCATCGGTCTGACATCATTGTTGATAGCGACCAACCAGCACCGTCGCGAACTGCACGCTTTAAAAGCCGATTATCCCCAAGCAAGGGTCCGCCGGTCGGTCGCGAGATTGATAGCGGGCCTGATTTCGATACTTGGCGTCACGGCCATTGCCGCAGCGCTATTTCGTCAGTAGCGTTGCGCCGCCAACCGGAAGCTTCCCCCAGCATTGACCGCGGTTACAACAGAATTGGCCAGGGTCTGGGCTTTGGCGGACGGGATCAGGAAAACATAAGGCGTCTCATCTGGGGGATCGCCGATGGCGGAGCTCAACACCAAGACAAAAATGCTCACGCCGATAATCACAATCGCGATTGCCTTGCTATCCATGACTTTCCTTGCCATGCATTGGTCACAGTAGAATTGGTAAGACTTGCTTTGCTGGGTTGCGCGCCGCGCAGGCTGTTGGCAGCAAACATTTCATGTGGGATGACGCAGGCCGAATTGCTTCCACGCCAAGTTTACCGACCGGCCGTGGGATTCAATTGGACCTTCGCCCACCGGCAAGGAAACAACAGATCATCGGTTTCTGCGAGAGTGTCGCGATGCGTTCCTGGCGATGATGGCAGAAGGCTCAGAACCGGGGGGGCCGGATCGCTCGCGCAGGCACGACGCGGCATTGGTTTGCCCGACATGCGGCGGCGTTCAAGCTATCCGTCCGGCGTCATCAGCGCAGTAGCAAGGGGCTTGTCGCGACCGTATAAATCGGCACGGAAGCCCATAGCCCCGTCAGAATAGGCGATAGCCGTCTGATAAAGAAGATAGATCGGCACTTGCCTTTCCAGCATAAGGCGCTGTGTTTGTCCGCTCGCGATATTTGCACGCAACTGCTCGATTGTATTTTGCTTCTCGCCACCGAAAATCATCGCGGAAAGCTCGGTCATTTTTTCAACACGAATACAACCATTGCTTTGCGTCCGCGTATCGGCCTGGAACAGCGCCTTGCCAGGCGTATCGTGCAGGTAGACACCAAAACTGTTGGGCGCGTCCAGCATCAGCTCGCCCATGGCATTGCCGGGACCGGGATTTTGGTCGATCATATAAGGCATGGTCTTCATTTTACGCCAGTCGATTGTGCGGCCCTGCGGGTCGCCGGCAGGTCCATTGACCAATATCATGTTGTGATCCACGAGATAGTTTGGGTTCTGGCGTAGCTTCGGAAGAATTTGCTCCTCAGCAATATCTTCCGGCACATGCCAAGGCGGATTTACGACCAGCGAGTTCGCCAAAAGGCGCGCGATGGGCGTTTTGCTCCCTAGCCGGCCGACGATAGCGCGGGATTCCAGTTGCACTTCGCCATTCGAGATCATTCTCACCGTTTGATCGGGTACATTGACCAAGACATAGCGGTCCTCGAGCTTTCGCTGCATCCACCGCCAGCGTTCCAAATTGGCAATGATCTGGACAATTCGCGCATCGACGGGAACATTGAGCGCCGCCAGCGTCGACTCACTTGCCCTGCCATTCGCGCGTATCCCGTTTCGTAGCTGAAAGCGCATCACCGCATGGCGAACATCGTCGGCCGACGGATTCGAGTTCTCTGCCAACAGAGAATCCTCCCGGGCCAGGCGCGCAATGAGGGCCCGCGAAGCTGTGTTGCTGCCGTCCAGCGGGATCTCGTTTTTTCCAGGCACTTTCGGCCAACCGCCATTGTTTTGCAGCCGCCGATATTTTGCCAGCCCATCGAGCAATCCCCGGTACTCCGGTTGTTGCGGCGGCAGATCAGCCAGAAAGTGCTCGATCCTTCGATTTTTCAGAGCGATATTCAGGGCTGCGGCAAATTCGAACCTGCCGACCGGCAGTTCTACATCCTGGTATATTTTTGCTGGGTTGAACCGGCCCAAACGCACGTCGGCTGCGTAGCGCATCAAATCGGTCATCAGGGACAATTCGAACGCTGCCGCTTCGGGACCGGCATTGGGCGCCGCATTCCACCTGCGCGCGGTAGCGGAATAATCTTCGGCGCGCAGGCCTTGGGTATCGGCTTGACTCAGCGTGGACAGAACGGCCTCGGCGGCGGCGCTGGCGTCCCCTGATCCACTCCACGCGGGAGAAAAATTGCGCGACACATAGAAATCGAACAAAGGATCGGGCGCGCCATCCGCAAACTTCGATGAATGTCGCTCGACGAGTGCGGCATGCAGTGCATCCGCGGTACTCGTCGGGGGTTGCCGTTCCTGCGCCCAGCTTATGCCGGGACACAATGCAAGGACTGCTGCCACAAGGGCATAACACCGCCAAAGGCGGGACATGCGGACCATATCGATCACCCTGCTCATACGCGACCCGCACTTTTTCGCGAGCCGCCGCATGAAGCAGTTGGACCATGGTCTAATTGCCCAAATTGCCCCTCACAGCTTTAGTTCATGGGCTTGAATTTCCAGTGTTGAACTTAAAAGGAGTGGCGAATGCGCAAAGTTTTTTTCGGAACAATTCTTGTTGGAGCTTTAGGGTCGTTTACGATGTTGGGGGGATGCGCATCCGTCGAGAGTGTCGAGGCGGCTCAGAAAGTAGCGGATACGGCGCTGACGACTGCGACCGCGGCACAAGCCTCGGCCAATAACGCCTACCAGGTCGCTGGACAGGCGCTTGGCGCGGCGCAGGCAGCGCAAAGCAGCGCGCAGATGGCCCAGCAGGCCGCCGACAGGGCCAACGCCACCGCGACTCAGAATGGCCAGCAAATGGCGGAATTGCAGGCAAAGCAACGCCGCCGCGGCGAACGGGACTGATCTTTCAATTTCCCCTGGGGTTCCGGCTCTCCCCCTCTGCGGACCCCTGACTTGGCGGCCTGGTGCAAGCCAGGCCGCCACTTTTGCGTGTTCGTGTCCGAGAACGGTCGCGCGTTCTCCCCGTCTTATGGAGTCTCCCCTTGGCGCGCCTTTTTGTTGACCCGAAAAACAAGTCGGCGCGAATTGGTATATTGTCGGCCGTGCTGAGCTGCGCGCTTCTGCCTTCTGCTGTCGCGGATCCTCCCCTTGCCATTGCATCATCACCTACCCCGCCCGAGACCCAAGGCGACAAGGCGGGCTATCAAGGCTTCTTTAATAACAGCAGCTTTCTGATTGTCCCTATTCCCATTTCCAACCCAACGATTGGTTCGGGAGGCGGGCTGGCGACAGCCATGTTCTTCAAGACTGATGAGGATTCAAAATCATCCTTTATCGGCGCCGGCGGGTTCTACACCGGCAATGGAAGCTGGGGGGCCGCCACGCTCGGGGACATCTCGTTCGATGAGGGACGCTATCATGCACGAGCGCTTAGCGGATATGCGAACGTCAATTATGACTTTTATGGAACGCAGGCCACCAACGCCGGAAACCAGCGGCATGTATCACTCAACCAGAGCGGTGGACTTTTCCAGGCCGCTTTGGAAGGCCGCGTCGCGCAGGATTTTTATGTTGGCGGCAAGATGCGATACATGACGATCAAGACAAAATTCAAATCGCCCGAAATTGCCGCTGACCTGCTCGATCATGACGGCCCCTTGGCAGGCATCAAGGACAATGTCTTCACCACCGGCCTGACAGCCAGCTATGACACGCGCGACAAAGACTACTCCCCTTCCCAGGGATTCTTGATCCAGGCGGGATTTGACGCGGGATTGAACGATTTCGTCACCCGCGATCCCTTCCTGCGGGCGACGCTGTCCGTCAATCGCTACGACACGATCGCAACCGACCTGGTGCTGGCATCTCATGGCTCATTTTGCGGAGAAGGAGGCCATGTCCCGATATTCGATCTGTGCTTGTTCGGTTCGCAGAACGACTTGCGCGGATATGCGGTGGGGCGCTACCAGGACAAAACCATGTTCACGATCCAGGAAGAACTGCGCTGGCGCGCCTTTTGGCGCATCGGCTTCGTGGCATTCGCGGGTCTTGGATCCGTTGCTCCGACGATTGGCCGCTTCGATAAAATCCTCTACAGCGGAGGCGGCGGAATTCGCTTCCTCGCTTCCCGCGAATATGGCGTCAATATCGGAATCGATGGTGTGGTCAACGCGCAAGGCCAAGCAACCTACTACATTCAAGTGGGTGAAGCGTTCTAGGCATATGGGTGATGTATTCTAGGCATTGGACCTTGGTCCAATTGAAAACGAGCGCCTTACAGCGCCTTTGGCCATATCGCGGCATCCTGTTTCAAGAAATTGGCGATAGGTTGGACTTAGAGGAATGCAAAGACTCGTTTTTCTTATCGTCCTCCTTGGTTCGATTGTCGTCCTGGCTTTACACACCGCAGCGGGAGCGCAACGTCAGCCGATCCTGCCGCTTCCCAAGCCTTGCATGAGCAATGCACGGTCCCTGTGCGAACAGGATCAGCCAGCCGCAAACGCCATTCTGATTTGCCTGATCGCCGAAAGGGTAGAGAATGCCGGTTGCCATGATGCCGTTTTCATTGTCGCAATCGCGCACCATGCAAAAGCATGGCCATCGATAAGACCTTAGGTCAATTGAACGCGCGCGCATTTATCGTTCTATTGTAGCCGTACGAAGATTTATTTTCGGCCCTCACGCCCCCAACGCACCAAGAGGGTCAAAATCCTTCGATACACAATGCCGGTGGGCCCGGCAGGCTCCAAGCGACCGCATCCGCTTGTTCGGCCGGGCTCACCGGTATCTGGTTGATTGTGTTGAGACGCAGTTACAACTCATACATGAACAACGCTCTCAACCCATGGCCTGACAACACGTCATGATGACGATCATGAGACAATCCTCTCAGGTTTTGTGTTGCCGGCGCCACGATCTTTTCCTTGGCATCACGGCTATGGGATCAAAGACCAATGGAGCAATGCAATTCTTGCCGCCAATATTCCTGGAATGTGACCAGTGTCATGCTATGCGACTAGCCTAATCAGAGAATGTCTGAGTATCACAATGCGACTGTGAATCCGTACACAGAAGATATATACAATGTCCACAGGGCTGTACGATCAAACTATCCCGCAAGCTACGGAGAACCCCAAGACAGGGTGTTCTGGGTGAGTGCCAATGATGATTGGGGCTGTCTTGGAATCCGAGATGCTACAGCGACAGCGCATTGAATCTGCGCTGAAGTCGGTTTTTTCATCGGCTACAGCTTTGAAAGTATCGGCCACCAACAATTTTTTCGGCGCCCTGCGTCAGGGCCGTGGCGCGCTGGCTCTGGCCGCCGGGATTGTTGTCCCTGCATCCGCCCTGATCACTTTCATGCTGGCAATTGCCGCATTGGGCATGGCTGGACCGGACATCCAGTCGTTCACCTATAGTCATCGCCTGCTGGCGGCGGCCCTGTTCCTTGGCACACAACTTACCCTTGTTTTAACGGTTGCCGCATACAAAATCCGAAACAGCGAGCTGGCGGATCGCCTGGCGAAAATTGGATCCCAGATCACGTCCACCATCGAGGCAGCCGAGGTCGGACTGTGGTGTTGGAATACCCAAACGCAACAGCTTGAACTCACCGATCTGGCCAAAGAGATTTTAGCGCTCAACCCGGCAGCGCAGTACGATGTGGCCAAGCTCATGGCCCTGGTGAATGCGGATGATCTGACAACAATGCGGCATGCCATCCGTGCCGGATACAAGTCCGGCAGGCCATTCGATGTCACCTTCCGCCTGATCCCCCAGGAAGGAGAGCCGGTGCGCTCACTGCGTTGCCGGGGCCGTTCGCAAATCGATGAGAATGGTCACGCGCTGTGCATCAACGGAACACTGGTCGATGTCAGCGAATACGTGGCCATGCAATCGGAGATTGAACATCAATGGAAAACTATAATTCATCTCTCCCGCGTTGGGGCGGTGGGCAAGCTGTCCGGCGCTCTTGCGCATGAGTTGAGCCAGCCCCTAACAGCGATCATGAACAATGCCCATGCGATTGAACGCATGCTGAACCAAAAGCCGGTCAACATACCGGAGTTACGGAATGCCATTTCTGACATTATAGAAGACGATTCCCGGGTTCGTGACGTCATTCGGCATTTGCGTTCCCTGCTAAGAAAAGACAGTTCCGGTTTTGACCGCGTGGATATGACACTCTTGATCCACAAAGTATTGGGGCTGGTCCGTAAGGAACTGGCGCTTCATCGGATTAAGGTGATGGTCAAAATATCGCCCGATGTCCCAATGGTCTGGGGTGACGACGTGCAATTGCAGCAGCTTCTGCTCAACCTGATCACGAACGCCATTGACGCCATGGCAACCAGCCAAACGCCGGGCGGCTCGCTCACCATCACGGCCTATGGCGCGGCCAAGACCCCGAATGTCAATTTTCACCTGCGTATCGCTGACACCGGCAATGGCTTGCCCTCCGCGGCGCCGGAAAGTGTGTTCGACGCTTTCTATTCCACCAAAGATGAAGGCCTGGGCTTGGGCCTGTCGATCTGCCAGGCTATCGTGACTGGTCATCAGGGCACGATCGGGGCCCAGAACAATGGTGAGGGCGGCGCGACCTTCCATGTCACGCTGCCTATCGCACCCGAGAAGCTTGCATGATCAGGCCTGCGCAAATGCCGGCTCAAATGCCGGCTCAAATACCAGCTCAAATATACGTCGTCGACGATGATCGCCATATACTGTCTGCGTTGCGGCGCCTGCTCGAGACAGCCGGATACCAGGTGCTGACCTACGATTCTCCCGGCGAATTTCTTGCCAATCACAATAGTTCGCTTCCGGGCTGCGTGTTGCTGGATATCGGCATGGCCGAACTGAGTGGCCTGGAGACGCAGCAACGAATGCTGGACCTTGGAGTCTCTCGCCCGATAATTTTCATTACCGGCTTCGACGATGCTCGAACCGGGGTGGATGCCATGAAGGGCGGCGCGTACGACTATCTGCTCAAGCCCTTTTCGGAAACTGTTTTGCTCTCGACAATCGAAGGCGCCGTGTTGTCGGATATATCGGCGCGCCGCGAGCGCGAGGATATCACGCATTTGTCGAAGCGATGGAGCAGCCTGACGATTCGCGAGCGGGAAGTCATGTCGCAGATCATCCGGGGCCGCCTCAACAAACAGATAGCCAGCGACCTGAACATCGTGGAAAAAACCGTAAAGGTTCACCGCGGGCGCGTGATGGAAAAAATGGGCGTGCGGTCGGTGGCCGGCCTGGTGCACATTGCGGAGAAATTGCGCCGTTCCGGTTGCGGGGAGTTCTTGCCCCACGATCATCGTTAGTTACCTAAAGTCCAATTTGCGCCATGGGCGGGTGTGCTACGCACGCCTTCCATAAAAGCGCAATGGCTATGTCACCGCGGACTATCGCAATCGTCGACGATGACCTGTCGGTCCGCCGCGCCGTCAGCCGGTTGCTCAAGACCGCGGGGATGAGCACGATTTGCTATTCCTCCGGCTTGGTGTTTCTCAATCGTTTCAAGCGCGATAAGCCGGACTGCGTCTTGCTCGATCTCCAGATGCCGGAAATATCCGGGATGGACGTTTTGCAGTATTTGGACAACGCCAATATCAGCGTACCCATTGTCATTGTTTCCGCCCATGGCTGGCATAAATCCCCGGGGGCCAGTGTGGCGGGGGGTGTACTCATCTATCTGCCCAAACCTTTGGACGCGGACCAGCTCCTCCGTGCGGTTTATTGGGCGACCAAGAGGTTCGCCACCAGCCACTAGGACCAAGGCCCAATAGAGCCAGCGGGTACAGCGACCATACCATGTTCGGACCGCAGGGATCCCGACATGCGTTCAACCTTATTGGTGTTCCTCGCCCTGGCAGGATTGGCGCTGCCGACGGCCGCGAACGCCCATCCCGAGGGCTGGTATCTTGGGCTTGGGGGCGGATGGACGTCGCTGGCTCCCGTCAACTACGCCATTGCCCCTCCGGCGGCGGTACCACAGAGCAAAGCGGATTTCGCCGACAGCGGAACATTCGGCGCTTCCGTCGGCTATCGGTTCCCGATTCCATTGCGGGTGGAAGCGGATTTCGGGTTTGCCGACTATCGCGCCAATTTCCTGCCCCTCACGGGATTGTCAGGATCTTCTGTCAGCGGCGGCATCTCCACCGCAAGCTTCGTCACAAGCGCGGTCTATGACATTCCTTTGTGGCACCAATTTTCGGTTTCACTTGGATTCGGTCTGGGCGCCGCGGAGTTGGATCCCACGATACGCGACCCACAGGGCACGCACATCAACGATCCACAGCTGGCGTTCACCTGGCGCGTGATCGGCGGCTTTACGGTCTCACTCAGTGATAATTTGGAATTTCAGGTCGACTACCGATACCAGGAAATCGGCGGCTCTAGTCACACCGCTTTCTCAAACGCAGCCTCTCCAGTCAGTCTCGGCATCAAGCATGTGCAATCAGCTTTAGCCAGTCTTCGCTGGTATGTGGACATTCCATGATCAACCTAAGGGAGCCAGCAGTATATGGGAATCGAATTTTGCATTTGGTGGTGGCAACTGTACCGGCAACGGACGAAACAGAAGCGCCGCCAGCCGGCCGAAGCGCAGGCACAGGAATCGCGCAGCATTCCGCGAAAGCCGAATGCGGCTGAGGATGCGCGGCCCGTGTGTTAGCGCTTTCGCGCCCGTCGTCACGCCTCGTCCCTCGCCTTGGGTACAGAGCCCGGCATGGGACGGCATGTGGATCCTCAGCGCGCTGTGGCTTGCGCCGCTGGCTCTATTGCTGGCCGCCGGCCGTCCTGATCCAGAATCTGGCCCCCTGGACACGCTCTATTTTGTTATCACGGCCCTATTCTGGATCGGTCATCGCTTGGGAAGCGCCTGGCTGGCCTATGCCACGGAAGCCTACCGGCCGCTGCTGCGCGCCGCGCCAGTACGATTTCTGCTTCTTCCCTTTCTGGTCACCGCGGCTTGTTTCGCCATTCTCTTGCCCGCCGACACAGCATTGCCCTTCACGCGTACCGAACGCTTTATCTTTCTTGCGCTCCTGGACTATGCTGCTTCGACCTATCATTTTGGGGCGCAGCATTTCGGCGTCCTCTCACTCTACCGGGCAAGAGCCGGACAAGCGGCCGATCCCGGAATGCGCCGGCGGGACCGGCTGTTCGGCCTCGGCGTAGGCGGGGTATTGGTCTTTCTGGCGGACGCGCTTGTAGGCGCCGCCGCCTATCAGAACCTCTGGCTCGACCGCTGGATTCCGGCCTGGTTTGCACCGGCCCTGGAGCCGATCCGCGACGGCGCCACACTGCTATTGTGCGCGGCGACCGCCGCTATGCTGACAGCCGAGTTACGCGCACGCCATCGATCACTGCCCCGGATCCTGTACATCCTCGGGCTGGCGCTGATGGTCCTCATCGCTCTGCAGACGCGAAGCCTTTTTCTTTTTGTGGTCATCTGGACTTCACAGCACTGGATCGTGGCATCTGGCCTCACCAGCCGGGTGCCACGGCTTGAGCCTTCGCCGGCCAAAGGACGCCTACGCCGCGCCTTCCATGCGCTGAATTCTCGCGGCTGGGCGCTGATGCTGCTGGTCATGCTGGCCTCGATCCTTTTTCTGCCCTTGTTCGAGGTGGAAGCAAACTGGCCGGACACCTCGTTATACTATAGCGACCGCATTTTTGGCGATATCGCGGCCGCCTTGCGGACATCTTCCCTTGTTCCAGCTTTGCTGGCCCTGGGCTTTGCAAGCGGGTTTGTTCACTACATGCTTGATCGCAGCGTTTACCGCCTTTCGGATCCTCAGGTCCGTTTGGCGGCGCGCGGGCTCTGGGGCGCATAAAGGCGCCAATCGATCCGATCTATCGGTCCTTGGTCCAATGGTGATGCGCCTTGCGCACCTGCAGAATGCAGCTTTGCAAGAGCGAGAGTTCATCATGGAGCGCACCAACATTCCGCGTTTTTTCCTTCACTTTTTTCTGATTGGCGCGATGTTCGGCATTTTTCTTTTCCCGGCCCTTGGCCAGACCCCGGTACAAACGAGTTCCACCCCGGCATCCGCCGCTGCCGCACCGGGACAATTTGAAGCCCTTGCCGCACCCATCGCGCTCTATCCGGATCAGTTGCTGGCGAAAATACTGATCGCATCCACCTACCCCATGGAGATTGTCGAGGCCGCGCGCTGGCGCCAGCAGAACAAGGACCTCAGCGGGACGGCCCTGGACAGCGCGCTGGCCAGTCAAACCTGGGACGATAGCGTCAAGGATCTTACACGTGTGCCCGATGTGCTTGACATGATGGACAAGCAAATCAGTTGGACACAGCAGCTGGGAGATGCGGTCCTCTCCGACCAAGCCGGGATGCTCAAGGCGGTCCAACGGTTGCGCGCCAAGGCGCAATCAAATGGCACATTGACCGACACCGCTCAACAGAAAGTGGTCACCGAGAACCAGACCATCATCATCCAGCCGGCCGAGCCGGAGAAGGTCTATGTCCCCTACTATGACTCGTCATCCATCTACGGCCCATGGGACTATGGCTATCCGGCCTATTCCTGGCCTCCACCTTATGGATATGGCTATGGCGCCGGACTGGGCTTTGTCACGGGCGCCGTGATCGGCGCCGCCTTCTGGAACAACAACTTCAACTGGGGTGGCGGCAACCTGACGGTGAACAATATCAACAGCATCCGTGGTGGCGGTCAAAATTGGCGGCACGATGTCAATCACCGGCGTGGCGCGAATTACGGCAACGCCCAACTGCGAGACCGTTATGGCCGTGGGACGCTGGCGGGCGCCGACGGGCGCCGTGAATTTCGCGGTTTCGACAGTGCCGGTCTGGGCAACGGGATTGGTGACCGCAACGGGCTGGGCAATCGCGGCAGCATTGGAGATCGCGGTAGCCTCGGCAATCGGGGTGGCTTGGGCGGCAGTGATGGTCTTGGAAGCGGCGGTCTTGGCGGCAATCGCGGTAGCTTTTCCAATACATCCTTCAACCGCAGTTTCGACGGCCTGGGCAGCGGCAGCCAGACAAGAAGCTTTGGCAGCCGTGGCAGCTCCTCGCTCGGAAGCGCCCGTTCGTCCGGATTCCGCAGCGCCGGCGGCGGGTTCCGCGGCGGCGGCGGTGGCCGTGGCGGCGGCGGCAGAAGACGATAGATACGGGAGATTTCGACATGAACAGTTTGCGTCACCTTCTTTTTTCAACCGTCATCGCGATGGGCATGGGTACCGGCATTGCCGCAGCCCAGCAAGAAGCGTCGGGCACCGTTTTCCCATCCGCGTCTGAAGGCGTGGACCGGTTTGTCGCGGCCGGGCGGGCCAAGGACATGGTCGCGCTGGACAAGATACTGGGCCAGGATGGTCACGATATTTTGCATTCCGGCGATGTTCAGGCCGACCGCAATGCCTTGGAACGATTCATCACCGCCTATGATGCACGCCACAAACTTGTCCAAGACAGCCCCACGCGTTCCACGCTCGTGGTAGGCACGGATGATTGGCCGATGCCAATCCCCCTGGTGAAGGGGGCGGACGGTTGGAGCTTCGATACCGCGGCGGGACGTGCGGAGTTGCTGGCCCGCCGCATCGGGCGCAATGAGCTGTCCACGATCCAATCCTGCAAGGCGTTCGTGGACGCCCAGCGCGAATATGCCTCGACCGATCGCGGCGATGGGCTGCTGGACTATGCCCAACGCTTTATCAGCACGCCAGGAAAACAGGATGGTCTTTACTGGCCCGCCAAACCAGGCGAGCCCATGAGCCCCTTGGGTCCGCTGTTCGTCAAAGCGCAAGCCGCCGGCTATACGCCACGCGCGAAGAACACACCGCAGCCGTTCAACGGCTATTACTTCCGCATTCTCACCGGCCAGGGCCCGGCCGCCAAGGGCGGCGCCTACAGTTATCTGGCGCATGGCAAACTGATGGGCGGCTTCGCCCTGATCGCCTCCCCGGCGACCTACGGCGTTTCCGGCGTGATGACCTTCATCGTCAACCAGGATGGCGCTGTCTTTCAAAAAGATTTAGGGCCGAACACCACCGCCGCCGCGGCACAAATCAAGACTTTCGATCCGGGACCAGGCTGGAAAAAAGTATGACGTACCCGCGGCCGGCCATCCCGGCCGGCCTTGCGGGCTTTTCATCGGCAAATTATTTGCCCAAGATTCCATCCAACCTTGCCAGCGCGCGGGCCGTAGCATCCTTAACGCAATTCGTATCTTGGACCGGCACATAGACGGAGCGTGGGAAACGGCGGTCAAGCTCCTCACAACCCTGCACCGCCGCCTCCTTGAGCCTTTGTCTCATAACATCGACATCGGCTTCCTTCGACAGATTAAGGTCAGCATAGCTGACATTCTGCTCAACGCTGATCCGTCCGATCTGCATCTGTTTAGACAGTGAGCGCGTCAACACCTGCTGGCGAATGGTATAGGGACTCGTCACCGTCACCTTTTCATCGGATACGACGGCGGCCAAAACCGAAACCGAGCCGGGGCCAATGGTTCCCAGGTTCAGAACAAATAGCATTCCGCAAAAACCGCGCAGCGTTTTGGTCATCCTTACCTCCAATCTTGCCGTTTCCAGCCGGGCTAGCTTCAATGTCACGTCAGCTGCCTGGCACACTTGGAACGCCCGAGTTTGGAAGTCTGTCCGGTACCGCGTAGTTAGCCATTGGTCCAACTCGACCGGGCGAAAATCGAGCCGTTGAATTGAAGAAATGCTCGACGTAGCCGGCTTTGTTTTCCAGGTCCACAGCAAAACAAGAGAGGCACTCGAATGATGCCGGCATTGTAATGATGGATTAGCCGTTTCTTCGTCCCATCCGGACCCAACAGGATGACTGCCATTGTTGAATGAACGATATTGGATCGATTGCCCAGGTATCGATATGGCAAGTGCGGTGCTCACGTGATCGAGGGCTGGGACGATATGAACGATGTGGAGCGGCGTGATGCCATTTGGGGTTTGCGCGACGGCAGCGCATCGCACATGAACAGGTTACGCCGCGAAATGTTTGAGGGCGTCAAGGCTTTTCTCCGCGACGGCCGGCGGTATGTCAGCCTGATCAAGCCTATGCCGGAATCCAATGTTGTGGATTTGAGCGATTACTCCGTGGCACTCCCACTCAATTCGTTGCGGACAGGGGACGCGCGCAACTGATGGCTATGCGTTTCCGGCGGCATGCTCCAACACTACCGCCACAAAGAGCGCGCTGAACACTATGATCCTGCTGCTGCGGCCAACTTGACCAACTTCAAGGCCGCTCGCATCCGGCTGAACTAACGTGCCGCCGCGATCACCGCTCCATTCAACAGCTCCTTTGCGTAGGAGAACTGAAAGTCGTCATAGGCCTTTCCCGGAGCCGGCTTGATCGGGGGCGCGGCGGATTGCCCGGCAGACGCGTCCTCCCCTGTTAGGTGTTTGCGCAGATTGGCCTCCTTGGACATAGCGGCCTCGTCGCCTTGCGCCACTTGGATATCCGGAACAATGCCCTGGGCCTGAATGGAATGGCCCGACGGGGTATAATAGCGCCCGGTGGTCAGATGCAGCGCGCCGAGCCCCATGCCCAGGGGAATATTGGTCTGCACCGAGCCCTTGCCGTAGCTGGTCATGCCGATGACGGTGGCGCGCTTATTGTCCTGCAGTGCGCCCGAAACGATTTCCGCGGCGCTTGCCGTGCCGCCATTGATCAGGACGACGATCGGCCTGCCATCGGTGATGTCACCGTTCTTGGCGCTGTAGCGCTGGATATTTTCCGCGCTCCGGCCGCGGATCGAGACGATTTCGCCGGACTCGAGCAGATCGTCCGACACCCGGACCGCTTGACTGACCAGTCCGCCGGGATTGTTGCGCAGGTCCAGCACATAGGCTTTTAGGGCCGGGCCCATCTGTTTCTTGAGATCCTGCACCGCTTTCTCGAACCCTTCGCCGGTTTTTTCATTGAATCCCGGAACACGCACATAAGCGATGTTATGCTCGCGGCGCCAGGTGACCGCATCCACGGAAACGATGGCGCGCACCAGGGATACGTCAAACGGTTTCTTCGCGCCTTCGCGCAGAATAGTCAGGGCGATGCTGCTGCCGGCGGGACCGCGCATCTTGTCGATGGCTTCGTCGAAGTCCATGCCATCGACGGACACGCCGTCGATGGCAGAAATCCTGTCATCGGCCTTTATGCCGGCCTTGGCCCCGGGGGTCCCGTCCTTGGGCGATATCACCTTGATCAACCCGTCATCCGGCTCCATCACCAGGCCGATACCGCCGAACTGGCCCTCGGTGGCGGTCAGCGCATTGTTATAGGACTTGGCGTCCAGGTAACGGGAATGGGGATCAAGGCCGGACACCATGCCTTGGATAGCACCCTCGATCAGCTCGCTGTCCTCGATAGGCCGCACATAGCTAGCGCGCACCCGCGCCATGGCGTGATGGAATAAACTTAACTGGCCACTGGCCGGCACAATGTTGACGGTCTTGGCCTGATTCTCAGCCTGGACCTGATTTGCATCCTTGGCTGGATTTACGTCCTTGATCCCAGGCAGCCCGGCATATCCCGTGACAATGCCGCTCATCAGAAAAACGCTCGCGAACGCAGATTTTTTCATGTCCTGCTTACCCCCCGCAAGGCGCGCGCTATCCGTCCCCACAAGCGGAAATTGTACATGTGTCCGGCCGCATAGGCGCAATCTGCCCGATGCGACGCCTCAATCCACGATGTCTCAGGAAACTGCTTTCGCAATTGCGCCGCAGCGCGCCGGACTGCCGATTCGCTGACGCGAGGAATTGCCCGGTCACACGGCCGATGTGTTGCCGCCAATGTCTTCAACATTGCCTGGATCTCCTAAACTGGTTCATCTTTCGGGATTCGGCAATTCGGCTGCCAAGGTCCACAAAGAGTTCACGAACAATGCACATGCGCACATCATTCGGACCGTCTCGTGCGCCGGTATTTGGCTCTTTAAGACACAAGAACTGCGCGTCTCTACAGAAGTCCTATCGGTCCGTCGGCTCTAACTTAGGCAATCGCGCGTCTGGCTGCATTGTCCAAACGCGCCAATTGGTAGTCAAAGCGTGCCACGACAGCCATCAAGCCGCGCGATATTCAAAAAGAAGACTGTCGGTGATCAAATTGCGGCCGCTTTGGCGCTGAGATGCGCTCGGACATAACGTTCATGCCCGCGGTACATTCACATCTAGGTGGACCGCCATATGCGCATCTTGGTTGAAGTCACGCCTTTTCGGCCTACCGCTGCTGCAGCGACCGCCAAGTCATGGTCACCGTCGCCCGTGCCCCGATCAGACCAAATTGATTGGGCCAGGGGCCGCAAAGCAGTAGGCGCCTGTGGTTCACAGGCGCCTACTGTGTCTGCAGGCTGAATCGAAAGCGCCGGCTAATTTCTGGCAAACATGCGGTACCGGCCGGCCATAGCCTCAATACGTCTCGTGGTTTCAGCGCTGGTGGCACGAACGCAATTGTTGAACCAGATTCGATAAAAGAGCGACGTGGGATAAACCCACAGCGGACCACAGGCTTTGTCAGCGGCCTGATGGACGCGAGCCCGCAAAACACGGGTGTCCGAGGGACTGGAAAGGTCCAGATCCCTGAACTGGACGTCAATTGCGGGGGTCGCCTGGGCGACGGTGATGGTCAGGGCGAAAATGGAAGCGGCTGTGAAGGCACGGAACATGATCGTCTCCTTGGGTTTGGGTGGTACCGATGGCCCGTGGATGCCCGCAGGCACACATGGCTCCGGCCAGAGGTTGCAGCCAGTTCGGCCACGACGAGCAACTCCCGTTTTGCCCTTCGAATGCTCGCCCGTGGCTCGGGAAGGATCAGCAACTTGAACAACCAAGTAGATCGCCGGATAACGGGTTGTGTTATTGGCCAAAAGTCCAATCAGGGAATATCCGCGTCAAATTCACCTCACCCTGACTTGTGGACCAAGGGCCAGAGCGCATCGCTTGCGCCAGGACATATAGAGAAGTGAGACCAGGCCATTTACCAGCAGATACATGAGGACGGCTGGGACCACGAGTTTCTCGGAGGGAAAATTCGAGGCCGCGATCGCGAGAGCGACCGCGGGATGCCGGGACGCCGTAGCAATGGCCAGCACAGCGCGATCCTCGGGATCTGGCCCGCCCAGAAAGTGCCCGACAGCGAGGCCGACCAGCGCAAAGGCTGCGAACGAAGCCAGCGCGCCATCCCCGACCAGAAACCAGACCTTTGGCAGTGCGCCGGGCAGTATCGGCAGCACGCACAAGATGAGCAGGATGGCGGATAACTTCGCCAGCGGCCCGGCGGCATTTTCGGCAAAGCCAGGCCGGAGATTGCGTACCGCCACACCTGCAATCAGCGGTCCCAGAACGGTCACCGTCATCAAAAGCGCGACCTTGGAGACCGGAACCTGCGCCTCGACTCCCCGGATCCTGCCCAGCAGCTCAACAGACAAAGGAACAAACACCAGGGCAACAAGCGATACGGCGACCAAGAGGCCGACGAAATATTGATCCACCCCTCCCACCCGCACCGGCCTCTTGGGCGCAATGACCTCGACCGGCGAAACTGACAGCGCCGCCAGCGCGAGCCTGATCGGTCCCGGCAGATCGGTGACGGCCAGAACCAGCAATACGAACAGCGGCATGACGATGTCGACTGCCAGAAGCGATTTGGCGAACAGGCGCGGATGCCTAAAGAGGTAGGTGATCTCGCGCATCGTCGCGTTGAGGCCATGGGCAAAGACACTCAACGCGATGCTCAGCTTGATGCCGAGCACGATCGCCACCTCTAATGTCATGCCACACCCGTTTTGCGTTGGCGATTTGTCCTGTGACGGGCGACACTATCGAACGGGAACTTCGCCGAAATGTTGGACCTCGGTCCAATGTCCGTTTTGCGCCAGAGGCGCAGGGCCGTCGCCCGCTTGGGCCTGAGAGGGCTTCGCCAACTGGATGAAAAATGGGGCTCAGGTCAGAGTGGAAGACGAAACCCTCTAACCTATTGCTGGAATGGTGGGTGATGTAGGGATCGAACCTACGACCCGCTGATTAAGAGTCAGCTGCTCTACCAACTGAGCTAATCACCCACGCGGCCCGCCCAGGTCCAAAAATCCGGTCGGGGAGCGGCCTCATAGCAGAGGGCATCCCCCCTGTCCACAAACGATCCGCAGCCGCCTGTGGGCGAATTTCCCAATGAAAACCGAAGGGTGAGGAGCGGTTTGCGAAGCAAGCGAAATGGTCCTGTGGACCATTTCGAGCGACGAACGCCGCGAGCTTGAGCGAGCGGCCGGTACGACGTCGCCGTCCCGGCCTCGCGGCGCGCCTGGATGCGCGCCGCGTCCATACGCTGGCGCTATGGACCGTTCGTCGCTCTCGCAGGTCCACTGGACCTGCTCATCCGCAACGCTACCGCGCGGCGGACCGCTCCTCACCCCGAGCTGCGACGGATGGGGGTAATTAGATAATCCCGCCGGAATGGCGGGGAATCTCCACCTGACGGTGGATATGCACGCTCATCAGAAGGCCAAATCCCAGCATCACCGTCAGCATGGCCGAGCCGCCATAAGAGAGCAACGGCATGGGAATCCCCACCACCGGGATCAGGCCCATCACCATCAGACCGTTGATCATCACGTAGAAGAAGAAGTTCAGGATCACGCCCATCGCCAACAGCCGGCTGAACTGGCTGCGGGCGCTCATCGCCGTTTGCACGCCATAGAAAATTACCACGCCGAACAGCACCAGCAGCGCCAGGGCGCCGACAAAACCGAATTCCTCGCAAAAGCTGGTCCAGATGAAGTCGGTTTGTTTTTCGGGAAGGAAATTCAGCCGGCTCTGGGTGCCTTCGGTGAAGCCCTTGCCCGCCACCCCGCCCGAACCGATGGCGATCTTGGCCTGGGTGATGTTCCAGCCCTTGCCCAGGGCATCGGAGCCAGGATCCAGGAAAGTCTCCACCCGCGCCTTTTGATAGTCATGCAGCACAAAGCGCCACGCCAAGGGCACCGCCGCCGCCGCCGCGCCGAGGGTCGGTGCAATCCACCACCAGCTGAGTCCCGCCAAGAACAACAGCGAACAGCCGTCCGCGACAATGATCAGCGTGGTGCCTAGATTGGGCTGCAGCACCACAAACAAGGCGGGAATGCCGATCATGGCCAGACCGATGGCCAGCGGGATCGGCTTGGATACTTCCTCCACGCTCTTGCCATGGAGAAAGCGCGCCAGCGCCAGCACCAAGGCGATCTTCATCAACTCGGAAGGCTGCAGATCGACCGGCCCCAGCGAGATCCAGCGCTGCGCCCCCAGACCCACCCGGCCCACCAATTCCACCACCACCAACAGCGCCAGCGCGACCGCATAGGCGGGATAGGCCAGGCTCATCCATACCCGGATATCGATCACCGCGGCAGCCAGCATCACCAACAGGCCCAAGGTAAAATTTGCGATCTGCCTGAGCGCCCAGGGCTGGAAATTCGCCCCAGCCACCGAATAGAGCATGGCGATGCCGGCGATGGCGATCATGCAGATGATCATCACCAAGCCCCAATTGACTTCCATCAGCTTGTCGGTGAGCGACAAGGTGCGTTTGGCGGCGGCATAAGGACGAAGTGCCATCAGCCCCCCGTCTTTGCGCTGTTGGGTGCATGGATGTCCGCCTGCTTTCTGGGCGGCGCGGCGCTTGCCGAATTGATCCCGGGATAAGAACCCGCCATGCGCGAAGGATCGCGCTGCTGGCAGAAATGCAGGATGTCGCGGGCCATCAGCACATGGGGATGGCCGATGGCGCCATGCTCGATGATGTTGACGATGGCGTATTTGGGATCGTTGACCGGCGCATAGCCTACGAACAGCGCATGGTCGCGCAACTTCCATTCCAAGTTCTGGTTCTTGGTCAAGCCACGGGCGCGTTCTTCCAGGGTGTAGCGGCGGACCTGGGCGGTGCCGGTCTTGCCCGCCATCTCAAAACCGGGCTCGATGATGCGTTCGGGATAGGCCGTGCCGCCGGGCTGGTTCACCACTTTGTTCAAGCCGGAGCGCACCACCGCCAGCGCCTCATCGCTGACATCCAGCTTTGCGGGCGCCTCGCGCGGCATCAGGCGCCCGCCGACCGAATGGACCAGACGCGGGCTGACGGTCTTACCGCTGGCGACGCGGGCCACCATCTGCACCAGCTGCAGCGGCGTGACCGTGACATAGCCCTGGCCGATGCCGACGCTGAGCGTGTCACCCTGCTGCCAGGCCCATTTGTAGGTCTTCTGTTTCCATTCCCGGCTGGGAATCAACCCGCCACGCTCGCCCGGCAGCTCGATGCCGGTGGGCGCACCCAGGCCCAGTTTGCGCGCCATGGCCTCGATCCTGTCGATGCCCAGCCGGCGCGAGGTTTCCCAGAAGAAGACGTCGCAGCTGTGCTGCAGCGCGCCTTCGATATTGACGGTTCCATGCCCGCCCTTTTTCCAGCAATGGAAAGCGTGGCCGCCGAAATTGTAAACTCCGTTGCAGCTGACATGATAGTCGGGGGTGGCGATGCCCGCCTCCACCGCCGCCAGCGCCACCGCCGTCTTGAAGGTGGAGCCGGGCGGATAGGTTCCGCCCATCACCTTGTTGAGCAGCGGCTTGTGGTCGTTGGTGGTCAGATCGCGCCATTGCGCGCCGCTGACGCCGACATTGAACCAGTTGGGATCGAAACCGGGGGTGGAGGACAGAGCAATGACATCGCCGTTATGGACGTCCATCACCACGCAGGCGGCGCTTTCCTCGCCCAGCTTGCTGTCGGCCAGCTGCTGCACCTGCCGGTCCAGCGTCAGATAAACGTCTTCGCCCGGCTGGCCCGGATCCTGGCCCAACTCGCGGATGACGCGACCATAAGCATTGACCTCAACGCGGGAGGCGCCTGCACGACCCCGGATTTCCTTTTCAAACTGCTTTTCGATGCCACGCTTGCCGATCCGCATGTCCGGCAGATTCATCAAGGGGTCTTGGTCATGCTCCAGGTCCTTTGGCGACACCGAAGCGACATAACCCAACACATGCGCCAGTTCTTTTCCGAAGGGATAGTCGCGCGCCTCGCCGACATCGCATTGCACGCCGGGCAGATAAGGCAGGTGCAGATTGACGCGGGAAAATTCCTCCCAGCTGATATTTTCCGCCACCGGCACCGGCACGAACTTCTTGTTGATCGCAAGATCGTGCAACACTTTCTTTCGTTGCTGGTCTGTCAGCAAAATCACCTTGCCGATGGCGTCCAGCGCCTTTTCCACGCCGCCGGCGGCCTGCTCGCGGACCAGAAGCACCCGGTAATTGCGCCGGCTATTGGCCAGTTCGACGCCGAACCGGTCCATGATGCGACCGCGCGGAGGCACGATCAGCCGTTCGGAAACCCGATTGTCCTCGGCTTCCAGCAAATACTGATCGCCGTGGCGAATCTGAAGTTGATAGAGCCGTCCGGCCAGCACCGCGAACACCGCCGTCATCCCCGCGCCCATGCCCATAGAGCGGCGGGTGAAGGTGGCGTAGCGGCTTTTGTCCTTCTTATCGAACAACGGCATCAGACATCGCCTCGCGCCGCGCCGACCAGATTGTGGTGCAGCCAGCTTACCGCCAGGGTGGTGGGGGCATAGAACAGCACCGTCATCGCCAGTTCCCCGATCAAAGGGGTCAAGGGGGGCAGGCTGATGCCGGAAAGGAAATTCAGCGCCGCCACGGTGCCATAAGCCACCGCGCAGGCAAAGACGGACGCTGTGGCAAAGCCCAACACAGCGGCCAGGCCCGAAAGGCTCGCAAAGCTGTCGCGCTGGCGCGCCACCAGGGCATAGGCCAGCACAAAAGCCAGAGTCCAGATGCCGGGCGGTCCGCCGGACAAAATATCCTCGACAAAACCGATGGTGAAAGCGACCGAGGGCGTCATCAAATCGGGCCGCACCAGGCACCAGAAATAAACCGGCACCAAGGCCAGGAGCGGCGGCGGCACCAAGCCGCCTAACAAGGAAACCGGAATGCCCGTGATCGACACACAGAGCAATCCGCACAGCAAAGGAACGAGCGCGACCAGAAAGCGGAAACGCGGAACGTGACCGGCGCGCTCAAGCTTGGCCATGGCTAGCGGTCCGCATCTTGTTCGGGCGCAGCGCCTGCGGCCGCTGTGCCCCGCTGCGGCGAAGCCAGGATCACCGGTTTGGGCGTTTGCGCCGCTGCGGCAGGCGTGGCGGGAACGGGGGCGGCCTGTTGCGCGGCATGCGGCGCAGCGGGTGAAATAGGCTGCGGCGCGGGAGGCGGCGGCACATGCGGTTTGAGCCCGGCGGCCTCCGCCGGCAATTCCGCGGTCGCGGGCAAGGCTTCCGGCCGCTGAGAGAAGTTCAGAATTTCCACATCCTGGCTGGCGGCGGCATCGGCCAGCAAAGCCACCCGCCATTTGCCTCCGCCATCCGCCATCACCGTGCCGATGGGAAGGCCGGCGGGCAGCAAGCCGCCATCGCCGGAGCTGGTCACTTGATCGCCGGCCTGCAGCGTCACGGTGCGCGACACCATGGTCAGCGCCGGCATGGCGGTATTGTCGCCGGTCATGATGGCCTGCACATGGCCCGTCTTGCCCGAAGACGCGGTAATGGTGACGGGAATGCGGCTGTTCAAGTCGGTCAGCAGGATCACCCAACTGGTGCGGCGGCCGGTCAGATAGACGCGCCCGATCATGCCGCGCGCATCCATTACCGCCTGGCCCGGAGAGACGCGGTGGTCACGCCCGGCATCCAGAACCATGGTCTGCAGGAAGGGGCGGCTGGCCCGCCCGATGACGCGCGACAAAACGCGATTCATCTTTGGATCGGGCACCGCATGCAGCAAGGCTTGATAGCGCGACACCCGCCCCTGTAGCACGATGGCGACATTGCGCCATTGCTTGAGGCGCGCATTCTCTTCCTTCAGTTTCAAATTCTGCTGATAGACCGAGAAGATTTCGCCGATCGAGCCGATCCAGCGGTCGAAGCCCGCCACCGGCGCCCGCACCGTTTCCAGAACCGGCGCCATCAGATCGGTGACATGGGTGCGTGCCTTGTCGAACAGCGTGCCTTGCGCCCTGCCCAACAGCACCAAGACGACCGCCAGCGCAATCACGATGACCAGCGGCAGCTGGACATTGCTTTTGCGGGCGATCTTCCAGGCGTTGGCCATTATGCGACGTGGCCCCTATTCCCGCGTATCTTAAAAAGCAGTGGACAAGACGTGGCGCATGCTTTTGGAATTCTCCAGAACCCGCCCTGTCCCCAGCGCGACGCAGGACAAGGGATCGTCGGCGATGGAAACCGGCAGGCCGGTTTCATCGCGCAACACTTGGTCCAGATTGGCAAGCAGCGAGCCGCCGCCGGTCAACACAATGCCCTTGTCCACGATGTCGGCGGCCAGTTCCGGCGGGGTGGCTTCCAGCGCCACTTTCACCGCCTCCACAATGGCGCCCACCGGTTCGGCCAGGGCCTCGGCGATATGACGCTGGGTAATGGTGATTTCCTTCGGAACGCCATTGAGCAGATCGCGGCCTTTGATTTCCATGGTGACGCCATTGCCATCCATCGGCAAAGCCGCGGAGCCGATTTCCTTCTTGATGCGCTCGGAAGACGCTTCGCCGATCAGCAAATTCTGGTGGCGGCGGATATAGGCGATGATCGCCTCGTCCATCTTATCGCCGCCGACGCGAACGCTGCGCGAATAGACGATGCCGCCCAGGGACAGCACCGCGACCTCGGTGGTGCCGCCGCCGATATCCACCACCATCGAGCCGGTAGGCTCGCTGACGGGAAGGCCTGCACCGATCGCAGCCGCCATCGGCTCTTCGATCAGGAAGACGCGCCGCGCGCCCGCCGACAGCGCCGACTCCTGAATGGCGCGGCGCTCCACCGCGGTCGAGCCCGAGGGCACGCAGACGATGATCATGGGATTGGCGAAGGAGCGGCGGTTATGGACCTTGCGGATGAAGTGCTTGATCATCTCTTCCGCTACTTCGAAGTCGGCAATGACACCGTCGCGCATCGGGCGAATGGCCTCGATGTTGCCGGGGGTGCGCCCCAGCATCATCTTGGCGTCGTTGCCGACCGCGCGCACGGCCTTCTTGCCGCCCCTGGTGGTGAAGGTGGCGACCACGCTTGGTTCGTTGAGAACAATGCCGCGGCCCTTGACATAGACCAGCGTGTTCGCGGTCCCCAGGTCGATGGCCATATCACTGGAGAGTGCGCCGAGAAGACTGCCGAACATGCTGAATGTACCCCTAACCTGGAAAGCCAAAACAAAATCAGCGCCGTCTTCCAAAAACCGCCCCGGAGCGCTTTGCCGGGGCGGCAAGCCGTCGTGCCTTTGGCGTCATCTTGCGACGGTCAACGCCTCAGGTTCCTGCTTTTGCCGTTTTACCAGCAATTTGTTTAACGCATTCACATAGGCATAGGCGGCGGCCACCAGGGTGTCGGTGTCCGAGGCCTTGCCGGTGACGGTACGGCCATTTTCCTGGAGCCGGACGCTGACCTGGGCCTGGGCGTCGGTACCCTCGGTAACGGCGCTGATTTGAAAGAGCTGCAGGGTGGCTGTATGGGGGTAGGCCTCGCGGATGGCCATGAAAATGGCGTCCACGGGGCCGTCGCCGGAAGTGGTCACACTCTTGACCGTCCCCGCGGCATCCAGGGTCAGGGAGGCCACCGGGACGATGCCGGTGCCCGATTCCACCCGCAGCGCCTTGATCGCGATGGTGTCATGACCGCGCATGATCTCGTCGTCCACCAGGGCGGCGATATCCTCATCGAAGACATGCTTTTTCTTGTCGGCCAGGTCCTTGAAGCGCTTGAAGGCATCTTCGAAAGCCTCGCTTTCCAGCGTGTAGCCCAGGCTTTCCAGCTTGTCGCGGAAAGCATGGCGCCCCGACAGTTTGCCCAGCATCAGGGAGGTGGCGTTCACGCCCACATCCTCGGGCCGCATGATCTCGTAAGTCTCCACATGCTTGAGCATGCCGTCCTGATGGATGCCCGATTCATGGGCGAAGGCATTCTTGCCGACAATGGCCTTGTTGTACTGCACCGGAAAGCCGGTGACGTTGGAGACCAGTTTGGAGGCGCGGTTGAGCAAACTGGCATTGATGTTGGTGGAAAAGGGCATGATGTCCTTTCTCACTTTCAACGCCATCACGATTTCTTCCAGCGCGGCATTGCCGGCGCGCTCGCCGATGCCGTTGATGGTGCATTCCACCTGCCGCGCGCCCGCCAACACGCCGGCCAGCGAATTGGCGACCGCCAGCCCCAGATCATTGTGGCAATGGGTGGAGAAGATAACCTTGTCCGCATTGGGCACGCGCGCGCGCAACATGGTGATGATGTCGAAGAATTCCTGGGGCGTGGAATAGCCCACGGTATCGGGCACATTGATCACCGTGGCGCCGCTATGAATCGCCACTTCCACGCATTTGCACAGGAAATCCGGCACCGTTCTTGTGGCGTCTTCCGCTGACCATTCCACCTCCGAGGTGAAATTGCGGGCTCGGGTGACGCTGGCGCCAACCGCTTCCAAAACCGCATTCTCGCCCATATTCAGCTTGTGCTTCATATGGACCGGGCTGGTGGAAATGAAGGTATGGATGCGCGGACGATAGGCCCCTTTCAGAGCCTCGCCCGCGCGGTCAATGTCCTTGAACCCGGCGCGCGACAGGCCGCAGACGGAGGCGCGTTTGACGATCCTGGAAATTTCCTGCACCGCCTTGAAATCGCCTGGGCTCGAGATGGGAAAACCCGCCTCGATGACATCGACGCCCATCTCGTCCAGCAACTCGGCGATCTGGAGTTTTTCCTCATGCGTCATCGCCGCGCCGGGCGATTGTTCGCCGTCGCGCAAGGTGGTGTCGAAGATTTGAATCGGTGTTGTTTCGGTGTTGGCAATGACCATGACAAATATCCTTCTGTTCGTCGCATGCTGCGACTTCCATTCTCCTGTTGCGTTGATCCCCTAAACACCCGGCGCGCGAACCATTCGCGCATCGTCAGCGCCTAGGGGCGGCTAAGAAGAAGAAGTGCGCGCGAAGAACCGAGGGAAGGACGGGGCTGAATGTTGGCGCGCGCGAAACCGGCCGCGGAAAATCCGCCCCGTTCGATTTCGATCTGCACGCCTTCCGTCATTGACCTATCGCCGTTCCGCCCGTAGATGCGGTGCCTTTAACGCTGTAACCAACGGATAAATCACCGTTTTTTTCAGCATTGGCCCCGGTTTTACGCCGATTTTGCCCTGTGGCGCAATAGCGACAGGGGTATGGCTGAAAAAACTTCCGCTTCGGCGTAACCCTGAATTGACAGTGTAAACAATACGTTGCCATTCCGGGACTGCAAGCGTCTGAAAACGGGGTTTCGCCGCTTGCGGAATTTGACAGCAAATCCGTCCGGCGGCAGTCCTTTTATGACCATCAAAGTGGGTTGCCAGGGCGCGCGAACCCGCCTATCCGGGCGGGCGAACAATCGCAATCCACCACTGACCTCTTCGAGGCCCCGCCGGACATGAGAATCCTGCCGCCCGTCTCGATCGAAGCACGCCGCCTGCTGCCCAGCCGTTGGGATCTGCTGGCGGCGGCGCTGGTGCTTGGCTTCATCGTTGCCTTCGCCGATGCCAGCCGTTTGCTGATTCAACCCTTATCCGCGGTCAGCGGCAACAGTCTCAGCCTGGATCCGGCGCTATTGCCCGGTTACGCGCTGCGCACGGGGCTTCGCATGCTGCTGGCCATGGGCGTGTCTTTGGTCTTTACCCTCAGCTATGCCACCTGGGCGGCCAAAAACCCGCGCGCCGGCCTGCTGTTGGTGCCCTTGCTCGATATCCTCCAGTCAGTCCCAATCCTGGGCTTTTTATCGGTGACAGTGGTCTGGTTCCTGTCCCTGTCCCCGGGGCGGGTGTTCGGGGCGGAGTTGGCCTGCGTTTTTGCCATCTTCACCAGCCAGGCCTGGAACATGGCCTTCAGCTTCTACCAGTCGCTGCGCACCGTGCCCCAAGACCTGACCGAAGCGGGCCGCATGTTCGGCCTGTCGGCCTGGGCGCGCTTCTGGCGCATCGAAGCGCCCTTCGCCACCCCGCCGCTGATCTGGAACATGATGGTCTCCATGTCGGGCGGCTGGTTCTTCGTCACCGTCTCCGAGGCCATCAGCGTGGGCAAGACCACCATCGCGCTGCCCGGCATCGGCTCCTATATCGCGGTCGCCATAGCCCAAAAGGACCTCGCCGCGATCTTCTATGCGATTTTCGCCATGCTGGTGGTGATCCTGATCTATGATCAACTGTTGTTCCGCCCGCTGGTGGCCTGGGCCGACCGCTTCCGGATCAGCGAGGAACAGTTGGAGGATCCGCCCCAGAGCTGGATGCTCACCATGCTGCGCCGTTCGCGGCTGATCGACTGGATCACCGCGCCCTTCGACCACATGATGCGCTGGAGCTATCATTTCCAGCCGCCCTCCTTTGGCATGCGGGCGGCGTTGCGCGATCATGACGACCGGCTGGCGAACATCCTTTGGTATGTGATCTTGGCGGCGTTGGGCTTTTATGCCGCTTGGCGCATCTATGCCTTTGCCTATGCCAATCTGACCTGGGGCGATCTTTTGACCGCCCTCGGCTTGGGTTTTCTCACCATGCTGCGGGTTGTGGTCTTGATCGCCATCGCCAGCGCGATCTGGACGCCCATCGGCGTCTATGTGGGCTTGCGTCCGCGCCTGACTAGGATCGTGCAGCCGGTGGCGCAGTTCCTGGCGGCTTTTCCCAACAATCTGCTGTTTCCCTTGGCAGTATCGCTGATCGTCTTGTGGCAGCTCAATCCCGATATTTGGCTGTCGCCGCTGCTGGTTTTGGGCACCCAATGGTACATCCTGTTCAATGTGATCGGCGGCGCCAGCACCATCCCGCGCGAGTTGATGGATGCCGGCGACAATTTCGGTGTCAAAGGCTGGTTGTGGTGGAAAAGGATCGCCCTTCCGGCGGTGTTTCCGCATTATCTGACCGGGGCGATCACCGCTTCGGGCGGCGCCTGGAACGCCAGTGTGCTGGCGGAGGTCGCCAATTGGGGCAATACCACATTGAGGGCCCATGGCCTGGGCGCCTATATTTCGGACGCCACCCAAAAGGGCGATTTCCACCATGTCGTGCTGGGGATCGCGGTCATGGCCTTCTTTGTGGTGGTGGTAAACCGGCTCTTTTGGCAGCCGCTTTATTGGTACGCCGAACGCAAGTACCGTTTGACCTGAGGTGCCATGAGCAACTTGCTGGAAGTCCATAATGTCAGGCGGTCTTTTCCGCGCAGCGGCGGCGAAGAATTGCTGGTGCTGGATGATGTCAATCTGACGCTGAAGCAAGGCGAGATTGTTGGCCTTTTGGGCCGGTCGGGATCGGGCAAATCCACCTTGCTGCGCCTGATCGCAGGCCTGGCGCGGCCGCAAGGCGGCAGCCTCACTTACATGGGCGCACCTATCGCGGGCCCGGCCCAGGGCGTGGCCATGGTGTTTCAGGGCTTTGCGTTGTTTCCTTGGATGACGGTCTTGGAAAATGTGGAGCTGGGCCTGGAAGCCTTGGGCTTGCCGCAGGCCGAAATCCGCAGCCGCGCCTTGGCCGCCATCGACCTCATCGGCTTGGACGGTTATGAGAGCGCCTATCCGCGCGAATTGTCGGGCGGCATGCGCCAGCGTGTGGGATTTGCCCGCGCCGTGGTGGTGCATCCCAATATTCTTCTGATGGACGAGCCTTTCAGCGCGCTGGACGTGCTGACGGCGGAAAATCTGCGTACCGACCTGATCGAACTTTGGGGCAATGGCAAGCTGCCGATCAAAGGCATCATTCTGGTCACCCATAACATCGAGGAAGCGGTGTTGATGTGCGACCGGGTGCTGTTGTTCTCCTCCAATCCCGCCAAGGTCAGCGCCGACATCGCCATCGATCTGCCCCAGCCGCGCGACCGCACCTCGCCCCACTTTGAGGATTATGTCGATCGCATCTATGTCGAAATGACCGCCCGGCGGGTGGAACGCCTGCGCGCCCAGACCGCCGCCGGTCCCAGCATTGAAATGCCCCTCACCCATGTCTCGCCCAACCAGATCTCCGGTTTGATCGAGGCCTTGTCCGCGCCGCCCTATAACGGCAAGGCCGACTTGCCGGACATCGCCTATGAACAGGAATTGGAGGTGGACGAACTGTTTCCCGTGGCGGAAGCCATGCAGCTGCTGCGGCTGGCCGAGGTGGAGGGCGGCGACATCAAGCTCACCCATATGGGCAAGCGTTTCGCCGATGGGGAGTTGAACGAGCGCAAGGAGATTTTCTCGCGCGCCCTGATGGGCAATGTGCCGCTGGCCGCCCATATCCGCAAGATTCTGGACGAACGCACCAGCCATTCGGCGCCCAAGACAAGGTTCCTGGACGAATTGGAAGACCATATGGCCGAAGATACAGCGGAGGAGACGCTGAAGGCGGTGGTATCCTGGGCCCGTTTTGCCGAGCTGTTCTCATACGATGACGACGCAGCGTCGTTCAGTTTGGAAAACCCTACATAACTCTGGTTTAGAATAACGGCGCGCAGGATTTTGTGGCGTGAGCAGGAGCGCCGAGCGACGTGTACAAGACGTACACGAGCGATGGCGCGACGAACTCACGACGCAAAAGACAAGCGCCTAAGCCGACAGTGCCGTCCGCCGCCGGACGATCCGTTCCGCCGGCAGGATCAGGCGCGCGGTCGTGCCTTTGTGCAGTACGCTTTCGATTTCCAGCGCGCCGCCATGGCATTCGATCAGCGATTTGACCAACGCCAGACCCAGGCCGGTGCCCTCGGCATTGCGGGCAAAGGGCGACGCCACTTGGCGGAAAGGCTCCAGCGCGATGGGAATCTGGTCCGGCGCCATGCCGATGCCGGTATCGCGCACCGCCAGCACGACACTGCCGTCCTGCCTCTGATGGCCTGAAATATCCACTTTGCCGCCGCCGGGGGTGAATTTGATGGCATTGAAACACAGATTGAGCAGTGCCTGCTTGAAGCGCAACCGGTCCACCAGAATATTGGGCAAGCCCGGCGCCATCTCGGCCGTCAGACGCAAACCGCCTTCACGGGCCTTGCCGCGCGTCAGCCGCAGACATTCTGCGACAATGTCGGCGGGCGCGATTTCCTCGTCCACAAGCTCAAACTTTCCGGCGGCCGCCTTGGACAGATCCAGAATGTCGTTGATCAGCGCCAGCAGATGCCTGCCCGCGCCGTGCACATCATTGGCATATTCGCGATAGCGCGGATGGCCCAGCGGCCCCAGCATTTCGTTGCCCAACACGTCCGAGAAACCGATGATGGCGTTCAGCGGCGTGCGCAGTTCATGGCTCATCAGCGCCAGAAAATCGCTCTTGGCGGCGTTGGCGCGGGTTTCCGCATGCAGCGCCTTGCACAATTGCGCCTCGCGGGCTTGCAGCAGCTTGACCTTGCCTTGCAACAAGGCTTCGCCGGTGCCCACGCCCAGATAACGCCCGCGCTTGGTCACCACAAAACATTCGATCAAGGCATCGGGATTTTCCACCAACAAGGTGGCGCCGAGATCGGCCAGGCGCACATTGCTTTCCACCACCAGGGGGCTGCGATTGGCCAGCCTGAGAATGGATTTGCGGGCAAACAGCTCGGGCACATAGGGCTTGGCATAGCGGCCGAAAAACATGAACCGGTTGATCAGGCCCAGCACCGTCCCGCTCCTGCTGTCCAGGATGGCCACCGCCGGCACCGCCGGATTGGCGGTGAACCAGTCGAACACTTCTCCGCAGGTGGTGCGCTCGCATAAGGCCGGCGTGGGTACCGCCAGCGTCCCAGCCGTCAGATCGTCTCCAGCAATTGTCATGACATCCCCCGGTGCTGCCGGAAAGGTACGGCCGGGCCGTGTGCAGGCGGTTAACCACAGTCCGGCCAACCGCGAAATTTTGTGAAGTTACCGTGACAGGTAAACAACCGGTTTCACCGCACCGGCGCAGGCCTTGGCGCGCATCCGCGCCTCATCGGTGGTTGCGGCGCGCGCCAGCGCCACGCCCATGCGGCGCTTCACAAAGGATTGCGGCTTGCCGAACAGGCGCAGTTCGCTGCCGGGGATTTTCAGCGCTTCGTCCACACCGTCGAAGGAGAGCGCACCGGCTTCCACCCCGCCATAGATCACCGCCGAGGCGCCCGGCGAGGCCATTTCGACATTCACCGGCAGGCCCAGGATAGCGCGGGCATGCAAAGAAAATTCCGATTGCAATTGCGACACCAGGGTGACCAGCCCGGTGTCATGCGGGCGCGGCGAGACTTCCGAAAACCAGACCTCGTCGCCCTTCACGAACAGCTCGACGCCGAAGATACCCAAGCCGCCCAATGCGCCGGTGACGGCGGCAGCCATATCGCGGGATTTTTTGCGCGCCGCCTCGCTCATGGCTTGCGGCTGCCAGCTTTCCACATAATCGCCGTCCTTCTGGACATGGCCGATAGGCTCGCAGAAATGCGTGCCCACTTCTCCATTGGAAGTGGCGGCACGCACCGTCAGTTGGGTGATTTCAAAATCAAACGGGATTTCGCCTTCCAGGATCACCCGGGCCTCGCGCACCCGACCCGCGCTGAGGGCCTTTTCCCAGGCGGGCGCCACATCATCGGCGGATTTGAGCCGCGACTGGCCTTTGCCGGACGACGACATCACCGGCTTGACGAAAGAGGGAAAGCCGATCCGGGCGGCGGCGGCCTGCAATTCCTCCAGCGAGGAGGCGAAGGCGTAAGGCGAAGTCGGCAATTTCAATTCTTCCGCCGCCAGAACCCGGATGCGCTCGCGATTCATGGTGATATGGGCGGCGCGCGCGGTGGGAATGACGGTGCAAAGCCCGTCGGCCTCAATCCGCACCAGTTCGTCAGTGGCCAGGGCCTCGATCTCCGGCACCAGGAAATGCGGGCATTCCTGTTCCACCAGGGCGCGCAATGCCTTGGCGTCGGTCATGTCGATCACATGGGCGCGATGCGCCACCTGGTGCGCGGGGGCGCCCGCATAGCGGTCCACCGCGATGGTTTCCACGCCCAGCCGTTGGAGTTCGATCACAACTTCCTTGCCCAGCTCGCCCGAGCCCAGCAGCATCACTTTGACGGCGGCGGGCGACAGCGGCGTGCCCAGTGTCATGCGCCATACACTTTGGCAAAGGCGTCGATCAGAATCTGGCGGTCGGCGGGCTGGCCGACCACTTTGACGGCGTCGTCACGCATCACCACATCGGGCGAGGCTTTCTCGACCCAGATATGCGAGGTCGGGATCGCCCAACTGGGATCGTCCAGGGTACCGGCAGAGATAAAAACCAGCGCATTGGATGCCAGATTGTGGTGGAACATGCGCACCCCGCATTTGGCACAGCGCTGGATGTCCAGTTCGCGCCCGGAAGCCGCGCGCTTGCGATAGACATGGGTCTCGCCGCTGGCCGAAAAGGCCTCGTTTTTGGCGATCAGCATCACCACATTGGTGCCGCCGGTGGTTTTCTTGCAGTCGGTGCAATGACAGGCATTGATCGCCAGCGGCCGCGCATCCAGCTTCCAGCGCACTGCGCCGCAGAGGCAACTGCCCGTATAAGGCGGCGGCGGAATAGGCGGGCGCGCGGTCATGACGGCTCCCCAGCAAAAAAGGCCCGGCTGCGTGCCGGGCCTTTTGCGATGCTTCTTTTCCCAGCGGGAAAAGAAAATCAGTTTTTCGCTATGTCCACCAGCTTGTTTTTTGCAATCCAGGGCATCATGGCGCGCAGCTTGGCCCCGACCTCTTCGATCTGATGGGCATCGCCCATGGCGCGGGTGGCCTTGAAGGAGGACTGGCCGGCCTTGTTCTCCAGCACCCAGTCGCGGGCAAACCGGCCCTGCTGGATATCCGCCAACACGCGCTTCATCTCGGCCTTGGTTTCGGCGGTGATGATGCGCGGACCCGTCACATACTCGCCATACTCCGCAGTGTTGGAGATGGAATAGTTCATGTTGGCGATGCCGCCTTCATAGATCAGATCGACGATCAACTTCACTTCATGCAGGCATTCGAAATAGGCCATTTCCGGGGCATAGCCCGCCTCGACCAGGGTTTCAAAGCCGCCGCGGATCAGCTCGACCAGGCCGCCGCAGAGCACGACCTGCTCGCCGAACAGATCGGTTTCGCATTCTTCCTTGAAGTTGGTCTCGATGATGCCGGCCCGGCCGCCGCCGATGGCGCTGGCATAGCTCAGGCCCAGGTCATGGGCATTGCCGGATGCATCCTGATGCACCGCGATCAGGGTCGGCACGCCGCCGCCCTTGAGATATTCGCCGCGCACGGTGTGGCCGGGGCCCTTGGGGGCCACCATCAACACGTCCATGTCGGGACGCGGCTCGATCAGCTTGAAATGGACATTGAAGCCATGGGCGAACAACAAAGCCGCGCCTTGCTTCATGTTGTTCTTGAGCTCGTCCTTGTAGATGTCGGCCTGCAATTCATCCGGCGTGGCCATCATCATCACATCGGCCCATTTGGCGGCGTCCACCACGCTCATCACCTTGAAGCCTGCCGCTTCCGCCTTTTTGGCGGATGCGCCGGGACGCACCGCGATCACCAGATCCTTGACGCCGGAGTCCCGCATGTTCTGGGCATGGGCATGGCCCTGAGAGCCGAAGCCGATCACGGCGACCTTCTTGTTCTTGATCAGATTGAGATCGGCATCCCGATCGTAATAGACGCGCATAAGTCCACTCCTGGAGGTTTTCGTTAAAACTGAGGTTGAATTACATGGCTTCCGGGCCGCGGCTGATGGCGGCGACGCCGGTGCGGGAGACATCCACCAGCCCCAAGGGCCGCATCAGGTCCACAAAAGAATCGATTTTGGCGGGGGCCCCGGTGATCTCGAAGACAAAGCTGGACTGGGTGGTGTCCACCGGACGTGCCCGGAAGGCGTCGGCCATGCGCAGCGCTTCCACCCGCTTATCGCCGGTGCCGGCCACCTTGATCAGCGCCATTTCGCGCTCGATACCCGCCTTGGCCCCATTCCTAGCATCTGTCCAGTTGGTGACCCTGTGGGTGGGCACCAAGCGGCGCAACTGCGCCTCGATCTGCTCGATCACCTGCAAGGTGCCGCTGGTGACGATGGTGATGCGGCTGGTGCGGGCCATGGGATCGACCTCGGCCACCGTCAGGCTTTCGATATTGTAGCCGCGCCCCGAAAACAGCCCGACCACGCGCGCCAATACGCCAGCCTCATTGTCAACCAGCACCGTCAAAGTGTGGCGCTC
Source organism: Rhizomicrobium sp. (assembly GCA_035275465.1). Classification (GTDB taxonomy): domain Bacteria; phylum Pseudomonadota; class Alphaproteobacteria; order Micropepsales; family Micropepsaceae; genus Rhizomicrobium. Next base: position 2,727 of record DATEMS010000040.1, on the reverse strand, counting down.
GATATCGTTCGCCGGTTTTGTCTTGGAGTCCGCCATCACAACATCATTTCTTAGACTAGCATCTTTCCGGCGTCGCTGATCTCGCCGCCGTCATCGGGCGACAACAGCATCTCATTATGTGCCCCGCCGGACGGGATCATGGGGTAGCAATTCTCCGCCGGATCGACGCGGCAGTCGAACAGCACCGGCTTCTTGACCGCGATCATTTCCGCAATCTTGCCATCCAGTTCCGATGGTTGCGTCGCGCGCAGGCCGACACAGCCGAAGGCTTCCGCCATCTTGACGAAATCCGGCAGGGCCTCGGAATAGGAATGCGAATAGCGCTTGCCGTGCAGGATTTCCTGCCACTGGCGCACCATGCCCATATATTCATTGTTCAGGATGAAGATCTTGATCGGCAGGTCGTACTGCATCGCGGTGGACATTTCCTGCATGGTCATCTGCACCGACGCCTCGCCGGCGATATCGATCACCAACGCATCCGGATGGGCCATCTGCACGCCGATAGCGGCCGGCAGGCCATAGCCCATGGTCCCCAGCCCGCCGGAGGTCATCCAATGGTGGGGCTCCTGGAAATGGAAGCGCTGCGCCGCCCACATCTGGTGCTGGCCGACTTCGGTGGTGACATAGACATCCTGGCGATGCTTGGTGAGTTCATACAGCCGGTCAATGGCATATTGCGGTTTGATGATCGTGTCCGAATTCTTGTAGGACAGCGATTTCTTGGCGCGCCATTGCTCGATCTGCTTCCACCAGTCCTTCAACGACTCGGTCTGGACCTTGTGCTTCTGGGTTTTCCAGAAACGGATCATCTCGCGTAGCGCCTTGGCGGCATCGGCCACGATCCCCAGATCCACCCGCACGATCTTGTTGATCTGGGAGGCATCGATATCCAGATGTATCTTCTTGGACTTGGGCGAGAAGGCGCTGACCTTGCCGGTCACGCGGTCGTCGAACCGCGCCCCCAGGCAGATCATCAGGTCGCAATCATGCATGGCGTGATTGGCTTCCCAGGTGCCGTGCATGCCGACCAAGCCCATCCATTCGGGGCGCGAAGCCGGGAAGGCCCCCAACCCCATCAGCGTCGAAGTGATGGGAAAACCGGTCAAATCCACCAGCTCGCGCAGCAATGTGCTCGCTTCCGGCCCGGAATTGATGATGCCGCCGCCGCTATAGATGATCGGCCGCTTCGCCGCCGCCATCATTTCCACCGCCTTCACGATCGCCGACAGGTCGGGATCGGTCTTGGGGCGATAGGTGCGATGATGGATCGATTGCGGCCCATGATAAGCGCCGGTCTGGAACTGCACGTCCTTGGGAATATCCACCACCACCGGACCGGGGCGCCCCGTCGTGGCGATCTCGAAAGCTTCGTGCAGCACGCGCGACAGATCGTTGACGTCCTTCACCAGCCAATTGTGCTTGGTGCAGGGACGGGTGATGCCGACCGTATCGCATTCCTGGAAGGCGTCGGTGCCGATCAAGTGAGTGGGCACCTGGCCCGTCAGCACCACCAGCGGAATGGAATCCATCAGCGCGTCGGTCAGGCCGGTCACCGCATTGGTGGCGCCCGGACCGGAGGTCACCAGCACCACGCCGGGCTTGCCGGTGGAGCGGGCATAGCCTTCGGCGGCATGGGTGGCGCCTTGTTCGTGGCGCACCAGCACATGGGTGATGCCTTCAACCTTGAACAGCGCGTCATAGATCGGTAGCACCGCGCCGCCGGGATAGCCGAAGATGTGGGTGACGCCCTGGTCCTTGAGGGCGCGGATGACCATCTGGGCGCCAGTCATGGCTTCAGCGGCGGCGGCGGCGGCAGCGCCCGCGTCTCGCGTCAATGTGTCGTCCTTGTCCATCATCCGTCCCTGTCAAACCCAATGCTCGTAATCGCACCAAAGATAAAGGGGCGTTTCCGCCCCTTGCCTGCATGACCGCTATGCCTCGCGAAGGGTCAGCTTCGCGTGCCTAGCGGCCAGATAACTACGAGCAGTCTGCGCATGGGCGGGAACCTAAAGATGCTGCATTGCGGCGTCAAGCAATTTCACGCAGAATTTTGCCTATATTGTGTAATTAAATTGCTAACAAGTGGGTCAAACCAGATATAATGTGGCATACGGTGCCGAAACCACGTCATCTGGCGCTTGGCAAATTGCCGCGTCCCGGTGATGGCGGCATCCAGCGCCTCGGCCTGGGTCAAAGTTCCGCTCCCCAGGGCCTGAAGCGGGCGCAATCCCAGCAATTTGGCCGCCGGCAAAGCGGGGTCCAGGCCCTCCAATTTCCGCGCTTCCTCCAAGCCTCCTTGCCTGAGCATGGCCTCGAACCGCTCCGCGATCCGGGCGCGTAGCTCGGGGCGCGGCGGATCCAGCACAAAGGCGGCGATCTTTTTGTCTTTCAGGATGGGCTCGGCGGGGGCGCTTTGCCATTCCGCCAACGGCCGCCCCGTCGCCTCGAACACTTCAAAGGCGCGCAACACCCGCTGCGGATCGGAAGAGCGCAACCGCGACGCCGTCAAGGGATCGCGGTCGGTCAGCTTGGCGTGCAGCGCCTCCACGCCAATGTCATCCAGCAGCGCGCGCGCCGCATCGCGGATTTCCGGCGGTGTCGGCGGAACATCGGCCAGCCCGTCGGTCAGGGCCATGAAATACAGGCCCGTGCCGCCGACAAAGACCGGCACGCGCCCCATGGCTTGCGCCTGGGCCAGCGCCTTGATCGCATCGGCGCGCCAGC
>DATEMS010000039.1:0-5496 GCA_035275465.1 Rhizomicrobium sp. | reverse complement strand
GCCTCGAACTTGGACTTGAATTCGCTGTCATAGATTTCCTGGAATAGATCCTTGAAGCGGCCGTCATAGGCTTTCAGAATCGTGTTCTTGGTCGACAGATAGACCGGATATTTGCGCGCCAGGCCGTAATTTAGCGAGGCGCGGGCGAATTCGCGGATCGACTCGTCCAGATTGTACATCGCCATGGCGACGCCGCCGCCCGGCGCCTTGAACACTTCATGCTCGATGGTCTTGCCGTCTTCGCCGACGAATTTGATGGTGAGCGTGCCCTTACCCGGGAAAACGAAATCGGTGGCGCGATACTGGTCGCCAAAGGCATGACGGCCGACCACGATGGGCTGGGTCCAGCCGGGCACCAGGCGCGGCACATTCTTGCAGATGATGGGTTCGCGGAAGATCACCCCGCCCAGGATATTGCGGATGGTGCCGTTGGGCGACTTCCACATCTTCTTGAGCTTGAATTCCTCCACCCGCGCCTCGTCGGGGGTGATGGTGGCGCATTTCACGCCCACGCCGTATTTCTTGATCGCCTCGGCGGCCTCGACCGTCACCTTGTCGTCGGTGGCATCGCGATGCTCGATGGAAAGATCGTAATAATGCAGGTCCACATCCAGATAGGGCAGCACCAGCTTCTTCTTGATCAGGTCCCAGATGATGCGGGTCATCTCATCGCCGTCCAGCTCGACGACCGGGTTTGCGACCTTGATCTTTTCCATGGACATATTCCTTACCTAATGGGCCTCGAAAATTGTGGCGGGAGGGGCTATAGCGGGCCTCGTTTAGCCCGCCCATAAAGGCCCGTCAAAGCGCCAAATGACCGCCCCCGCCGTGATCCTGTCCCATCCGCAAATGGGGGAAAATGTCGGGGCCGCCGCCCGGGCGATGAAGAATTTCGGTCTTTCGGAACTGATCCTGATCGCCCCAAAATTCGAATGGCCCAACGACCGGGCACAGGTTCTGGCCTCGGGCTCCGCCGACATATTGGAAAGCACCAAAATCTATCGCACCGCCGCCGAGGCGCTGGCGCCCTTCAATCTTGTGCTGGCGACCACGGCACGCGACCGCGATATCCTGAAGGAAATCCACACACCCGAGGCCGCGGCACGGCGGCTTAGGGATGCGGCACAGGCTGGCGCCCGCACCGCGCTTCTGTTCGGCGGCGAACGCGCCGGATTGGATAATGACGAAATGAGCCTGTGCGACGCGGTGATCACCATTCCAACCTGCGAATTTTCGTCCCTCAATCTGGGCCAGGCGGTGCTGCTGCTGGGTTATGAATGGCTGAAATCCGGCGACAGGACGCCGCCGGTCCGCACCCGCTCCACCATCGCGGTTCCCGCCAGCCGCGCCGAACTGACCGGCCTGTTCGAGCATCTGGAGCGGGAACTGGATGCCGCAGAATTCCTCTTTCCTCCCGCCAAGCGCGAAACCATGGTACGCAACATCCGCGCCATGATCCTGCGGTCCGGCCTCACCGATCAGGAGGCGCGCACCATACGCGGCATGATCGTGGCGCTGGTGCGCAATAAGTATCGAGGAAAGAAGTGAACGCAGTCCTCCAGTATATCGATATCAACCAGGGAGTGGCGATCGCGGTTGCCGGCGTGGCACTTGGCTTGACGAAAGGACGGTTGCGCTTTTGGCTGCTTTTGGCGTCGGCGCTTATCATCCTGGGAAAGGGCCTTTTGAAGCTTGTATGGTTCGGGCTCAGCTTAATCCCCAATAGCGCGGTCCCCTATATCGGTTTCGCCCTGGTGGCGGCCATCGCCGTTATCTTCGCGGCGATACCGCTGTTTCGTGTCGAAAAAGCCAAGACGCGCTATTTGCTGCTGGCGGCGGCGGCGCTTTTCGTTATCGGCGTGGGCGGCGGCACCTATTACCTGCTAGGCCGCCCGCATCTGGCGCAGCGTGAGGCCAGCGGATTGAACACGCGCGAGGTGAACGGGCTGGTGCCGTTCCTGATTCAGCGCGTGCGGCAATATCCGGGTGATGCCCGCGCCTGGCGCTATCTGGGCGAAGCTTATATGGCGGCCAAGGATCCGCGCGACGCCGCAAAAGCCTTTGCCAAGGTGATCGAACTGACCGGCCGGGGCGATGCCGCCCTGGACGCCGCTTATGGCGAGGCGCTGGTGGCGGCCAGCAATGGCGCGGTGCCGCCGGAAGCCGAGAAGGCTTTTGCCGCCGCGCTGGCCGCCGATCCCGCCAGCGCGCCGGCGCGCTTTTATCTGGGGCTGGCCAAAGCGGAGCGCAAAGACAATGCCGGCGCCATTCAGCTGTGGCAGAACTTGCTCGCCGACATACCGGTGACCGCGCCGCTGCACCAGATTCTGGTGGACCGGATTGCAGTGCTGACGTCGCAGTCGGTGGGCCAATCATCAGGAGGGGGCGGCGCGCCCAATCCCCGCGCCATGGTGGAGATGCTGGCGGCGCGGCTGAAAGCCGATCCCAACGACGCGCTGGGCTGGGTCCGGCTGATGCGCGCCTATACCGTGCTGGGAGAACCGCAAAAGGCCAAGCAGGCTTTGGTATCCGCCCGCAAGGCCTTTGCCGATAACAAGGATGCGCAGACCGCCTTCACCACAGCGGCCAAGGCGCTGAAGCTGAACTAAAGTATCGTGTCATGCCAGAATTGCGGCATTCCACGTCTTACCACCCATCCGGTTCCTGTTTGGTTTTGGCGCTGCGGCCCACTATATTGCCCAGACCATGACCATCCTGCCCCAGTCCGAGATTTTTGAAGCCGCCCGCAAGGCCCATTTCAGCGTGACCTTGCACGAGCCGGCCGATTTCGAAGGCATGCGGCGGGCGGGCCGTTTGGCGGCCGAGGTACTGGACCTGCTGGTGCCCTTGGTGAAGCCCGGGGTTACCACCGCGGCCCTGGATAAGGTGGCTTACGACTACATCATCGCCCATGGCGCCATTCCGGCCTGCCTGGGCTATCGCGGTTATCGCCACACTGTCTGCACCTCGATCAATCATGTCGTGTGTCACGGCATTCCGGGCGACAAGCCGCTGCGCGACGGCGACATCGTCAATATCGACGTCACCGTCATCCTGGACGGTTGGCATGGCGACACCAGCCGGATGTATCCGGTGGGCGAGGTCAAGCGCAAAGCCGAGCGGCTGGTCGAGATCACCTATGACGCCATGATGCGCGGCATTGCCGCCGTGAAGCCCGGCGCCACCACCGGCGACATCGGCCATGCCATCCAGTCCTTTGCCGAAGGCCAAGAAAAATGCGCGGTGGTGCGCGACTTTTGCGGCCACGGCTTGGGCAAGGTGTTTCATGCCCTGCCCAATATTGTGCATTACGGCAAGCCCGGCGGCGGCCTCGCCTTGAAGCCCGGCATGTTCTTCACCATCGAACCGATGATCAATCTGGGCGGCTTCGGCGTGAAAGTGCTGAGCGACGGCTGGACGGCGGTAACGCGCGACCGCTCGTTGTCGGCGCAATTCGAACATTCCGTGGGCGTGACCGAAGATGGGGTGGAGATTTTTACCCTGTCTCCAAAGGGCTTACACAAGCCTCCTTATGTTTAATTCTGCTGGGGCGCGGGTCTTTTGTCCTCTGGCTTCGTCGCGCGTGCTCACGTGCGTGAAGCACGCTCCGCGCGACGCTCCTAGCCAGCGGCCAAAATCCCTCGCGCCGGGATTGCCATGACATCCGAGGACACAGCCGGGCACCGCGAACGGCTCAGGGCGCGCTTCCTGAAGGGCGGCGCCGGGGCGATGCCCGATTACGAATTGCTGGAACTGACTCTGTTCGCCGCCATCCCCCGGCGCGACACCAAGCCACTGGCCAAGGCGTTGTTGAAACGCTTCGGTTCCTTCGCCGAAGTGATCGCGGCGCCGCGCGAAAGACTGATGGAAATACAGGGCGTGGGGGAAAGCGTCGTCCATCACCTGAAGATTGTGGAAGCCGCCGCCCAGCGGCTGGCGAAAACCAAGGTGCTGGGACGTCCCGCTTTGTCATCCTGGCCGGCGCTGCTGGATTATTGTACGGCGGCGATGGCGCGGTCGGAGCAGGAAGAATTCCGCGTGTTGTTCCTGGACCGCAAAAACCATCTGATCGCCGACGAAGTGCAGAATCGCGGCACCGTGGACCATACCCCGGTCTATCCGCGCGAAATCGTCAAACGGGCCTTGGAGCTTTCCGCTTCCGCCATCATCCTGGTGCACAATCACCCATCCGGCGATCCCGCGCCCTCCAAGGCCGATATCGCCATGACACGGGAGGTGGTGAGCGCGGCAAAAGCCTTGTCGATCGCGGTGCACGATCATCTGGTGATCGGCCGCGGTGGTCATGCCAGCTTCAAGTCATTGGGATTGCTGTAGAATCTTATCCACCCGGCGGTGCGATCGGCTCTTGAATCCGTCAATTTTCCGTATTACATAAAATAGCAATGGGTGGAGTCGGCGACCTCGAATGGGACGACCGCAAAGCGGCCTCCAACCTCGCCAAGCATGGACTGAGTTTTGAAAAAGCGCCTTACTTTGAATTCGAAACGGCTTTGATTGGACAAGATCGCCGCGGCGAACGCGACCCGAAATTCAAATATCCAGAACCTCGCTTTATAGCGATGGGTTTATTGGCAGGCCGGGTCGCGGTCATGGTCTATAGCCCCAAAGGGCGCAAACGCCGGATCATCAGTTTCAGATATGCCGAGAAAGAGGAGCGCGAACTGTGGTTAAAAGGCAAGTGATACATAAACCGCGCCGGTATGGGCACGCGGACGAAGAAGCACCCAAAATCACGCCCGAATTTTTTTCCACAATGCGGCCTGCGGCGGACGTAGATCCTGGCGTTATAACGGCCGCCAAGCGATCCAGGGGGCGGCCTCATGTTGCCGCACCCAAACAGGTGGTTTCTGTTCGGATGAACGCCGAAGCCGCAGCGGCTTTTAAGGCATTATCGACGCAAAAACGTGCGGCTTTGGTCAGCGGGCTGGAGGTTAATACGCTACAGTTATGCCGCCAATCTGACCGTTCCGGACGTATGAAGACGGCAAAAAAGAACAAGGCAAAAACGAACCAACCGGCATATTGAATTCAACAGGCAAACCGTTGCAGAAAGTTGACCTTTTAAGCGAGCAATAGAAAGCTGTTCCATGATCCCCCGCTATGCCCGCGACAAGATGGTTTCCATCTGGTCGCCCGAGAGTAAATTCCGCATCTGGTTCGAGATCGAGGCGCATGCGACCGACGCGCTGGCGGAGCTGGGCGTGGTACCGAAAGAGGCGGCCCAAAAAGTCTGGGAGAAGGGCAAGAACGCCAAGTTCGATGTGGCGCGGATCGACGAGATCGAGCGCGAGGTCAAGCATGACGTGATCGCTTTCCTCACCCATCTGTCGGAAATCGTCGGTCCCGAAGCGCGTTTTGTGCATCAGGGCATGACCAGCTCGGATGTGCTGGACACTTGCCTGAATGTGCAGCTGGCCCGCGCCGCCGATATCTTGATCGAAGACACCGACGCCCTGTTGGCGGCGCTTAAGAAGC
>DATEMS010000038.1:0-23752 GCA_035275465.1 Rhizomicrobium sp. | reverse complement strand
GCTGTCGCTGCCGTCGGCGCCCTTGGCCACCGTCACCTTGCCCTGATAGACGGCGCGTGCCTGACCGGACGCGACATGCTTAAACAATTGGGTGCTGTTGGTGTTGCCCACCCGGTGGATCACATGGGTGGTGACATCGCTATGGGCATGTGCGTCCAGCACCGCGACGCCGGAGAGATGCGCCTGCGCCCCCTCGCCTTCCAGCGCAATCTCCAACTCCATGCGCGACAGCTTGCTGCCGAAGCCGGCGAAATGGGCGCGATAACGCGCCCGCGCCGCCAGATGCACCGAGGCTTCTTCCACCAGCACGGCGTCACCGGCATCCGGTGAAATCCGCACATGTTCCAGGCTCGCGCCTTCGCCCAACACAATCTCAAATCCGACATTGCGGAAATCGGCGATGCCCACGCCTTCCACCAGGGTCAGCGAAGCGCCCGCTTCCAGCACCAGCAAACCGCGAACATGGCCGGGGCCGGTGAAATCCAGCTTCAGCGGGTCGGCGATTCTAGCGCCCTTGGGCACCCGGAGCGCCACGCCGCCCGCCGACAGCGCCAGGGAAGCAGCGCGCATCACATTCTGGGTCGGACGGGCAATATGGTCCATCACCCAAGCGGGCGGATCGGACTGGGCGAGATCGAATAGCTCCACGCCGCTGGGCAGGTTGCCCACCAGCCACCCGGCCGTCACCGCGCCCAGGCCCTTTTCGCCCAGCGCCGATTTGAGGTCGGAATATTTCCATTCCTCGATACGGCGATGTGGCACGCCATGGCTATGCACCACGGCGGCAGCCGCTGCCTTGCGATCGAGGTTCAGCGCCAGCGTCATGCCGGCTCCTTCACAATATGCTCATAGCCCTTGGCTTCCAGCTCCAGCGCCAATTCCTTGCCGCCTTCCGCCACGATGCGCCCTTTGGCCAGCACATGAATACGGTCGGGTACGATGTAATCCAGCAGGCGCTGATAATGGGTGATCACCAGCATGGCGCGGGAGGGATCGCGCAAGGCATTCACCCCTTCCGCCACCAGACGCAAGGCATCGATGTCCAATCCGGAATCGGTTTCGTCCAGAATCGCCAGCTTGGGCTCAAAGATTGCCATCTGCAGAATCTCCAGCCGCTTTTTCTCGCCGCCGGAAAAGCCGACATTCAAGGCCCGCTTGAGCATCTCTTCCGACACATTCAGCGTCTTGGCCTTGGCCCGCACCAGCTTGAGTACGCCGACCGCGTCGATATCGCTTTCGCCCCGCGCCCGGCGCTGGGAATTCAGCGCCGTCTTGAGGAAGGTCATGGTGGTGACGCCGGGGATTTCCACCGGATACTGCATCGCCAGGAACACGCCCTTGGCGGAGCGCTGTTCCGGCGCCAACGCCGCCAGATTTTCGCCGTTATAGAGAATGCTGCCCTGGGTGATGTCATAACCGGCGCGGCCCGCCAGGACATAAGATAGCGTGGACTTGCCCGAACCGTTGGGGCCCATGATGGCATGCACTTCGCCGGCACCGATTGTCAGGCTCAGGCCTTTGAGGATTTCCTTGCCGTCAACCGCGACGTGCAGATTTTTAATCTCAAGCATTTTCTATCCTTACGCCCCCTCACCCGCGGGCGCGTTGCGCCCTTGCCCTCTCCCCCCAGGGGGGAGAGGGAGAAATGCGAGCGACAGCGAGCATTTGGGTGAGGGGGAAATTCTCATCCGACGCTTCCCTCCAGCGAAATACCCACCAGCTTCTGCGCTTCGACCGCGAATTCCATCGGCAGCTGCTGCAGCACTTCCCGGCAAAAACCATTGACGATCAAGGACACCGCCTCGTCCTGCGGGATGCCGCGCGCCAGGCAATAGAACAGCTGGTCCTCGGCGATCTTGGAGGTGGTCGCCTCATGCTCGATGCGCGCGCTTTTGTTGCGGCTTTCGATATAGGGCACGGTATGGGCGCCGCACTCGCCGCCGATCAACAGCGAGTCGCACTGGGTGTAATTGCGCGCATTCTTGGCCTTGCCATAGACGCTGACCAAGCCGCGATAGGTATTCTGCGCCTTGCCGGCACTGATGCCTTTGGAAATGATGCGCGAGCGGGTGTTGGCGCCCAGATGAATCATCTTGGTGCCGGTATCGGCCTGCTGATAGTGATTGGCGATGGCGATGGAATAGAATTCGCCCACGCTACCCTCGCCGCGCAGGATGCAGCTGGGATATTTCCAGGTGATGGCCGAGCCGGTTTCCACTTGCGTCCAGCTGATCTTGGACTTTCTGCCCCGGCAATCGCCGCGTTTGGTGACAAAATTGTAGATGCCGCCCAAGCCGTTCTCGTCACCCGGATACCAGTTCTGCACCGTAGAATATTTGATCTCGGCATCGTCCAGCGCCACCAGTTCGACCACCGCGGCATGCAGCTGGTTCTCGTCGCGCTTGGGTGCGGTGCAGCCTTCCAGGTAACTGACATAGCTGCCTTCGTCGGCAATGATCAGCGTGCGCTCGAACTGGCCGGTCTCGCTGGCATTGATACGGAAATAGGTGCTGAGCTCCATTGGGCAGCGCACGCCCTTGGGCACATAGACAAAGGTGCCGTCCGAGAACACCGCCGCATTCAAGGTGGCGAAGAAATTGTCGGTCACCGGCACCACGCTGCCCAGATACTGCTTCACCAGATCGGGATAGTCGCGGATCGCCTCGCTGATCGGGCAGAAGATCACCCCCGCCTCGTTGAGCTTTTCCTTGAAGGTGGTGGCGACCGAAACACTGTCGAACACCGCATCCACCGCCACCCCGGCCAGCGCCATCTGCTCATGCAGCGGAATGCCCAACTTCTTGTAGGTCTCCAGCAGCTTGGGATCGACCTCGTCCAGTGACTGTTTCTTGGGCGTGTTCTTGGGCGCGGCGTAATAATAAGCGTTCTGGTAATCGATCTTGGAATAATGCACCCGCGCCCATTTGGGCTCGGTCATCGCCTGCCAGCGGCGGAATGCACCCAGCCGCCATTCCAGCATCCACGCCGGCTCGCCCTTCTTAGCCGAGATATAACGCACCGTATCTTCCGACAGCCCCTTGGGCGCGCGCTCCATCTCGATATCGGTGACAAAGCCGTATTTGTATTTTTCGCCGATCTCGGCGACCTGTTGCTTGGTTTCGGCGGCGATGCTCATGCCGCCTCCTTTGCGCGCACGCGCTCATGCAATTTCACCAGCGAGGCGATCGCGGCGGTGACATCCTCCATGGTCGAGGACCAGCCAAAACTGGCGCGCAGAGCGCAGGCCGCCAGTTTTTCGTCCACCCCCATCGCCGCCAACACATGGCTGACCGCGATCTTGCCGGACGAGCAGGTCGAGCCCGAGCTCATCATCACGCCGTCCAGGTCCAGACCTATCAAGGCGGTTTCCGCGGCAAGGCCCGGAATGGCGAAGGCCGAGGTGCTGCACAGCCGCTCCACTTTGTTGCCGAAGAAAACAGCTTCCGGCACCGCCGCTTTCAGGGCCGCTTCAAAATGGTCGCGCAAATGGGCGATGCGGGCGCGCTCGCCCTCACCATCGGATAGGCTATGCGCCGCTGCGCCGAAACCGGCGATGCCGGACAGATTCTCGCTGCCCGCGCGCAGGCCCTTTTGCTGGCCGCCGCCCACCAGTTGCGGCATGAGTGGCACGCCCGCTTGAACCAGCACCGCGCCCGCGCCCAACGGTCCGCCGAGCTTGTGACCCGACAATGTCATGTAATCGCACAGCGAAAAATCGATTTTCGTCTTGCCGGCGGCGGGTACGGCATCCACCAGCAGCAAGGCGCCTGCTTCGCGCGTGTGTTTTGAGACCTCCGTGATGGGCTGCACCACGCCGGTTTCATTGTTGGCGGCCATCACCGCCACCAGGGCGCGGCCCTTGCCCTCGCGCAAGGCGACGCGCAGCGCTTCCAGATCCAGCACACCGTCCGCCGTCACCGGCAAACGCGCCACCCGCACCCAGGGGAACCGTTCGGCCAGCCGGTCGGCAGTGGCCAACACCGAGGAATGTTCGATGGCGCTGACAAAAATACGGGTGATACGAGAGGGCTCGCCTTCCAGCGAGCCTTCCGCCGCGCCGAACAGGACCAGATGATTGGCCTCGGTGGCGCCGCTGGTGAAAATCACCGACACGGCTTTCGCCCCCGCCAGCGCGGCGACTTTTTCGCGCGCGTCTTCGACGATGGCGCGTGCGGCACGGCCATTGGCATGGATGGAATTGGGATTGCCGCCGATGCCGAGCGCGTGGGTTACCGCCGAAAGGGACTCGGGGCGCAACGGCGAAGTGGCATTGTGATCCAGGTAATACATGATGTTGCTCAGGCGGCCGCGGTCTCGCCATCCAGCATGGCATTGATGTCGTTGCACGGCTTGGAACGGCCCAGCACCCGGCGCTCCACCACATCCGCCAGGCTGACCGATGACAGGAACACATGAATCTGCTGGCCGAGCTCTTCCCACAGGTCATGGGTGACGCAACGCGCCCCGGTCTTGGTGCAGCCCTTGGTGCTGCCGGTCTTGCAACGGGTGGCGGCGATAGGCTCGTCCACCGCCAGAATAATGTCGGCAATGCGCAGCTCGCCGCTGGGCCGCGACAGGCGGTAGCCGCCGCCCGGGCCGCGCACACTGGTCACCAACCCGCCCCGCCGCAGCTTGGCGAAAAGCTGTTCCAGATAAGAGAGCGAGATATCCTGGCGGGCGGCGATATCGGCCAGCGCCACGGGGCGCAGGTTCCCCGGCGTCTGGGCATCAGTGGCGTTCCCAGCCAGATCGGCCATCGCCATCACCGCATAACGTCCCTTGGTGCTCAGCCGCATGACAGGTTTCCCTTGATAAAAAGGTGTTTTCCCTTGCTTTTCGACCCCCCTCCCGGTGTAGAGAGAGCGCCAAGCCAGCAGGACAGCCTGATGGCCCCGGGATATAGAGTTCCTGAGTAGATTGGTCAAGTATTCACGGTCTTTTGGTAGGTAAATCCATAAGCATCTGATAACACTTGGTTTTATGTGGTGTTTTGCCAGATAAAAACCAAGTTTTTTGCTTATGATATCGTCTTGGGGAATTCATGCCTGACATCATTTTGCCCGGCTCGGCGGGGCGTATCGAAGCCCGGTACCAGCGGCAAAAGAATCCCGGCGCTCCCATGGCGCTGGTGCTGCACCCCCATCCCCAGTTCGGCGGCACCATGAACAACCCGCTGGTCTATGACCTTTTCCATATGTTCCACGGTTTGGGCTGCACCACCGTGCGCTTCAATTTCCGCGGCGTCGGCCGCAGCCAAGGCAGTTTCGACAATGGCGCGGGCGAATTGTCCGATGCCGCCGCCGTGCTGGACTGGATGAACACGCTCTATCCCAACCCTTCCAATGTCTGGGTCTGCGGCATCAGTTTCGGCGCCTGGATCGGTATGCAGCTTTTGATGCGCCGCCCCGAGATCACCGGCTTTGTCTCCATCGCCCCGCCCGCCAGCATGTATGACTTCGCGTTTCTCGCGCCCTGCCCGGCTAGCGGCCTGATCGTGCATGGCACCAAGGACAATGTGGTGCCGGAGCCGGACGTGCAGAAACTGGTGGACCGCCTGACCGCCCAAAAGGGCATCAAGATCACCTACAACAAGATCGACGGCGCCAACCATTTCTTCGACAAGCGCGAAGCCGATGTGGTGGAGACGGTGAAGGAATACGTTTCCAACATGATGTCGAAGCCAAGAGAAGGGCGATAGCCCTTCTCGCAGTCACCCGTTCCTACGCTGTCGCTAGGAACTATGCGGGTGACCCAGTTAAACAAAGCCCGTTAGGCTTTCCAAAATTTTCCGCCCGTCATCGGCTCTTTAACGCCGGTCGTTGTCGGCAGTGACAGCGGCAATCCTAACTTCGATCGCATCGCCAGATAGGCAAAACCCTGCGCCTCCAGCGCATCACCATCCCAGCCGGCGTCTTCGGCCTTGAGCACCGGCCCGCCGACATAAGCGGCCAACTGCTCCATCAGGAATAGGTTGTGACGGCCGCCGCCGCTGACGATCCAGGTCTTGGCGGGCACGGGAAAGTGATCGCTGGCCTTGGCGATCGCCGCCGCGGTGAAGGCCGCCAAGGTTGCCGCGCCTTCCGCCACAGACAGATCCTCCACCGCATCCATGCCGAAATCCATGCGGTCCAGCGACTTGGGCGGCATCAGGACGAAAAATTCATGGCCCAGCATGTTTGTCAGCGCCGCATCGTTGATACAGCCGGTGCGGGCAAGCGCGCCGTTCTCATCCACCGGCCTGCCGGTGTGACGTTGCATCCAATCGTCTATCGGGGCATTGCCCGGGCCGGTATCGAAGGCCAGCACCATGTCGGCACCGATATAGGTGACCTGGGCGACACCGCCGATATTGACCACCACCAAAGGCTGCTCCAATCCGCAACGGCGCGCCATGGCGGCATGATAGAGCGGCATCAAGGGCGCGCCCTGCCCGCCCGCCGCGACATCGGCACTGCGGAAATCGTTGATCACATCTATTCCCGTCAACCGCGCCAGCAATGCGCCGTCCCCGATCTGCCACGTCCAATGCAGCCCGGGGCGGTGCAGGATGGTCTGGCCATGAAAACCAATCAGCGCCACATCCTCCGCCGTAAGCCCGGCTTTCTCCAATAAGGCTGCAACCGCCTGGGCATGGACCAGAGTCAAAACGCGCTCCGCCTCGGCAATAGAGGGCGGCACGGCCGCCCCTTGCGCCAACCTGCCGGCGGCCTCCAAAGCGGCGCGCAGCTGGGCGCGCGTAGCGGCATCATAGGACAGGGTCAGCCCAGGACCTGGACGCACGGCATCCAGGCCGTCGGTCTCCAGCAAGGCGGCATCCACGCCATCCAGCGAGGTGCCGCTCATCAGGCCTATGACTTTATGGATTTGCGCCATTTGTGCTATTCCCGTCTCTCACCCTTCGACAAGCTCAGGGTGAAGACACGTCTTAACATCCTCATGCTGAGCCTGTCGAAGCATGAAAGCCAGAGCAAGCCATGCCGCCCGCGCCGCAATTCCGTTCCGAATTCCTCCGCACATTCGCGGCGCGCGGCGCCTATTACGATTGCTCCGCGCCCGCCGAACTGGACGGCCTGTTCGCCAAGGAACGCGTCACCGCCTATATCGGCTTTGACTGCACCGCCGACAGTTTGCATGTCGGCAGCCTGGTGCAGCTGATGACCCTGCGCCGGCTGCAACAGGCCGGCCACAAGCCCATCCTGCTGATGGGCGGCGGCACCACCAAGATCGGCGACCCCAGCGGCAAGGACGAAACCCGCACGCTTTTGACCGGCGAACAGATCGAAGCCAACAAGCAAAGCATCTTGTCCGGCATCCGGCATCTGCTGAAATTCGGCGATGGGCCTTCCGACGCCATCATGGTGGACAATGCCGAATGGCTGGACAAGCTCGACTATATTCCCTTCCTGCGCGATGTCGGCCGCCATTTCTCGGTCAACCGCATGCTGACCATGGAATCGGTCAAGCTGCGCTTGGACCGCGAACAGCCGCTGTCCTTTTTGGAGTTCAATTACTCCATCATGCAGGCCTATGATTTTGTCGAACTCTACAAGCGCTATGGCTGCAAGCTGCAAAGTTCGGGCTCGGACCAATGGGGCAATGTCGTGTCCGGCATCGATCTGGGGCGGCGGCTGGAAAATGCGCAGCTGTTCGGACTTACCACGCCGCTGATCACCACGGCGTCCGGCGCCAAGATGGGCAAGACCGCGGCGGGCGCGGTGTGGCTGAATGCCGGCCGCGTTTCGCCTTATGACTATTGGCAATTCTGGCGCAACAGCGAGGATCGCGATGTCAGCCGCTTCCTGCGGCTGTTCACCGACCTGCCCGAAAGCGACATCGCGCACCTGGAAAAGCTGCAAGGCGCCGAACGGAACGAGGCCAAGAAAGTACTGGCCACAGAAGCCACCGCCATCCTGCATGGCCGCGAGGCGGCTGACCGCGCCGCCCAAACCGCGCGCAGCACCTTTGAAGACGGCGCCATGGCGGAAGGCCTGCCCACCATCACCGCCAAGCTGCCGGACGGTATCCTCAACCTCGCCGTGGCGGCGGGCCTGGCGGCGTCAAACTCCGAAGCCCGCCGGTTGATCACCAACAACGGGCTGAAACTCAATGACGCAGCAATTAGCGATCCCAAGCTGACGGTGGACGCTTCGGCCCTTAACGGCGACGGCGTGCTGAAACTTTCCAGCGGCAAAAAGAAACACGTGCTCGTAAAGCCGGCCTAATTGGGGGATGGCTTGGGTACAGAGTCGCTCGCTGGCGGCGGCGGGGCGGCCGGCACATTCGGAGCCTGGCCGCGGCCTGCGGCCTCGGCGTTCGGACGCGCATCCATATTCGACGGCGCATTGGCCGCGGTGGGAATACGACCCTCGAAAATCCGGCGGAAAATGCCGGGTGCCAGCATCGCCAAGGGATTGGTGCTGATATTGGGCTGCTCCATATTGCCGGTGGCCGAATAGGTGGCGCTTAAGATTCCTTCGCCCTTCTTGGACGCCAGAAGGTCGCCCAGCAGCGGAATATTGCTCAACACCGAATTGACCCCGCAAGCCGGAACCAGCGAGCCCTTGAGCGCCAGGGTGCCGTGCGGGCGGTCGATGTAACCGTCTGAGGTGGCGCAAATCGCCGCGCCCGAGGCGCGCGCGCCTTTCACGCTGATCACATTGTTCTTGGAGGAGAAGGGAAAGTTCCATTCCTCCAGGCTGATGCCGTCGCCGCCCATCAGATCGCCAAGCCCCGTCAAAGACCCTGCCGCGAACAGCCGGCCCAACAGCGGCTGATTGACCATCTGGAATTTCTTCACCGTCAGCACCCCGGTGAAATCGGGCGCAAGATTGCCGGCGGGCACGATATCGCTTGCCTGTCCCGGCAGATTGACGGTCGCGCTCAACACGCCGCCGCGCATGCTTTCAAATGCAAAAACGCCGCGCGCCAGCAAGCCCGCGTCGGCACTGGTGAACGTCACCTTGCGGCCGGTGGCGCTGGTTTCCAGAGTCGCGGCGATGGGGGCGCTTTGGGCGCCCATGGTGACATTGCCGCTGAGGCTGAGTGCCGAGGGGCGGTTACCGATCCCGGCCAGATCGAACTGGAACGGCATGATGGACACGCCGCTGCGCATCGCCATGCGGTCCAGCCGCATATTGATATGGAACCGGCCCTCGGGCGTATCGTCGGGGGCCGCGGCCGCGCCGCCGCCGGCCTGTTCGTTGGAGCCGGTGCGGCCGATCTTGGACCCGTCCAGGGATTTTCCCCGCACCAGATAGTCGCTGCCGTAACTGCCGCGCGTCAGCTGAAACGACAGATCGTTGAGCGGTCCCATCCGCACGGACGGAAAATTCAGCACCGTCAGATCGCCATTGCGGTTGAAATCGGCGGTGCCATTGAGATTAAGCACCGGTCCGCTGATGCGGATGGTTTGCTCCTGGACGATGTTGCCGGGCGCGAAATCCACGCCGATGCGCCCTGTCGCGGGCTGGCCGGGCGTCTTTTCCAGATTGACGATGGGAACCGACAGAGTGGCGGGGGTGAAATCCACCATGACATCGGCATGCACCAGATTGCCGCTATGCCCCACAATATCGGCGGTGATCGGCACGGTGCCGCGGAAGAAACGCTTGAGCTGAATGTTGAGCGCCTGGCGCCCGCCCTCGGTCATCGCCCCCTTGACCGCAAGGCGGGTGGTGATCTTGTCCTTGGTACGGAAATCCTCGGTCCAATCCACAGTCAGGCGGGAATCCGCCAGATTGACCAGCCCGCTTTGGCGCAGGCGGTTATTGTCGATATCGAAAGTGACCGACCCGTTGGTCAGGCGCGTCTTGCCGCCCAAGGTGACCGCAAAATCCGTGACCGAGGCCTTTACCGAAATGTCGACATCGTCCACCGGCAAATCCGCCAGCATGGGCACCTTGAACATCAGATCGGCACTGGCTTGCCCGCCGGTGGTCTTGGGATCGACGCCGAACTTGGTGGGATAGTTGAGCGGCTTCATATCGATCAAGGTCATGACATCGGTCATGGCGCCTTCGATGCGGACACTGAACTGGCCCACCGTGCCATGCTGATGCAACGTGGGAATGAGCGCTGTGCCGCGGCTGGCCGTCAGATTGCCGATGCGCCCGTCCGTGAAATTGGCTTTAAAAGTGTCACCGGTCATGATGGCCTCGCCCGCAACGCCGGTGGCATGGGTCAGGCCGCGGACATAATTGCCCTCGATGTCGCGCATCGCAAAAGTGAGCTTGAGCGAGTCTTCCGGCAGGACCGGCTGGTCCATCAGGCCGGGCGTGAAATTGGTCTCCATTTCCAGCGGGCCGATTTCGCCGGCGAAGATATTCGCATCGATCCACGCGCGCGTTCCCGCCGCGACGGGAATCGGCCAATAGCGCAGCAAGGTGCGAACCGGCAGCGCGGCGATGCGCGCCTTGGCCACCAGCCCCGGCGCGCCGGCATCGTTCAAACTCACCGCGCCGGACGCGTCAAAGGAAAAACCGGACGCGGCGGCATTCAATTTGGCGATTTGGAACTGGCGCGGCGCGGTCAGATAGTCCGCAGCCACCGTCACCGATCGATAGGCAATCGGGGCGGCGAATACGCCGGGCATGTTCAGAGCGATATGCTCGCCCTGCAGATCGGCATGAATGCGCTCCAACTTGCCGGCAGCGTCGTAAAGAAATTCTCCCGCCCCCTTGAAGCTGGCCCGCGCCTCTTTCGCGGTCAGGTTGGCGGTTAGCGTCACGCGGCGGGTAACACCGTCATAGCGCCCGACCAGCCGCAGGCTTTCGATGTGCACCGCCTTGCTGTCCATCGCCGCATAGGGAAGCTCGCCCCGCGCATCGATATCGAAGGTGGCGAAGATCAGCTTGGCTCCCGGATCGACGCGGAAGACCGTGGTGCCGCTGGCTATCACCGGCAGATTCTTCACGCCTTCAAACAGCTTGGTGTTCCTGCCTAGCCCACGCAGATCCAGTCCGGTGATCGTGGCTCTGCCCAGCACCGGTCCCCTGGCCGGCGGTAAAGTCAGATCGGCGGTAACATGCGCCATGCGGCCCGAAATCATCACATCGGCATCCAGATTGGCGCCGATGCTTTCACCCTTGGCGCGCAACATCAGATTGGCGCGCGGCGAATTGACATTCAGGCCGGTGATTTCGTCCCGCAGGCCCAACCGGGCATTGCGCACCGCAAAACTGTCCAGCGTTGAAGGTCCATCGCCACGCGCTTCGATCACATCGCGAATGCGCCCGATGATGTCATCGTCACCCGCATCTTTCTGATTTCCCAGACGGACGCGGCCATTTTTCATCTGCACCAGGGTGAACTCCACGCCCACCAGCGTGATACGCTTCACCATGAATTCGCCACGCAGGAACGGCGCCGCCGCCAGGTCGATGTCGGCCTTGGGCGCACGCAGCACGACCCGGCCCTTGGAGTCGGCGATGCGGGCGCCCAGCACCACCAGGTTCACCCGCCCTTGATCGCGGCTCCATTCGAGAGCGGCGCGGTCATAGTCCAGATCGATGCCCGGCAGGGCCTCCTGGATCGCCCCGGCCAGGGTCCCGCGCAGGGGCCCCAAAGAGACCGGACCCCATAGCAGCCGCAGGCCCGCCCCGGCCGCAAAAAAAACTATTGCCGCCGCCAAAGCCCCGGCGCACAGCGCGGCCCGGCTGATGTGGTGGGCCTTTATGAAATTGGCGAAAGGCAGCTTCACACGGGGTTTCTCTGGGTACGGACTGCTGTAATACGACTGTTGGGCCTAAAAAGGGCAAATATCCCAGCCTCTTGGTCAGGGCGCAATTGCGCTTTCCCCGGGAGTTAGGCTTAAATCCGCCCCGGTTGGGGACGGGAACGGGTTATGACGTTGGCGGCAGGGGGATTGTCGGCGGGAGACCGGGCCCCTTCTTTCAAAATCGCGACCGACGGCGGGGAGACGATTTCCTCCGCCAGCCTCAAGGGCGCGCCCTATGTCGTCTACTTCTATCCTAAGGACGACACGTCCGGCTGCACCAAACAGGCCATCGGCTTTTCCCAAGCCCTCAAAAAGTTCGACAAGCTTGGCGTCCGCGTCTTGGGCATCTCCAAGGACAGCCTGGAGTCGCATGCCAAGTTTCGCAAAAAACACAAACTCAAGATCGCGCTGGGTTCCGATCCCGAAATCAAGATGGCCAAGGACTGGGGCGTGTGGGGCGAAAAAACGCTCTATGGCCGCAAATATATGGGGATGGAACGCGCCACCTTCCTGATCGATGCCAAGGGTGTGATCGCGCAGGCTTGGCGCAAGGTCAAAGTTCCCGGCCATGTCGAGAGCGTCGTTGAAGCGGCACAAACCCTATGAAGAAGCCGGCCAAACATCTCTTCAAAAATCCTTGGCGCCGCGCTTCGGCCCAGCGGCCGGGTTCGCGTCCGCTTTTTTGGCACCGGCGTCTGATCGGCAAACCGCGCCCTGAAGACATGCATGCCGCAATTGCCGGTGAAGACCATCCGGACAGCCAGCATGCAAAGGCGCCGCTGACGCAGCGCGCCTGGGTTTGGATTCACGCCACCTTTCCGGAACGCCAAATCTATATCCGCAGCGATGGGCGGGTGCAGTTCTTCACCTTCGGCGCTTCGCTGCAAGCTACTTTGGCCGGCCTTGGCTTGATTTTCCTGGGCTGGGTGGCGTTCGCCACGGTCAATGTCGTGTTCAAGGACCGCATCATCGCGGCCAAGGATCATCGCTATCAGCAGATGCAAGAGGCTTACGAAAACCACGTCGCCGATCTGCAGGTTTCCTATGACGAACTCAATGGCGCGCTTATGTCCGCGCAAGACCGGTTCAAAGCGACCGCCGATGCGTTGCAGGCCAAGCAAAACGCCATCGCCGGATTTCTCAACCGCGCCAATCAAGTCCAGGCCGCGGTGAGCGGCGGCCACGGCTTGGCGCCGCTGCCATCGGTGGTGCAAAACGCCGCCAGCCCATCCTCGCCCGCTCTCACGCTTGGCGCACCGGCCACCGCCGAAGACTCCGGGGCCTCACGATTGGTCGTCATGCCGGGACCGGCCCAGCCGCAGCCGCGCACGGCACGTCCCGTAAAATCCAGTTTGCTGGGCAACGGCTTCAAGCGCATCGCCGCCCTGGTCCAATCGGTCAGCGGAAAAATCTATGCGCCGGCCCAGCGCGAATTCGGGGCCCTTTATGACAAGCATCCGGCTCTGCGGACCCTGGCGGAACAGACCGCGCGCATCGGCCACATCGGACAAACCGAAAACCTGCTGATGGCGCAAACGCAAAATGCGCTGGGCCAAAGCGTCGGCGCTTTGCGCAATGTGATGCGCCGCACCGGCATCAACCCGGATTCCTTCGCCCAACGGACGCGGGGCGAAGCCATGGGCGGGCCGGAAATTCCGCTCGACCAAGTACGGATCGAGGGTATTTCCGATCCGGAATTTACCCAGGCCTATCTCAAAGCCGCCGCCGTGCTGGATGAACTGAATACTCTGTCGGCCGCCCTGGACCGTGTACCGTTGACCGCGCCGGTCTCCGCCGCCAGTTTCGACAAGTCCAGCAGCTTTGGCGCCCGCGTGGACCCCTTCACCCGCCGCTATGCTTTCCATTCCGGTGTTGATTTTGCCGGGCCCTGGGGGGCGGTGGTGCGGGCGACCGCGCCCGGCACCGTGGTGTTTGCCGGCTATCGCGGCGGCTACGGAAAAATGGTGGAAATCGACCATGGCAACGGCATCCGCACCCGTTACGGCCATCTTTCGGTGATCGGCGTCAGGATCGGCGGTCAGATCGGCAAGGGCATGGGACTGGGCCGCGTCGGTTCCACCGGACGCAGCACAGGCCCGCATGTGCATTACGAAGTCTGGTATGACGATGTCGCCAAGAATCCCAACAACTTCATCGAGGCTGGCCGCAATGTTCTCTAGCAAAAGAAAGGATACCGCTGTGCATGAGCAGACCCAGGCGCCGGTGTCCGCCAAGCGCGGGCGCGCCTTGTCCGCGCCTTCCATAATCAGCGCCGATATGACGATGAATGGCGCGCTGACCTCCACGGGCGATATTCAAATCGACGGAAAGCTGGAGGGGGATGTGCGCAGCATCGGGCTGACGATTGGGGAAAAGGCGGAAATCCACGGCGAGATTTGGGCCGAGGACCTCACCGTGCGCGGCAAGGTGGTGGGCCGGATTCGCGCGCGCAAAGTCCTGCTGGCCGCTACCAGCCATGTCGAAGGCGATATTCTGCACGAAGCCCTGGCGGTGGAAACGGGCGCCTTCTTCGAAGGCAATTGCCGGCATTCCGACAATCCGCTGGGAACCAACGGGGAAAACCGCAGCAATAGCACTTCCGAAACGGCGGAACGCCATGGCGCCGTGAATTTGTTTGCGCCACTTAGCCCCGCCACCGCGACATAAGCGCCGCAGGCACAGTGGCGGACGCCTCCATTCTTTTGTTGATCGATCTTCAGCAAGCGATCGATCATCCGAGTTGGGGCATTCGCAACAATCCAGATGCCGAAGATAAAATTACGCGCCTTCTCTCATACTGGCGCGCAAAACGCTGGCCGGTCATCCACATCCGCCATGATTCTAGGGAGCCAAAGTCGCACTATCGCCCCGGCCAACCGGGAAATAATTTCAAACCGGAAGCCACGCCGCTCCCGCAGGAAATCGTAATCGCGAAGAATACCAACAGCGCCTTTGTTGGCACCGATCTGGAAACCAGGCTGAATAGGGCGGGCCATCCGCCCCTCGTCGTCGCGGGCATGATCACGAACAACTCTGTTGAAGCGACGGTGCGGATGGCGGGCGACCTGGGTTTCGCCACCTGGCTAGTGGAGGATGCCTGTTTCACCTTTGGCAGGAAAGACTGGAATGGCGCATGGCGCACCGCCGAGGAGATTCATGCTATGACCCTCGCCAATCTCCACAACGAATACTGCACCGTTACAACAACCGCTCGCATTCTAGGCGACAACTAGGGCGCAGGCCCAACAAAAGCCTTTCTGGCTAATCAATTGTTGATTCCCTTACTCCGTGATTTGGAAGCGACATAAACAGGGGGCGTGAACCTTTCGGTTCACGCCCCGATCCTTAGACAGGAATGTTAGCGCGGACGATTGTCGTTGGTGCTGCCTGGCCAATTGTTATAGCCGCCTGGCCGGTTGTAGTCACCGCCATAAACGCGATCGTCACGCTCGCGCGCGATATCCACGCCGCCCTCCATGCTGCGGCCATCGCTCCGCTCCAACGCGATTGCCATTCTAAGATGGCTGCGCAGGGTGGGAAGCTGGGCGCGGGCCAAATCGCTGACCGCGCCATGACCCTCGCGCGCTTCCTCGCGGAATTCGGCGATGTCCTTGCGGTGGTCATCGACCATGAAGCGGACGAACTCCCGGTCGAATTCCCGACCGCGCAAGGATTGCAGCCGATCACGGGTCTCGCGCGCCTCGGCGGTGATTTCGCGGCTGCGCCAGACCCCGAAGCGCCGGCCCAGGGCGCGAATCTCATAGCGGGCTTGAACATGATCGCTTGCCAGGGTCTCACCATATTGGCGCACAGCGGGACTACGAGCCTGCTCGGCCGCCAGACGGCCCAGCATGATTTCGGAATTGGCGCCTCGTTGCGCCTGGAACAAGAATTCGCGCGGGCTGTCGGCTTGCGCCGCACCACCCAAAGCCAATAAGGCCACCACGGAGCTTGCCAACAAAAGGGAACGGTTCATGGAACTCTCCTGCATGATTGCCCCGGGCAGGAAACGATCTCGTCATCACGAAGTTCCGCCAAGCGGACGGCGCTTGCGCCGCGCGGCGCCGCAAACGCTATTCCAGGTCCTCGACTTTTTCGCGCGGTTTACCACCAACCTCCTGCGCCAGCGCGGCCGCCATGAAAGAATCAAGATCGCCATCCAGCACGTCCGACGGCGTGCGGCTTTCCACGCCGGTGCGAAGATCCTTCACCAGCTGATAGGGTTGCAGCACATAAGAGCGAATCTGATGGCCCCAGCCGATCTCTTTTTTCTCGCCGACAAAGGCGCCGGTTTCCGCCTTCTTCTTTTCCAGCTCGATTTCGTATAGCCGGGATTTGAGCATGTCCCAGCAAATGGCGCGATTTTGATGCTGGCTGCGTTCCGACTGGCTGGCCACCGCGATGCCGGTCGGCAGATGGGTGATGCGCACCGCGCTTTCAGTCTTGTTGACATGCTGGCCGCCCGCGCCGCTGGCGCGATAAACGTCGATACGCACGTCTTTTTCCGGAATATCGATTTCGATGGATTGGTCGATCACCGGATAGACCGTCACCGATGAAAAAGAGGTGTGCCGCCGGGCGTTGGAATCGAACGGCGAAATCCGCACCAGCCGATGCACGCCGGCCTCGGTCTTCAGCCAGCCATAGGCGTTCTGACCCTTGACCAACAGGGTGGTGGATTTGATGCCCGCCGCCTCGCCTTCGCTTTCTTCGATCAATTGCAGCTTGTAGCCGTGGCGCTCGGCCCAGCGCATATACATGCGCAGCAGCATCGAAGCCCAATCCTGGCTCTCGGTGCCGCCGGCGCCGGCGTGAATTTCCAGATAGCTGTCATTGCCGTCGGCTTCGCCCGAGAGCATGGATTCCAGACGCATCTGCTGGGCGCGGCCGGCAAGCGCCAGCAGCGCATTTTCCGCATCCGTCACCATGGCGGCATCGCTCTCGGCCTCCGCCATCTCGATCAGGGCGGCGGCATCGGCAAGCTCATTGGTAAGCTTGCTAACCGCGCTCAACGCTGTATCCAGCTTCTGGCGTTCGCGCATCAATTTCTGCGCCGCTATGGGATCATTCCACAAAGCGGGGTCTTCAGCCTTGGCGTTCAGTTCGTCCAGACGCCGATTGGCTTTATCCCAGTCAAAGATGCCTCCTCAGCAGGGCAATGGCCTGCTGTATCTCGTCGGCGGCGCGGGAAATTTCGGGTCGCATGGCGGGGGATATAAGGAGATCGGGCCGGAACGTAAAGTGCGTTTGCCGCTAATAGAGGCCGCCGGTGCCCTCACCCACCGAACCGGCAGGCGCGGAGGCTTGACCCGCATTGGCCGCGCCGGGCGCGTTTTCCTCGCCAAACAGGGGCGCATTGGCTTCACCGGGCGCGGTGCCTTCCTTGAAGGCTTCCAGGATGGCGCCCGGCGTTCCCGCCGCAACGGGATTGCCGCTTTTCCAATCAATGGGGATTTGCTCGATACCGGGCGGGATGCGGAACGGGGTGGGCGGCGCGTCCTTGAGCGCTTCCTTCATAAAGTCCCGGAAGATCGGCGCCGCCACGGTTGCGCCCTGTTCATGCGCGCCCAGGGTGCGCGGGTTGTCGAAGCCGATGAACACGCCCGCCACCAGATCGGGCGAGAAGCCGACGAACCACGTGTCCTTGGCATCCGACGACGTGCCGGTCTTACCACCCAAGGGCTTGTCGATCTGCGCCCCCACCGCATAGGCGGCGGTGCCGCGCTGAACCACGCCCTGCATCATGGAGACGATCTGATAGGCGCTGCGCGGATCGATGATCTGCTGGCGGATATCGGCCAGCAGCGGTTCTTCCTGGCCATGCCAATTGGCATCGTTGCAACCTTCGCATTTGCGCGCATCGTGGCGCCAAATGGTCCTGCCGTTGCGATCCTGAATGCGGTCCACCAGCGAGGCGGTGATTTTCTTGCCGCCATTGACGAATTCGGCATAGCCGGTGACCACCCGGATCAGCGTGGTTTCATAGGCGCCCAAGGAATTGGCCAACAACGGCGGCAGCTTGTCATAGACGCCGAACCGCACCGGCAGCTTGACCACTTGATTCATGCCCAGATCGTGGGCCAGATGCACTGTCATCAGGTTGCGCGACAGTTCGAGCCCCCGGCGCAAGGTGGTGTCGCCCAGATACTCACCCCTCTCGAAATTTTCCGGCCGCCAGATGCCCAAGCCGGGGCCCTGATCCATCTCGAAGGGAGCGTCCAACACTTTGGTGGCGGGGGTGTAACCGGCTTCCAGCGCCGCAGCATAGACGAAAGGCTTGAAGGCCGAGCCCGGCTGGCGCTGCGCCTGCATGGCACGGTCGAATTGCGAGGAGGCATAAGAGAAGCCGCCCGACAGCGCCAGCACACGCCCGGTATGGGGATCCATCGCCACAATGGCGCCGTTGATCTCGGGCACTTGGCGCAATCCGAATTCGCCGGGCTTGGCGGGCGCCGGCATCGCTTCGACATAAAAGACATCGCCCGGCTTGACCACGTCCTGCGGCTTGGCGGGCGCAGGCCCGCGTGATGCGCCCGGCAACTGCCTATGCGCCCATCGATACCCTTCAAAAGTCAGTTGGCCGGTGGCGCCATCGGCAAAGCCGATGCGAACCGCCTTGCCGTCATAGGTCAGCGCGACCGCCAAGCGCCAGGTTTCGATGCCCGAGGCTTCCGGGATGGCTTTCAAGCTCCCGCGCCAATCCGCCAGATCGATATGTTGCTTGGCGCCGCGCCAGCCATGACGGCGGTCATAGCGCACCAACCCGCTGCGTAAAGCGCTGACGGCATAATTCTGCAGCCTTGTGTCCAACGAGGCGCGCACCTGCAGGCCGCTGTCGTAAAGACCCTTGGCGCGATAGCGCCCGATCAGCAGCCGGCGCACTTCCTCGACAAAATAATCCACGTCGGCGGCCTGGCTGCCCAAGGCGCGGCTTTGCGTCACCAACGGTTCGGCCTTGGCAGCGGCGGCCTCTTCGTCGGTGATATAGTTGTTCTCCGCCATCTGGTTGATCACCCAGTTGCGCCGGCCGATGGCCGCCTGCCGGTAGAAACGCGGATCGTAATTGGCGGGGCCTTTGGGCAACGCCGCCAGAAAGGCAACCTCGGCTATGCTGAGCTCATCCAGCGACTTGCCGAAATAATGCAACGATGCCGCGCCGATGCCATAGCAGTTCTGCCCCAGATAGATTTCATTGAGGTACAGCTCCAGCACCTTTTCCTTGGGATAGGTGGCGTCGATGCGCACCGCCAGGATGGCCTCGCGAATCTTGCGGCTGAACTTGACGTCGGAATTGAGCAGGAAATTGCGCGCCACCTGCTGGGTGATGGTCGAAGCGCCTTGCGGACGGCGGCTCTGCAGCACCAGCCCCACATCCTTGATCGCGGCGCGCAAGATGCCCGACGGATCGATCCCGGGATGATTGTAGAAATTGCGGTCCTCGGCGCTGGTGAAGGCTTCCTTGACCAGCTTGGGAACAAAGGTGACGGGAACGAAGATGCGCCGCTCACGGGCATATTCGCCCAACACCGTGCCGTTACCGGCATAGACGCGGGTGGTGATGGGCGGGGTGTAATCCTGCAACGCTTCCACGCTGGGAAGATCGCGGGTGATGGTGAAAAGATAGACCGCCAGGGCTCCGATTGCCAGCACCACCAGCGCCGACGCCGTCAGGCCAAGCCATTTCAGAAGACGGTGAAGAAAATTCTGCATGGGACGCTGAGTTTACACCGCCGCGGGGATGCGTTGAAAGGGGCTAACGCGCGGCCTGGGAAGTGCGCACAAACTGGGCGTCCACGGCGTCGGCGATCGCATCGGCCATCTTGGCGCGCCAGGACTCAGTGTTCATCCGGGCGGCATCGTTGCGGTTGGACAGATAGCCCAGCTCGATCAGGACGGCGGGAACATCGGGGGCCACCAGCACCGCCAGGCTTGCGCTGCGATGCGGGCTTCTGGCCAAAAGATCGGTCACCTGTCCAATGCTTCTGAGCGCGTTGGTGGCGAACTCGGAGGATTTGTTGCGGGTGTCGCGTTGCGCCAGACCGATCAGGATGGGCGCCACCGGACTGTTCCCGCCCGACAAATCCACGCCGGCGATGATGTCGGATTGGTTTTCGCGCATGGCCAGCGCCGAGGCTTCACGGTCGGAGCGTCCGTCATTGAGAGTATAGATCGAGGTGCCGGTGGTTTGGGGATCCGGATGGGAATCGGCGTGCAAGGCGATGAACAAATCCGCCCGGTTGGCGCGGGCGATAGCGACCCGCTGGCGCAGGGGAACAAAGCTGTCATTCTCGCGCGTCAGGAACACGGTATAGCCGCGCTGGCGCAACACGCGCGCCAAACGCAAGCCCTGCGCCAGCGCCAAGTCCTTCTCCATCAAACCGTTCACGCCGATGGCGCCGGAATCCAGGCCTCCATGGCCGGGATCCAGAACCACGATCTTCTTCCCGGCGCTGCGCGCCGCAGGCGACTGCTGCGCGGCGATCAAGGCCACCAGTTTTTCCGCATCGCTCTCACGCTTCTTCAGGTCGGCCGGCCAGCCCGCCTGGGCGTCGAATTTGGGACGGGTGGTTGGAAAAAGATCGATCACCACGCGGTAGCCAAACCCCGCGGAGGGCGGCATCACCAAAGTGTCGGAAACCGAGACCGGCTGGCTGAGATCGATCACCATGCGCGAATTGCCGGTGCGGAACTGGCCATAGCGATAGGATTTGATGGCGCCAAAGCCGCTGGGACGCGGCGGCGCGCCCAGCCGCCAGGACACTTCGGGCATGTCGATCACCACCCGGTCGGGATTGGCCAGCGCAAAGGCACGCAGGTTTATGGGATCGGACAATTCAATCACCAGCCGGGTGCGGTCCTGATGCTCGCCGATGCGCGCACTCATCACGATGGGCAAAGCTCCCCGCGGCACCGTCCCTATGCTGGGACCGGCGACGGGTTGCGGCAGCGGCTTGGGGGGCGCCACCGGCAGATCGCGGGCGGGCTCGTCCTGGGCGCGCATCAAGCGGCTGATGGCGTCTTCGGCGCCGTCCGCCCGCAAGACCGCCGCCGCCAGCAAGACGACGGCTAATACTGAACCTGCAACAAGACGCACACACGGCTCCGAATCGGATGGCCGAGAATAGCATGGGGTGTTTGTTGCACCGGTTCGCTTTTGCCAGTTCGCGCTGCCCGGGTCGCAACCTTCAAGGATTGCCGATGGTTCTGGACACAAATGATTTTTCCGCAACTCTTGAAGAGGCGCGCGCAATGGTTAGGAGCGCACGGCCGCCGACGCCTCGCCCATGCGGTTCGGCCGCCAAGCGCACCGCGTGTCGGCGCTGGGCGGAACAAGCTATGGCGGCGGCTGGTCCAAGATTTAACTAAGTATTTGAAATACAACAGTAATAATTGTCAGTCACGGCGGGCGGCGGGCACGGCCCATTAATCGCTTGTTGAAACCTCCCCGGCACCCTACAAAAAGTGTGATCGGCAGCGCGTGCATGAGTCGCGCGGGTCGCCGTACCGCCCCTGACCGGCTGGCATGCCCCGCGACCCACGCGGGCCCCGAAGGCCCCTCAGGGTAACCCGTTTGGCCGCAAGGCCCAGAAGTAGCCATGACAGTGAAATTTGCGCATCCCAGCCCGGCACAGACCTTTTTGAGTCTGATGGCCGTTCCGACGGAAGGGTTTGCGCGCCCATCTTCCACCAACCATTCGCGCCATCAGCCCGCCGCATCCCATGCCGCCGGCTCTGCGTCAGCGCGCGCCGGAGATTTCCATGACCAAGCGTATGCTTATCGATGCCAGCCACCCGGAAGAGACACGGGTGGTCGTTCTCGACGGTTCCAAAGTCGAGGAATTTGACTTTGAGGCCGCGTCCAAGCGGCCTCTCAAGGGAAACATCTATCTTGCCAAGGTGACGCGGGTCGAACCGTCGCTGCAGGCCGCCTTTGTCGAATATGGCGGCAACCGCCAAGGCTTCCTGGCCTTTGCGGAAATCCATCCCGACTATTACCAGATTCCCGTGGCCGACCGTCAGGCGCTCTTGGCCGAACAGGAAGCCGAGGCCCGCCGCCGCCAGGAAGACGATATCGAAAGTTTCGAGATCACCGGCGCCAAGCAGGACGATGGGGAAAGCGAAGAGGACGAAGAGGAAAGCGACAGCGAAGAGCAGGCCGAGATGGCGCCCCTGGTGCCGCTGGACACGGCGCCGGAGAGCGACGAAAGCGAACCCGCCTTCGAACCGGCGGCGGACGAGGAATCCGACAGCGAACATGACGATGTGTTCGTCAATCATGGCGGCGCGGTGGTCGAGCACGATCATGACGACGAGCTGCCCCAAACCAAGTCGGACGCCGGTGCCGAGGGCTTAAGCGACTATCAGGGCGATCCCGACATCGCCGCCGCGCAAGCGGCCGAGGAGAATGAAGGCGAGATCGAACCCGTCGAGGCCCAGACCCCGGTCAGCGACACGGAAGTGATCGAGGGCGAATTGCTGCCGCCCGCGGAAGGGGAAAGCAGCGAAGCCCAGGCCCTGCAGGCACAGCGCCCGTCGCAAAAATGGGTGCGCCGCAAGCACTACAAAATTCAAGAAGTTATCAAGCGCCGCCAGATCATCCTGGTGCAAGTGGTCAAGGAAGAACGCGGCAACAAAGGCGCGGCGCTGACCACCTATCTGTCGCTGGCCGGACGCTATTGCGTGCTGATGCCCAACACCCCGCGCGGCGGCGGCATTTCGCGCAAGATCACCAATGCGGCGGACCGCAAGCGGCTGAAGAGCGCCGCCCAGGGCCTGGAACTGCCCGAGGGCATGGGTCTGATCATCCGCACGGCGGGCGAAAACCGCACCCGGCTCGAGATCCGGCGCGACTATGACTATCTGCTGCGGCTGTGGGACACGATCCGGGAAAAGACCCTGTCCTCCAACGCGCCGGCCTGCGTCTATGAGGAAGGCGATCTGATCAAGCGCGTCATCCGCGATCTCTACACCAAGGATGTGCAGGACGTTGTGGTGGAGGGCGAGACCGGCTTCCGCAACGCCAAGGACTTCATGCGCATGCTGATGCCCAGCCATGCCAAGCATGTCCATCAGTACAAGGACACGGCGCCACTGTTCCAGCGCATGCATATCGAGTCCCAGCTCGATTCCATGTTCTCGCCCACCGTCACCCTGAAATCGGGCGGCTATATCGTCATCAACCAGACCGAAGCTTTGGTCTCGATCGACGTGAATTCGGGGCGCGCCACCCGCGAACATTCCATCGAAGAAACCGCGCGCAAGACCAACCTGGAAGCCGCCAGCGAAATCGGCCGTCAACTGCGCTTGCGCGACCTGGCGGGCCTGATCGTCATCGACTTCATTGACATGGAAGAAAGCCGCAACGATCGCGAGGTCGAGAAACGCCTGCGCGACGCCGTCAAGAACGACCGCGCCCGGGTGCAGATCGGCAAGATTTCCCAGTTCGGCCTGATGGAAATGTCGCGCCAACGGCTGCGGGCGGGCGTGATTGCGGGATCGACCGTCACCTGTCCGCATTGCGCCGGCGTCGGGTTGGTGCGTTCCACCGAATCCACGGCGCTGCGCGTGTTGCGCGGGCTGGAAGAGGAAGGCGAGAAAAACCGCGCAGCCGCCGTCACGGTCAAAATCGCAGCCGAAGTCGCGCTCTATATTCTCAACCAGAAGCGCCATGAATTGTCGCGGATCGAATCCGAACACGGTATGGAGATTTCCTTTGAGCCCAAGGAAGGTCTTGCCGCCGGAACCTTCGAACTGGAACGCACCAAGAGCCGCGATCCCAGCGAACGCCCGCGCCCGTCTGCGGTCAGCATCGAAGCCGGCTTCGTTCCCTCCAGCGAGCCCGAACCGGACTATGTCGAAGAGCCCGACGAGGAAGAAATGGCGGAGGAAGACACCGCCGAGGCGCCTGACGCTTCCGAACCGCGGTCCTTTGACCGGCCGGAAGGCGAGCGCGAAGGCCGTGAAGGCGGCCGCCGCCGTCGCCGCCGGGGCGGGCGTGGCCGCAACCGGGACCGCGAGCGCGGCGAACGGCCGGAG
>DATEMS010000037.1:0-3296 GCA_035275465.1 Rhizomicrobium sp. | reverse complement strand
GGGGCCGGACGGGGCAAATACGCCACAAATCGAACCTGGACCAGAGCGACGGGTTCGATGCGTAAAACTACCTACAGCCCCTAAAATGTCTGTTACCATGGGGCGTCATACATTCATTCATATTTTAGCGAACCCGTCACGCAAGCCACACCCGCCACGCAAGGAGATCCATTGCACCATGGCCGATAAATTGAGCGACAAGGAAATCGAGCGCCGCAAACAACAGGCCGCGCTCAAGGCCGCCCAGCCCAAGCCCCATGAGAATTTCCTGCAAGCCAAGGGCGGAAAACAGGGCCCCAAGCCGCCCAAGGCCCGGATGCAGCGCCACCAGGGGCGTTGATTGACTTGTCCCTGGTTTGGGCAGACTCTTCCTGCATGGCCGACAAGACAGTCTCGCAAAGACAGAATGAGTGGGCCGCCCATGGCACCATCGCCAAGCTGCAGGCGCAGCTGAATAGCGAGACCGACGCGCGCAAGCGCGCTTCGCTGGAAGAAGCGATTGCCGCGCAGCGCAAGCTGATTTCCCCGGGTTAGAGTTCGTACTCAATTGGAAATTCATATACGCTGTCATGGCCCGCGAATGCGGGCCACCCAGGTGACGCAGCCTCCATTGCCGCAACATTGCGCGTTGCAACTGGATGGCCCACACTCCGGTGGGCCATGACAAGTTACCGATATGATTGCCGGCAAATGCGTGCGAACCCAAGGGCTTCGGCCATCGGCGTGGCGGGCTTTGTCCATATCAACCCGTTCGATCCGGTGTTGAAGTTCGCCAGCACCGTCGCGCTGGGCGTGGCGTGCCTGGCCGGCGCGGCGATCTTTTTCACCGCGGCCCTGACCTCAAAAACACAAGCCTGATCCTTCGCATTTTAGGCAAAGGCTCATCGTTTGAATCACAGGCCCGCCTGCCCGCGCCTATGGTGCGCCGCGCCGCGCTGCTTTAAAAACCCCGGGCTGGGAAAGGAGGCGCAATGGGCAAGTTGAAGGATTTCGCGCTGGGCCTGGTGCTGCTGGCCATCGGTGTGGCGGCGTTTTTCCAGGTTTTCCATGTCAGCCCCTTCTGGCGGTCCGTCAGCATCGGCGCGCTGAGCGCACTGTCTCTCCTGGCCGCGGCGGTGTTCTTCGTGGTCGCCTTTTCGCGGCGAAAATAAGGACTGCTTTCCATTCCCTCACCCTGAGCCTGTCGAAGGCTGAGCCGCCCTGCTCTAAATCCCCGGCGGCCGGAACGGACCGCGCGGATAGCGGTTCGCCGATTCCTGCCGGTAATAGCTGCGCATCTTGGCGGCAGTGTGCAGGCCCTGGCGCAGCACCGAGATCATCTGGTCATAGGCGCGCGCCATCATGCCCGGATGGCCGTCATGATTGTCGCGGACCGGAAAGGTCATGGTGGCGACGACTTTCTCCTGGCCATCGCGGCGCTGCACAAAGCGGAAGATGAAATCGCCGTTGGGGCTGTTGGAATGGGCGCGCATGCCGTCGAATTCCAGATGGATGTCGCTCACCCCATCGACCGGCGTCAGATCGTCCGAACCCAAATCGTCGTGCATATGCCGCATCGCTCCCCCGTTCCGGTCATTCGCCTTCAGGCCAAACCGGTCTTGCGCATTATCTGTCTTTAGCCATCAGCGCGCGGATGCGATCCCACAAGGCGACGCATTTGGTGTCCTCAACCGTGAAGGCGGTCGAATCCGCGCCCCTTATATGCATGGTGGCGGCGGCGCGCTCAATCGCCAGCGCCAACCGGTCATAGAGTTGCTTGAGTTCCGCAACGTCGTCACTGTCGCGCACGGCTTTGCTCATGGCTTGGACTATAGCACCCATATGTCCGGCAAAAAGTGGGCGCAGCAAAAAGGCCCGGCGCGAGGGTACGCTAACCGGGCCTTCCGAGAAGCTTTGGCGGTATATGGAGATACCGACGCCCCACAGCCTCTGGACCTATTCAGCCGGGGACGACCGCCACAGTCAATCCGTAATAGTGCGGGTGGTTAAACCGGCGCGAAAGTTCCGCCAGTCTCCTTAACCAGGTTTTGGGCCGGGCGCGCGGGTGACGGTGAAATCCTTCAACCTTTCGCTCGCCATTTGGAAATTGGGTTCCAGCTCCAGCGCCTTCTTATAGTCGTAATAGGCTTCCTTGAAGCGGCCCAACATCTGCAGGGCCACGGCGCGGTCGTAATAGCCGATATGGGCGTAGGCCACGCCCAGCTCGATGCCCTTGTTGATCTGGACCAAGGCTTCTTCATACCGGCCCTTCTTGATCAAACTCGCACCCAGATTGACGTAAGGATCGCCCAGCGTGGGATCCAACGAGATCGCCATGTTGAAATCGGCTTCCGCCTCATCGGTGCGGCCCAGCATATCCAGGATCACTCCCCGATTGTCATAGGTCCCTGCCCGGTCCTTTCGGGCCAGCAAATCCTGCTCCAGCGCGGCATTGCAGATCGCCACGCCTTCTGGCAACCGATTGCCGGTCTTGGCATGGGTGAAACAGTCATGAGCCTTGCCCGCGCCGACGGTTATGACGGTTTGGCCCTGGGCGCTGGTACAGGCGGCGGTCGCGCCAAGCAGGCTGGTGAAAAGCAGAGTTGAAACCCTCATCCAGAATCTCCCGGAAGAAAAGTTGCCACCCCATACTACACCCATTTTCCCGTTTCGGCGCGGGCTGTTTAGCGCCAATTCCGGGGTATTTTTACCAAACAAAACATGGGTTTGGGAGATCGTCTTCAGCAAATGCGCAGGGCTGGCTGGGGTTTGGCGGCGCATGCGCGGGCTTTGCCGGCACCGTGCCCTTGGGCGGGCACAAGTCTATTCACCGCCGCGAGCTTGGGCGAGCCACGCAGCCCGCGATAAAGTATGACAGTATCGTGCCAAGGTTATTTTTTGGGAGAAAAACATGAAGAAGCTTTTCGCCGCCCTTTTGCTCACCCCCCTGCTCACTTCGGGCAGCGCCCTGGCGCAGGAGGCAACAGCGCCGACCAAACTCTATGCCTCCAGCGCCGAAGTGCAGTCCCTGATCGCCAAGGCCAAGGCCGAACATAAGGGCGGCAGCACCAACCTGCTGGTGGTGAATGACGAGGGCTATCCGTTTCAGCTGGAATATCGCACCGCCACCAGGCCGCCCGTTCTTCATCCCACCCAGGCCGAACTGATCGAGATCATCGAAGGCAGCTGCACCCTGATCACCGGCGGCAAGCTGATGGGAGAAAAACCCGCTATGCCCGGCGCCATGACCCAAGCCGGCACGTCAATCGAAGGCGGTACGCCACGCAAGGTCGCCAAGGGCGATTACATCCTGGTCC